>PAEL01000091.1 GCA_002700775.1 Gammaproteobacteria bacterium | reverse complement strand
TGCTGAAACACCTCCCATCGCGGGCTCTCCAATCCCGCGGGCACCGACCGGGTTTTCAGGATCTGGGAGGTCGACCCAACCAGTCTGAATTTTTGCAGGAGTATCCAACATTGTTGGCACTTTACTCTGCCAATAGCCTGTGCTGGCCGGCAAACCATTCTGTGGATCGTACAAATGACGCTCATCCCCAGACAATCCGATTCCCCAAACCGCTCCCCCTACCAATTGATTCTTCAAACCTTGAGGGTGAACGACTGTTCCACAATCGCCAATTGTCACCATATCTATGATTTCGTACTTGCCGGTCTCAGTATCAAGCTCGATCTCAGTAAAAGTAGCCGTGAACCCGGGCGGATTATTACTATGCCTAGAGTCATGGAAAATGCCCATCAAAGCTTGACCAGCTAGGCGTGAGACAGAAAGCTTTGTGAAATCATTGAGCTCCTCAGGCAACTCAGACTCGCCCGTAAACTTTCCACCTAACTCGATACCTCGCTGAGCGATCTCTGCGAAGCTCATCGCAACAGTCTCGTCAGAAATTTTAAAAATCCGCTCGCCGCCCACTTCGTAATCAGATATATCTCCCCCCAAGTCCATCGCCGCTATTTCTTTCATCTTAGCGAGGAGGTCCTGGGCTGCTCCAAAATTTGTTCGAGTATTTGTAAAGATAGAGTTACTACCATCTTGCGGAGAAGTAATAGGTAAATGGCGGTCCGTTCGCCCGGTTATGATATCAACGCGCTCCCAAGGGATTTGCAAGACCTCTGCCGCAGCTCGCGAAGTCGACGCGAAAGAGTATGTCCCTAAATTACCGACGCCATTATGAACTTGAAGCCGTCCATCAGCCATCAACCTGACAATTCCATCCATTCCACTTCGACCAGCATTATGGTATCCCTGACCGACACCGATGCCGGTTACCTTTGTCCCTTTCCGCTGCCTCGATCTTTGAATGCGGTCTGAATAATTAAACATCTCCGCACCCATCTCGAGCGCTTCAGGCATGTAGGCGCTGGTGAAAGGTGTTCTTTGAGGACCACCAACGTCGCCATTCTTAGGAGTGTTGATTTTCCTTATCTCAAGCCGATCGATTCCCAATTCCGCTGCTGCTCTGTCAAGAATTGGCGATATAATCGGAGCTATTTGATTCTGACCCGGACCCCTTTGAGCTCCTCGATGCCCCGTATTGCTCCCGATCGATGTTCCTCTGAACCGCACAGCCTCTGTCTGATAAAGTATGCTTATTGCATCAGCGGCAGAAAATGCGTCTGCTCCTCCGCCTTTCCCCCCATTATCTGAAATGATGTAGAGGTCAGCAGCGGCCATTACACCATCTGACTTGAAACCTACTTTGATCCAGCCCTGGAATCCTTGCCGCGCTCCACCGATAGTGAATTCCTCTTCCCGAGTGATTCTCATCATCACCGGTCGATTTATTTTCTGCGACAATTTTGCCGGAATCGCCATGCTAGGGATGCTATTTGCCCTCGCTCTTTGTCCAAACCCTCCGCCAGTCGCCTGATTGATAAAGACAAAATCTTCTGGAGGAACGCCGACGATAGATGCCATTCCATCGGCAAGTGCCGTTAAGCTTTGGGACGTGCCATGGAGATACAATTTTCCATTCTCCCAATACGCCATAGCACTTCGAGGCTCCATCGAGTGATGAGGATACCCAGCAGTGGTAAAGGTGCTTTCGTAAACGAATGAAGATTCGGCAAAAGACTTTTCAAGATCCCCATAAGCAAACGTTTGCTGTGGCTCGGCGTTTGGCTCGTTTCCAGCTCGAAAACTAGCAACTTGATCCACACTCCATTTCTCTGAGGCAAAGCCTTGCCTGAAAACGAAGGTGTTTCCCCCGGAGTAAGCGTCTGGGCCTCCCTCGGTCAATGAGTCGAGAGGGTCAAGGACAAAAGGCAAGCGTTCAAACGTAACTGCTATTTTTGCGATAGCAGATTCGGCTGTTTTTTCGTCAACAGCAGCCAAAGCCAAAATAGGCTCACCGACGAGGGTTGGCTCGTTAGTCAAGATCTTTAATCCGACGCTCGCTGTCTCTCCATCCGGATAAACGTCGTCTGCGGTCAAGAGCCCAAAAACGCCATCCATTGCCAATGCCTCTGACGCGTCAATACTTATAACGCGGGCATGAGGGACCGGGCTCGTCAATAACCGGGCATATACCATGCCCTCTCTAGTATAGTCTTCAGCGTACTTTATTCGGCCGGTAACCTTTCCTGCAACATCAGGAGGAACGAAATTCTTACCAATATGCATATAAGTCATAGTAATTATCCTATTTCTGCGGCGCGCATTACGCCATCGAGGTAAGAGTCATACGATCCGCAGCGGCATATATTGCCAGACAGACCCCAGCGCGCCTCTTCTCTCGTGGGATTTGGGTTAGCACGAAGTAGTGCAACAGCCGACATAATTTGCCCGGGGGTGCAGTACCCACATTGCGGCGAAAGCTCCTCGACGAACGCTTGTTGGACTGGATGCAAATCACCGTTGGGCGATTCTAGGCCCTCGACAGTTTCGACCTTCGCTCCTTTAACGGAATGTGTTAAAACCGAACAAGCGTAAGTCCCGATGTCATCTACAACGACAGTGCAAGCACCGCATTCTCCTCGATTGCATCCTAACTTAGTGCCAGTAAGGCCCAGCTTGTAGCGCAACGTCGACGCCAAGGTCTCCTGTGGAGCAACGTCCACAGTCCGCGTTTGTCCATTAACATTGAGCCTGACTAATCGCTCTACTGCGCCCGGAGGCCGTGCTGCGCCGTTTGCGGCATACCAAAGCGATGTTGAACTTGCCGCAGCTCCCGAGGCAATCACACCCTTTATAAAGCGTCTTCGAGTAAGGTTTAATTTCACGATTTACATTCGCCTCCATCTTTTAATTTTATTGCCGGACGTTCAATTCAATAAAGTAAAAATTTTTTAAATTCTATTGATAATGATTCTCATTTGCATTACACTTCTGTTAGTGGTGCAAGATGCACTTTTTATTCCTACCGAGTTATCGGCAGCTAGTAGAAGAAAATAACGCCCATCAATACACAGAATCCAGATTAAAGCACTCCTGCAGATATAGCAAGCCACAGAAAAGTCGCATGTCTAGCAAAAATTCCAAGTGGCCTTCCGTTTAAGTTCACAGAGTAAACTTGAATAAATAATTGCGACAGCCATCGCTCGAACCGAATGTATCAGCGGAAATGGGAACAATTGAGACCCTCCTGAATAGCGTTCCCACCATGCTACGGATCACCCGTGAACACGCGTTATTGATTAACGACACTATATTGTCAATATTTTTGAATTATTCAAACGCTTTTTTCGTAATCTTGACTTTGATCTGGGCAATGTTATTGTTAAACACCGCTTTTTGTTTTGCTCCAGACTTTTTAGTCGAAAAGCGTGGTCTGGATAGCCGTTCTACAAGATCGTCGTTTATCCTATATTGTATAATCGCTTTTGTAACCGATTGATCAAAATCGGGCCTTAAACTGCGGAAGCGATTCCTGTTAATTGCCTGTAATTCGTATGAGAAAAGTTTAATGAGCAAAAAAATCCAGACACCTTTGAAATTTGGCTTTCCAAAAAAAGTTGGACTATATGATCCAGCAATGGAAAAAGACTCATGTGGCGTCGGGTTCGTTGCACACATCAAAGGGGAGCCGAGTCATCAAATAATGCTCGATGCTTATCACCTGAACTCTCGAATGGACCACAGAGGCGGTTGTGGTTTTGAGGCAAATACTGGCGATGGTGCGGGCATTCTCATGGCTATCCCCCAGCAATTTTTTAAAAAGATTGCATTTGAGCACTTTCAGAAACCGCTCCCGAAGTCGGGAAAATTTGCCGTCGGAAATATTTTCCTGCCTCAGCTTTTGGATGAGCAGATTAAGTGTCAAACTTCTATCGAAAAAATCATCACCGAAGAGGGCCAAGAATTTATTGGCTGGGGAGACATTCCAACCGATCCGACAGGCGCCAACATCGGGCCTGCCGCTCTGACTGCACAACCAAAGATAAGCCAACTCTTCGTTGGCTCGGCTGAAGGAATCACTCAGCAGGAATTTGAACGCAAGCTGTATATTATTAGAAAGCGTTTTAGCAACATCCTACGAACCGATAAAAATCTGACACAAGCGAAAATGTTGTACGCTTGCAGTCTGTCCTCAAAGATTATTGTCTACAAGGGAATGTTAACGCCCGCCCAACTTTTTCCATTTTTCCCGGATTTAGTCGACCCTGCATTCGAAACGCATTTGGCTATGGTGCACTCTCGATTTAGTACAAACACCTTTCCGTCGTGGGACAGAGCGCAACCAAACAGATTTATGAGTCATAACGGCGAAATAAATACGTTACGGGGCAACGTCAACGCAATGATTGCTCGGCAAGGTCAAGCCGAAACCTCGGTATATGGGGACAAGCTCAATGAGCTTTTTCCAATAATAGAATCTGATTGCTCAGATTCCGGATGCTTCGATTCGGTTCTTGAGTTTATGATTATGTCTGGGAGATCTTTGCAAGAATCAATGATGATGATGATTCCAGAAGCGTGGCAAGCCGATCAGGAAATGGATCAGAAAAAACGAGACTTCTATGAGTTTAATTCTGCCGTCATGGAGCCCTGGGATGGACCGGCTTCAATTGTGTTTACAGATGGCGATCATTTGGGCGCTGTTCTCGATCGAAACGGTTTAAGACCAAGCCGATACTATGTTACAACAGATGATAGGGTAATAATGGCGTCTGAAGTCGGCGTTGTGCCAGTTGATCCTGCCCATATCCTTTTCAAAGGTCGTCTACAACCGGGCAAAATGTTTTTATTAGACTTTGAGCAAGGCAGACTAATTCCAGACGCGGAAATCAAACAGTCTGTTAGTAATCAAAATCCCTACGGAGATTGGTTAGAAGCGGAAAAAATAACCTTAGCGAGTATCGCACCAAAAATTTCTGAACAAACTTTCAGCTTAGATTCCGAGAATCTGATTAAGAGAATGCGTTCGTTCGGTTACACCACAGAAACTATGGAATTCATGTTGATACCTCTGATTACAGAGGCAAGAGACCCGCTTGGATCAATGGGTAACGACTCAGCATTAGCGTGCCTTTCTGATAAACCGCGAATGATTTATGACTATTTCAAACAGCTTTTTGCGCAAGTGACTAATCCCCCTATTGACTCCATTCGGGAAGAGGTGGTGATGTCATTAGAATATTTCATTGGTCCTGAAGGCAACATGTTAGAGACAAGCGCCAGTCAAGCAAAAAGACTTAGCCTCTCGCACCCTATATTATCCAACGCCCAACTCGAAGCTATCCGATGCAATGAAAATAGTAACCTGACATCCCAAACCATTGATCTGACATTTGATAAAACCGATCCCGACGGGTTTATGAGAACTTTAGACAGAATTTGTAATGAAGCAGATTCTGCAATTGATAGCAAAGCCGGAATGATTATCTTAAGCGATCGGGCCACATCCCAATCACGCGTGCCGATCAGTGCACTACTCGCTTGCGGGACTGTTCACCATCACTTAACCCAGTCTCAGAAACGAGCGAGCATTGGTATCGTCATCGAAACAGGTGAGGCCAGAGAAGTTCACCACCATTGCTTGTTGATTGGTTATGGCGCGGACGCGATCAACCCCTACCTTGCTTTTGAATCACTTTGGCAAGCTAACAAGGACGGTCTAATAAGTAAAAATGCCGAAACTGAAGAGGTACTAATTGCTAGTTACAAAAAAAGCATCGCAAAAGGAATGCTAAAAGTAATGGCCAAGATGGGAATTTCAACACTGCAGTCCTACAAAGGCGCACAAATTTTTGAAGCAGTTGGGCTTGCGGAAGATATAGTTACGCGGTGCTTTACGGGCACTGCCAGCCGCGTTCAAGGAGTAAGTTTTCCCACTCTTATTGAAGAAACTCTCCGACGCCACGCATTAGGATTTCCAACGCAAGAACACAAGTTAATACCAACTCTCAGTAACCCGGGAGATTTCCATTGGCGCGTTGGCGGAGACGCGCACATGTGGAACCCTGACTCAATACATAACTTACAAATTGCTGCAAGAAACAATAGCACAGCTGCCTATGATGCTTTTGCAAAAAATACTAATGAAAACAGCACGCGCCGATGTACATTGCGGGGACTGCTCGATTTCAAAACGGAGTCAACGCTTGCTATTCCCATTGAAGAAGTTGAACCGGCGAGCGAGATAGTAAAACGATTCGCTACTGGAGCGATGAGCCTTGGGTCCATATCACAAGAAAGCCATGAAGCGCTCGCAATAGCGATGAATAGAATAGGAGGCAAATCAAATACTGGTGAAGGAGGCGAGGACCCCTATAGATTTAAAACAATGGATAACGGAGATTCAAAACGCTCTGCGATCAAGCAAGTGGCTTCGGGACGCTTTGGAGTAACTGCTTGGTACCTAACAAACGCCGATGAACTGCAAATTAAAATAGCGCAAGGGGCTAAACCAGGCGAGGGAGGAGAACTTCCAGGGGGGAAAGTTGACGAGTATATTGCGAGCATACGTCACTCCACTCCGGGCGTTGGCTTGATAAGCCCGCCTCCCCATCATGATATTTACTCGATTGAAGATATTGCTCAACTTATTCATGATTTAAAAAATGCCAATCGGGATGCGCGTATTAGCGTAAAACTAGTCTCTGAAATTGGTGTCGGTACGATCGCCGCAGGCGTAACAAAAGCTAAAACAGATCATTTAGTTATTTCCGGTCATGACGGCGGCACAGGGGCATCACCTTTAACATCAATTAAGCATGCAGGATTACCGTGGGAATTAGGAATAGCAGAAACGCACCAAACCCTGGTGATGAATAATTTACGGTCTCGCGTAACCCTGCAGACGGATGGTCAACTCAAAACAGGTCGAGATATCGCCATCGCCGCGCTTCTTGGTGCAGAAGAATTTGGTTTTTCTACCGCACCTCTTATCTCGATGGGCTGCATCATGATGCGAAAGTGCCACTTAAATACGTGCCCTGTAGGCATCGCCACACAGGACCCAGAACTTCGTAAAAAATTCAAAGGCAAGCCAGAGCACGTGACTAATTATTTGTTTATGGTAGCAGAAGAGCTTAGAGGCATTATGGCGAGCCTGGGTATTTCCTCAGTCAAGGATATGATTGGCCGAGTTGACCTTCTCGATACTAAAAAAGCCGTGAAACATTGGAAAGCAGACGGCTTAGATCTATCACCAATCCTTGAACCTGCCAAAGTTATTTTTGAAAACACAGATTTCTACAAAACGATAGATCAGGATCACGGTCTGGAAAATGCTCTCGATAATAAATTAATTGCGGAAGCAAAAGACGCCATAGAGACAGGGAATAAAGTTTTTATAACATCAGAAATAATCAACACTAATCGCGTCGTCGGAACAATGTTGTCAAATGAAGTAACAAAGCGTTGGAAAGCCGCGATGTTACCTCACGATACCATCAATATTTCACTGAAAGGTTCGGCGGGTCAAAGCTTTGGAGCATGGCTCGCTAAAGGCGTTACCCTAACTTTAGAAGGTGACGCCAATGATTTCGTCGGGAAAGGATTATCAGGTGGTAAAATAATTATTTATCCACCAAAAAACAGTAAGTTCAAGGCCGAAGAGAATGTCATCGCCGGAAACGTTAATTTGTATGGAGCTACTGGGGGTTTTGCGTTTATACGAGGAATAGTTGCTGAAAGGTTTGCTGTGCGTAACAGTGGGGCTACTGCAGTCGTTGAAGGAGTTGGCGATCACGGTTGTGAATACATGACTGGAGGAACGGTTGTAATTCTCGGTGATACAGGCCGTAATTTTGGTGCTGGGATGAGTGGCGGAATTGCATATGTTTATGATCCAGAGCAACAATTTAAGGCCAAGTGCAATATGGATACTTTTTTACTTGAGCAAGTTGAAGATCTTAAGGACGCTGAGAACTTACTTACCTTAATAAAAAGCCATTCTGTCCACACAGGTTCGCCAGTCGCAGCAACGATTTTAGAAAACTGGAAATCCACATTAAAGAGCTTTGTCAAAGTCATGCCGATTGACTACAAACGGGTATTAGCTGAGAGAACCTCGAAGGTTGCTTGATACGGAATGATTGGTTGAAAAATCGAACGTTAATATAATTATAATTCACAGCATTTTGGTTAGGAAAAACAATGGGCAAGCCAACCGGTTTTAAAGAGTATACCCGCCAAACGATACCTTATCGCAACGCGGCCGAGCGTCTTATCGACTATAAGGAGATTTATACCCCTCATGAAGATAAGCAGTTAAGCTTGCAAGGGGCGAGGTGTATGGATTGCGGCGTGCCATTCTGCCAGTCTGATAACGGCTGTCCCGTCTATAATTTAATACCCGAATGGAACGATCTTATTTACAATGATCGTTGGGAGGAAGCCCTCGATCGGTTGCACAAAACAAACAATTTCCCGGAGTTTACGGGGCGAGTCTGCCCAGCACCATGCGAAGGAGCCTGTGTATTAGGAGTCAATGATCCAGCGGTCACTATTAAAAACATCGAATGCTCCATTATTGATAAAGGATTTGAAGAAGGCTGGGTTGTTGCCAAACCCCCAGCAACACGCAGCGGAAGAAAAGTCGCTATCGTTGGGTCGGGGCCTGCTGGATTAGCTGCAGCAGCTCAGCTCAATCAGGCTGGCCACACGGTCACAGTTTACGAACGAGATGACCGAATAGGCGGGCTCCTGATGTATGGCATTCCAAACATGAAACTTGAGAAGGATGTTGTTGATAGGCGTGTAAAAATTTTAGAGGAAGAAGGAATAAAATTTTGCACAAATTCGGACGTCGGCGGCGAAGGTGAAAACGGTATTGAACCTTCTCAACTATTAAGTCAATGTGATGCTCTTTTGCTTGCAACAGGCGCTACAACGCCACGAAACTTAAACATCCCCAACAGAGAGGGAGACGGTATTTATTTTGCGATGGATTTTCTATCGAAAAATACTCAAAGCCTCCTTAACTCGAATTTACGAGATAAACAGTATATTTCAGCAGCAAATAAAAAAGTTATCGTAATTGGTGGTGGAGATACCGGGACAGATTGCATCGGCACCTCATTAAGACACGGGTGCCAATCGCTGGTAAATTTCGAAATAATGGAAAAACCTCCCTTCGAAAGAGCCTCAGATAACCCTTGGCCTTT
>PAEL01000090.1 GCA_002700775.1 Gammaproteobacteria bacterium | reverse complement strand
TAAGTATTAAACTAATAAAATCGGAGAGAGTTTTTATGCAGATTCCTACTGTCTATAAGCGAAGCTTGCTATGTGCCGCAATATCTTTATCGGTGGCTCAGCTATCACAAACATCGCTTGCGCAAGAACAAACCGTAGAAGAGGTTGTGGTAACAGGTTCTTTTATCCGACGAAGTGAGGGTTTCACAGCTGCGTCGCAAGTTACTCAGCTCAGTGCTGAAGACCTTGAAGCTGAAGGCACAATGAACCTTGGTGAGGTTATTCAAAACCTTTCATTTGTAAACGGTGCTTCCTCAGCCATTACTAACACGATTCAAGGCACAGATTCGCGTTCATCAACCATCGACTTGCGCGGACTTGGTCCAAGATCAACGCTAACATTATTAGACGGTAAGCGATTAGCTAACCAAAACGTTAACGCATTAATCCCAACGATCGCGATCCAACGAATGGACATCGTGGCTGACGGTGCTGCGGCCCTATACGGTAACGAGGCGGTAGCTGGGGTTGTAAACTTCGTTCCTTATAAGTCGTATGATGGCTTAAGAGTCGAAACTTACGTTGAGCAAGATTCATCTGGAGATTACGATGAGCACTCAGCGCAGTTCCTTTGGGGCGGAGACATCGGCGACTTAGACGTTGTGCTTGCCGGTCAGTTCCGCGCAAACAGCCGTCTTGGTTGGGACGAGCGGCCATTGCTCGCTAACTCAGGTCTTACTGTATCTTCCAACGCGCCTGGAAACTGGTATGTACCCGGCCGTGACGAAGATGGCGCATACACAGGTAAGGATGTGAGGACGCCGGACCCAGCTTGTGCTCCGGCATCAGAAAGAGATTTCTACCAACGCGATACGGTAGCTAGCCCTTACGGAATGAAGTTAGGCACCAGCTGCTTCTTCGACTTTGGTGATTCACGAAGTTATCGAGAGCCAACTGAAACCAACCAGTTCTTTGCAAATGCAACTTGGGATGTCAGCGATGACCTCACCCTAAACGTGCAAGGCTTTATGACTCGACTAGCAGAAAGGACTTACACATCAACATCAAACCCAGGTAACTCAAGAATCGCGGAACTCGGTTCAATCAGAGGCGAGCTCCCCGGTAATCCGTTTAAGGCAATGGACGCCAATGGCAACCAACTATACGGAGTTGACGCTAACGGTGATGGAATTCCAGACCGAGGCACATTGGACGGCAACAACGACGGAATGATGGACTATCTAATCGCCGGCACAACCGCCAATGGTATCCCGTTAATGGAAGACGTGCGCCCGAGAACACTTCGTCCGATAAACAAGACCAATGTCTTGCCTGTTGGTCACGCGCCTGACTTTGATAACCTAGCGGACAGCGTCGACAGGATCTCGCGCTTTAGTGTCGACGCCAGCTTCACGGTTCCCTTTATCGAAGGCTGGGAGGGTCAAGCATCTTACACGCTGAACAAGCGAGACTTTACCTTCATGTCCAACCAAAACTACGACATTGAGGAGATGAAAAAAGGATTGGCTTGCGACGTCGTCAATGATAGAGATGCCTGCTATAACCCGTTCTTTGTAACAGATGCGTCGAACTTATCGAGCATTCACGTTATGAATGCTATCGCTGCTCGCGATGCAGAACTCAACTACAATGACCTCAACGTCTTAGACCTAGTATTTAATGGTGAAGTTCCATTATTCGGCTTTGAACTCCCTGGCGGACCCATAGGAGCCGCGGTCGGGTATCAATACCGAGAAGAGTTCTATCGAAACACACCTTCTGCGGTTGAACTTTCAGGAGATACTTGGATCGGCGGAACGGCACCAGAAGTAATTACCGCTGGCAACAGAGAAGTCGACGCGATGTTTATGGAACTTGCAGTCCCGCTCCTAAGTAACTTAGAGATCGAGCTTGCTGTTCGCCGTGAGGAATTCAGTACCGGGCAGACATCGACAGACCCGAAGTATGGTATTACTTACGCGCCAACCGACTGGCTCACTCTGCGGGGCACAATGGGTGATGCGTTTATTGCGCCGAGCCTTCAAGAACTCTATGACCCGGTCGCATGTGGTCTTCAAGACGTGACTGATAACTTTTCAGACTTCAGCGGATTCACTACGACTTGTCGTGGCGGTAACCCATATCTAAGCAACGAAACAGCGCAAACATCATCGGCCGGTTTCGATCTAGTCTTTGAGGATTGGGATCTACACATGACTTGGAACAACACCGAGTTTGTAAACCGAATCATTAGCTCTACTACTCAGCAGGGCAATGACATCGAGTTTCAGGCGTTTAAGGACTGGTCTGGATTTACCGGTCTTGGTCGCCTAGGTGAAAAGCCGAGCGCTGATCAGCTCGCTGCCTGGGTTGCAAGTGGCCTCGGAGACCCTCGTACCGTTCGGGACCCAAGCGACTTGTCGACGATCCTTCAAATGGGAATCGGATTTGCTAATGCGACGAGCGTAGACATAACTGCATACGACTTGCAGGGAAACTATCGCTTGGATCTTGGAAATCTCGGTAACTTGAGGTTCAATCTGCAAGCAACCTACATTGACTCGTTCATGTATCAAGTTGACGCCACAAGGCCGACGATTGAAGGTGCTGGCAAATATAATGACACTACTGGTGCGGCTCCAGAGCTGCCTCAGATAAAGGCAAACCTCCGCGCTGTCTGGTTAAATGGAAACCATGCCGTAACAAGCACTGTCCATTATATTGACGACATGCCTTACGACGGACCGTTGTTCACACACCTCGATAACTTCGCTAATTACTTTCGCCCAGGTGGTATGAGAACTACTGGTGTTAAGGCCTGGACGGACATGGACCTTACTTACACCTATAGGGGCTTAGAAGTTCTAGGCAGCGAAGCAGGAGTGAGTATTGGTATGCGAAATGCGTTCGATCGACAGGCGCAACGCTCTCCTGAATATGCTGGTGTTATTGGCGGCCTCCAGGATCCACTGGGACGAGTTGTCTTTGCTAGAATGCAGTTTGATATCTAGGAATAAACTGCGTCCAGCTGTAATGGACTTAGTCTACGAAAAAAGGGCCTCAGGGCCCTTTTTTTTGGTAAAGTTGCGCCGCATCCACAAAAAAGATTAACTAACTCATTTGTGCTAAAATGAATCCTCAATCTTGCAAAAAGTAAAACAGGGGGCTCTACAAATGGCGCAATTATTAATCCTAGCCAGTTTGCTCATCGGAAGCAGGCTTATCGGCATGGACGCTAACTGGACTCCCGTATTAGCGACCGCAATATTACTTCCATATCTTACGAGTAATAAATTCGTCCAGTACTTGCTTCCTATTTCTATAATGATAGCGACAGACGCTTATATGTCAGGGAGCTTCTATCCCGTTGTCTACTTTTGTATTGGAGCCAGCACCTTACTTTCAAGCCGACTTAACAAGTATTCTGCAACACTTGGAGGTGTTCTCTTGTGGCATATATCAGTTAACGGGGCTGTCGTGATGTCCGGTCCTGGGTTCGCGCCGTTCACGCCAGAAGCTATGATCTTCGACTTACGCCTCCTGGCAAGTTCCCTGCTATACGTAGGACTTTATGACGTCGCACAACGGTTTTTTAAAAAAACGCCTGACTATAAAAATTCGTCGGCGCTTTAACTAAAGCAGTCCTTATTGACTATTAATATTTTATTACCATATAAATATAAGCGATATCTTAACTGCACAGAGGCATTTTGGTTCTAGCCAAACGCATCGGACGGACTATTTCACGGAAATACAAGCTCGGCAAAACTTCGAAGAGAACAATGAGACTAATTGACAGTCAAAACGTTAATCGCCATCCAGACCAGAAGCAAAATCGAAACTAACCAAGCCAGGGACCTTGGCGGCTGAGGTTCATATTCAGAACCATCTTCGAGCATCGGCTTTCTCCCAACACCACTCACATAGACGATAACGAATATTGTCCTCACCAAAACCCAAGCGGCGCCCACAAATGTGTTATTCCCAACATCGAGAAAGACAGACAGCGCGCCAAGGACGAAGAAAATTGGAATTGACTCCGTTAGGTTTTGAAAAGCTTTCAATGCGCTCGTGCGCTGTGTGGTTTCCCGAGCAAACCTAAAATGAAGCATAAGTTGAATAAGATAGAGTAAACAAGCCAACAAAATTATGGTTACCATTAGTCAGTCCCTGAGTGAAATCTAATTTAGGTTTTAGGCCTTAGCGATAAGGCCAAAGAACAAACCTCTATAAAAAGCATTTTGGATATTATATTTCCTCCAATAAAAAACGGGAAAGTTATGAAGCTTCCCCGTTAATTATCTAAAGCCCTAACAGGCATTCTTGTCTTACTTAACTCTTTGCATCACGGTGTACCGATAAGACGTTACCTTACCACCACCCCAATTCTCTGTTCGGCTTTCGTATGTATCTTCGTCAATTATCTTAAAAAAACTATGATGAGCGTGCGGGTCAACATTCACATCCATGTTTGTTCCCTTGGTGAACTGAAAATCAATGGCACCGCCCTGATCGCTACTCCGGAAAGTCATAGAGGGCTGATTACCAATTGCACAATAATGCGTATGGATTAATTCATTCTGTCCATTTTGATGATACATGCTAACCATTTCTGCGGGCGTCCCCGCGGCAAACGTCTGCATCACAGAAGAGTTTCCAATAACCTTAAACGACACTGAGGTTGATGAAACGGATGCTTCCGCAATATCACCGCCAACTGGAACTACCCTTGCCTCGCCAACCCACTCGCCCTCTAAACTTAGCATCGTTCGGAACGCTTCATTCGCGGTATAACCCTTTTCCGCTGTAGCTTGAGTAAAAATTGTTATGGCACTAAACAGTACCAGTAGGTTTATTTTTTTCATTCCCTTTCCCTTATAGCGTAATTTTATCTATCGACATTAGTCATAACTTAAGCCATTGTCAAACCGGTAATTTCCCACATAATGTAAAAAAATAAAATCAAATTTCCGCTTTAATCACAGCCGCTACGGCGAGCGCCTTTTTCGTCGCCTCGTTTGTATCCTGGGCACGCGCAAGAGCAACACCCATCCGGCGCTTACCCTTAACTTCGGGCTTACCGAACAAACGAATTGACGTATCTACGATTGCAGTTGCCGCCCTTAGGTTTTCAAATCTCACGCTTTCTGATTCACCTTCGACTAATACAACTGCCGATGCGGAAGGACCAAAGAACCGAATAGCCGGTATGCTTAAGCCCAAAATTGCCCGAGCATGCAGCGCGAACTCCGAAAGATCCTGTGAGATAAGCGTAACCATTCCAGTGTCATGTGGTCGCGGTGAAACTTCGCTAAATATGACCTCATCTCCCTTTACGAATAATTCAACGCCAAACAACCCGCAGCCACCCAATTTTTTGGTAACTTCTGTTGCAATTTCCTTTGCCCTATTCAACGCGACATCAGACATTGCCTGTGGCTGCCAAGACTCACGATAGTCTCCGTCTTCTTGTCGATGCCCTATTGGCTCACAGAAACTCACTCCATCAACGTGCTGTGTTGTAAGCAAAGTGATCTCATAGTCAAAATCAACAAAAGCTTCAACGATAACAGTACCGGCGCCCGCACGACCCCCATCTTGGGCATATTGCCAAGCAGTATCGATATCGTTACCTGCTTTTATCGTGCTCTGACCTTTACCAGAAGAACTCATTATCGGCTTTACAACACAAGGAATTCCAACGGCTTCTACTGCTGCTTGATATTCATCATAAGTTGCTGCGAAACGATACGGAGACGTTCCAATTCCGAGCTCTTCTGCTACCAGCCGTCTTATGCCTTCGCGATTCATAGTGAGCTGTGTTGCGCGAGCGGATGGGACCACGTGGAAGCCTTCACTCTCAAGTTCGATCAATGTGTGCGTTGCAATAGCCTCTATCTCCGGAACAATGAAGTTCGGTTTTTCTAACTCAATAACCCGTCTAAGCTCAGACTCATCCAACATAGAGAACTGGTAGCTGCGATCGGCGACCTGCATAGCAGGGGCATTATCATAGCGATCGCAGGCGATCACCTCGACGCCTAACCGTTGAAGCTCTATTGCAACCTCTTTACCGAGTTCACCGGAACCAAGCAATAAAACCTTTGTTGCCGAGACTGAAAAAGGAGTGCCAATCGTAGTCATAACTTTGCCACCATAAAAAAGGAAATCACATAAACTCTCGCTTTACATTAATAATCAACAGGTTCAAGTGCGATCGGAGTAAACACTAAATCACTGTCAAGCTGTCGCCACTCATCATTTGAAAAACCACTATCTTCAAACTCCTCATACGATGCCCAAAGATCATCCGGGATATTCCAGCCCTTATCATCGGTGTGTGTTTCGCGGGGCAGACTATATTTACCAACAACTAAAAAAAGTTGCTCTGACACCGAATCGTCATTTTTTGACCGCCACTCGCTAAAGAGTATTTCAGCATCGCTATTAAGGAGATCGTCGACCGTGTAGTCGCTAGGCTCTATTCCAATTTCCAATCCATCTTCAGGGACATGGAAATTTGTTTCCCAACGCTGAAATAAAACACCCGTTAGGACGTGTTCGACGTAGTGAACCCGCTCGAAACTGTCTTCTCTTGTAATGACGATATATTTTTTGATGTCAGTTTTCCTCTCCGATACTGTTGGCGCAGCTACAAAATTTCTGACCCTTTGCCTTCAGTTCCTGCACTAAAGTTATATTGAACTGTTTCGCTTTGGTCGAATTGGTACACCTAATCCTAAATCCATCTTCTAGTTCTTTTTTTATATCGATCAAACTCCCCGCCAAAAAGTTTTTTCATCGCTATTTCTTCTGGGATAATCTGAAACGTAGTGATAAAAAAAACAAATGCGAGTGACATTGTCGCGCCCCCGATGATATTAAATTTGATTGTGATAGATAGTAAAACTAATAGCATTGCAAAATACATTGGATTTCTTGAAATTTTAAAAATTCCTGAAGTAACCAGATGAGATGCTTTTTCTGGTCGCAATGGATTCACTGTAGTTTTAAACGCCTTGAATGATAAGACTGCCGATACCAGCGTAAACAATCCCAAAACCAAAAATAAAATGCTTATTAAATTAGTTAGCGTAAATACATATTTCGGGAAAAGCGCTCGAGAGAAATATATTATTAGACCGCACATCAGAGCGATAACCGGAGGGGGAATTCTATTATTCACTATTCTGAATTACTCCACAGTAACTGATTTGGCTAGATTTCTAGGGTGGTCGACATCTGTACCTTTGGTCAATGCGACATGGTATGCCAGTAACTGCAATGGAATTGTGAAAACAAGAGGAGCCAAAATTTCTGGACAACTTGGGACGTTTATTACCTTACAACTTTTATCACTTTTATATTTTATACTTTCGTCTGCGAAAACATATAATTTGCCACCACGGGCACTCACCTCCGATAAATTTGCCTTCAATTTGCTGAGCAAATCGTTATTGGGAGCTACAGCAATTACCGGCATCTTATTATCCACCAAAGCAAGCGGACCATGCTTTAATTCTCCAGCCTGATAGGCTTCTGCATGAATGTATGAGATTTCCTTAAGCTTTAGAGCGCCTTCTTTCGCAACTGGGTACTGAGCCCCTCTGCCTAAAAACAAGCTATGGTTTTTTTTCGAAAACTGCTTTGCAATGGTTTTGATGCTTTTATCTAACTTCAGTGTTTTTTCGATAAGAGTTGGGAGTTGATGAAGCTGCGAGACTAGCTCCTTCTCCTCTTTTGCTGGAAGCCCTGAGCGGCGGCCCAAAACAATAGATAATAATAAAAGAACGCTTAACTGTGTACTGAATGCTTTAGTAGATGCAACACCTACCTCCTTGCCAGCCATTGTAAGGAGGCACAGATCTGATTCTCTCACTAATGCGCTGGTAGCAACGTTACATATTGATAGGCTAGCTACATACGAAAACTTCTTTGAGTATTTTAGTGCCGCCAAGGTATCTGCGGTTTCTCCTGACTGAGATATTGTAACAAACAAAGTACCAGGGTGACTTACAATGCTTCGGTAACGGTAATCGCTTGCAACATCAACTTGACACGAAAGTTTTGCGACAGATTCTAGCCAGTATTTTGCGATTAATCCTGCATGATAGCTGGTACCACACGCAACGATTTGTACATGCTTTACTTTGTCGAAGACTTTATCAGCATTTAAACCAAACGCTTGTTCAAGAACTTTTGTTTTACTTATACGACCGATGAGAGTTTCTCTTATTGACTTTGGCTGCTCATATATCTCCTTCAGCATAAAATGTTGGAATTTCCCTTTATCCGAATCGGAGCTACTTCGAGGAATAGTTGTAATCGTTCGCTTTACTCGACGAGACTTATGCCATATCGATACATCATTAAGGGTAATTAATGCTACATCGCCCTCCTCTAAATAGACAAACCTATCTGTAACTTGTCCTAAGGCAGCCGGATCAGAAGCGATAAAGTTTTCACCAATGCCAACCCCAATAATTAGTGGACTACCACTGCGAGCAGCAATGATTTGATCAGGGTTTCTTTTGTCGAACACACACAAACCGTAAGCGCCACTTAAATCTTTTATGACCGCGTTTACCGCTTGTAATAGAGAAGATTTATGTTCGGACTTGTAGCAATGAATAGCGTGTGCGATTATTTCTGTGTCCGTATCTGAAGAGAATTTATAGCCTTTTTTCTTCAAACCACGCCGAAAAACTTCGTGGTTTTCAATAATTCCATTATGTACCACAGCAATTTCATTTCGCGATACGTGAGGGTGTGCATTCGCTTTAGTTGGTTTCCCATGCGTGGCCCAACGTGTATGCGCAAGCCCGATCCGACCAGAAATTTTCTTACTCTGTGTCGCATTTACCAATTCGGCAACTTTACCAATAGATTTTATCACTTGTAACTGATTGCGCTCGGAGCCAATGGTCACCATTCCTGCAGAGTCGTAACCACGGTATTCAAGACGCTTCAGACCCTCCAGAAGAATCTCTCGAACCTCCCTTTGAGCGATAGCACAAACAATCCCGCACATACTGTATCCCTAAGTTTTATTGTTTTTCTTTTTAGGTTTTTCCCAGCCCTCGATGTTCCGTTGCGAGGAACGTCCAACCGCGAGGTTCTGATTAGGCACAGATTTGCTGACGGACGAACCTGCCGCAATAAAGGCATCGTCGCCAATTGAGACAGGTGCAATCAACACGCAATTTGAACCAACAAAAACTCTGTCACCAAGCGTTGTGTGGTGCTTATCCACGCCATCATAATTACAAAAAATTGTTCCCGCACCAATATTACAACCTGATCCAATTGTAGCATCGCCAATGTAAGCAAGATGATTGGCTTTAGATCCAGCACCTATTATAGAGTTTTTTATTTCCACAAAATTTCCGATCTTAGATCGATTTTTCAATACTGTCCCTGGTCGAAGTCTTGCATTAGGTCCAATGGTCACATCGTCTTCAATAATTGCTCCGTCAATCACGCACCCGGGCAAAATAGTCACTCCAGAACCTATTTTAGTATTTGATATGCAATTATGGGGACCGATCAAAACATCGCTCCCAACCGTGACGTCTCCAGTTAAAATTACATTAACATCTAATGTTAAATTCGCTCCGTGAGTTAACTTTCCCCTTATATCAAGTCGGGTAGGATCCATTACCTGTGCGCCAGATGCCAGAATTTTTTGGGCTTGCTGCATTTGAAAATGTCGCTCTAAAATACATAACTGCAGCTTATCGTTAACGCCATGCACTTCAAACTCATCACCGGTGCATATTGAGTCAACCGAAAAACCCTGATCGACCGCATGGGAGACAATGTCAGTTAAGTAATATTCGCCCTGACTATTATCATTTGCCAAAGCACCGACCCATTCCCGTAACTTTTCCGCGGGAGCAAGCATAATACCAGTATTTATTTCTCCAATTAATCGTTGCTCATCAGTTGCATCTTTATCCTCAACAATTGCTGCAATCGTCCCATCATCAGTTCTGATTATTCGGCCTAGCCCATCAGGACTGTCAGTCTCTAAAGTAACTAGTAAGAGTGTTTTTCTATTTCGATTTATTAAATCAAGGAGGGTTTCCGCAGTGATAAGAGGAACATCTCCGTACAAAACTAAAAGAAGATCGGGCTGATTTGATGGGTCGATTTGGTCTAGCGTCTGCTGGACGGCGTGGCCCGTGCCAAGTTGTTGGTCTTGGTATACGATATTAGTGCGGATTGATGCTTTTCTTTGCGATAAATATTCCTGCACTTTTTCAGATTCGTGGCCCAAAACGATATGAATTTTATCGCAAGGTAACGACTCCGCAGTCAATAACACATGCTCGAGCAATGGACTTCCACCAAGCTCATGCATTACCTTAGGCTCTGAGGAATTCATTCTTGAGCCCTTGCCAGCAGCAAGGATAACGACTTCTAGCTTCATAGTTTTCATACTCTATATCTTACTATTTCTATTGAAAATCCTACATTTATCAGCGGTGCCGAAACGTAAAAAGGGCAGCTTACGCCACCCTTTTCTAAAAAAGCACTTCAAAAATTTATCGTTTAAGCTGTCTAATAGCTCGAAGTTTAGCTGCCGCTTCGGCGAGTTGAGTCGCTGCTGCACTATAATCAAAGTCTGCATGACGATTCTCTATTGCTTTTTCAGCATCCTCCACTGCCTTCGAGGCAGCGGCCTCATCCATATCATTTGCTCGAAGCGCAGTATCTGCAAGCAAAGTCGTAATCGTTGGTTGAACCTCTAAAAAACCACCCGAAACATAATATATCTGCTCCTCACCACCCTCTAAAACAAGCTTAACAGGCCCGGGTATAAGTGCAGTTAATAATGGAGCATGGCCCGGGACAATACCGAGATCACCGAGTTCACCTGTAGCGACCATCATTTCAACGGTCCCAGAAAAAATATTCCTCTCTGCGCTTACAATATCACACTGAAATGTTGTAGCCATACTAGTTGCTCATTTAATAATCGGATTTTGGAAAATCAAAACCGCGTCATATCCTCGTGCTTGCCATCGCGCCTATTTGAGTTCCTTCGCCTTTTCGATAGCTTCTTCTATTGAACCGACCATGCTGAAAGCTTGCTCCGGTAAATCATCGTAATCACCGGCTAAAATACCCTTAAAGCCAGCTATTGTGTCCTGCAAAGATACGTACTTCCCTGGAACATTCGTAAAAACTTCAGCCACAGTAAATGGCTGTGAAAGGAACTGACTAATTCGCCGAGCTCGTGCAACAGTTTGCCTGTCTTCATCAGAAAGCTCGTCCATTCCGAGGATCGCAATAATATCCTTCAATTCCTTGTAGCGCTGAAGAACTGTTTGCACGCCGCGGGCAACTTCATAATGCTCTGTTCCAATTACCAGAGGGTCTAGCTGTCGGGACGATGAATCTAATGGATCGACTGCTGGGTAAATACCCAACGACGCGATGTCACGCGATAAAACTACTGTTGCATCTAGATGAGCGAACGTCGTTGCCGGCGATGGATCGGTTAGGTCGTCAGCTGGCACATATACAGCCTGTATGGAAGTAATAGACCCATCTTTGGTTGAAGTGATCCTCTCTTGCAATGCGCCCATCTCCTCTGCCAACGTCGGCTGATAACCAACAGCAGACGGCATCCGGCCCAGCAACGCTGAAACTTCTGTTCCTGCTAGTGTATATCGATAAATATTATCGATAAAAAGAAGGACGTCCCTACCTTCATCACGAAACTGCTCAGCCATCGTGAGCCCAGTCAGTGCAACTCTAAGGCGATTTCCAGGGGGCTCATTCATCTGCCCATACACCATTGATACCTTAGACTCTCCCTCAAGATCGATAACACCAGACTCCTGCATCTCATGATAGAAGTCGTTTCCTTCGCGAGTACGCTCACCAACACCAGCGAACACTGATAAACCACTGTGCGCGTTGGCGATATTGTTGATCAACTCCATCATATTTACAGTCTTACCGACACCGGCCCCGCCGAGTAGACCAACCTTACCACCCTTGGCAAACGGGCAAACCAAATCTATAACCTTGATTCCCGTCTCAAGAATCTCGTTATTGGCGGATAACTCTTCATAAGTAGGTGCCTTCCGATGAATAGGCATCTTGGTCTTTTCACCAATTGGGCCCCGCTCATCAATGGGCCGACCAAGAACATCGACAATCCGACCTAAAGTTTCGGTGCCAACTGGCACTGAAACAGGCGCACCAGTATCGTCAACGCCAAGCCCACGCTTTAGTCCTTCAGTACTACCCAATGCAATAGTTCGAACGATACCATCACCTAGCTGCTGCTGGACCTCTAGTGTGATTTCTGTGTCATCAACAGTAAGCGCATCGAAAACCGATGGCACACTGTCCCGTGCAAATTCGACGTCTATTACAGCTCCAATAATTTGAACTATTCGACCGCTACTCATTTCCGGTTCCTCTATCCTATTTACTTAATTCTATGTGATTAAAAACTACAAAAAATCAGCGCCTCAATATCCTAGACAGCAGAAGCGCCGCCAACAATCTCAGAAAGCTCTTGTGTAATTGCCGCCTGACGGGCCTTGTTGTAAGCTAATTGAAGGCCATCAATTAAATCCCCTGCGTTTTCAGTAGCGCTCTTCATCGCAATCATCCGAGCGGCTTGCTCGCAGGAATTATTTTCAACAACAGCCTGATAAACCTGTGACTCAACGTATCGATCCAAAAGTCCATCAAGAAGTATCTGTGCATCGGGCTCGTACAAGTAATCCCAGTAGCCCCTGAAGCTCTCATCTTCGGATGGTTGCAGAGGGAGTAGCTGCTCAATTACTGGTGTCTGTGTCATCGTATTGATGAACTTATTACTAATAACGTGTACCTCGTCAAGCTCTCCTGCCTCAAATTTATCGAGCATAACTTTTACAACACCTACCACATCAATGGCGCTTGGTGCCTCACCAATGTTCCGCTTTGAAGCCAACACATTCCCTCCAAAGTTTTTAAAGAATCCAACCGCCTTGGCACCAATCGCACACAAATCAACCTCAATGCCGGAATCAAAATTTTTCTTCATGGTCGACATGGCCAATCTAAATGTATTTGTGTTGAGGCCACCACAAAGGCCACGATCGGTAGAGACGACAATATACCCAACTCTCTTTACGGGGCGGACTTCAAAAAAAACATGGCTGTACTCAGGAGTAGCCAAGGCAATATGACCGATCACAGCACGAATACGCTGAGCATAGGGCTTTCCAAGCTCCATTCGGTCCTGTGCTTTTCGCATCTTGCTTGCAGCAACCATCTCCATTGCGCTTGTGATTTTTTGAGTATTTTTAATACTCGAAATCTGTGTCCGAATCTCTTTTCCGCTTGCCATTAAATACGATTCTCTGCTTGGTTATAAATATTTATGCTATCAACTCTTTACCAGGTTTGTGTTGATTTGAACGCTTCAAGTGCCTCTGAAAATTTTAAAGCAATGTCGTCGTTGTAATCGCCCGAATCGTTTATCGACTGCATAAAATCAGCATGTTCGCTGTTCATAAAAGCCAAGAGGGATGCCTCGAAATCCAAAACCTTGTTAAGAGGAACCTCTTTTAAATGACCTTCGTTTGCTGCATAAATCACGATGGCCATCTCAGCAACAGACATCGGTGAATATTGCTTCTGCTTCATCAGCTCAGTAACGCGCTGTCCGTGCTCCAATTGAGACCGAGTAGCCTCATCCAAATCAGACGCGAACTGCGCAAAGGCCGCTAACTCTCGATACTGCGCCAATGCGATCCTTATTCCACCACCAAGCTTTCTTATGATCTTAGTCTGCGCAGCGCCCCCGACCCTAGAGACGGAGATCCCTGGATTCATAGCAGGACGAATCCCCGCATTAAACAGATCTGTCTCTAAAAATATTTGCCCGTCCGTAATGGAAATGACGTTTGTCGGTACAAAAGCAGAAACATCACCAGCCTGTGTTTCGATAATAGGCAGCGCAGTTAACGATCCAGTTTTTCCTTTGACCTCTCCGTTCGTCATTTTCTCAACGTACTCGGCACTTACCCTTGAAGCCCTTTCCAATAACCTTGAATGAAGATAAAAAACATCCCCCGGATATGCTTCTCTGCCAGGCGGACGTCGGAGTAAAAGGGATATCTGTCTATAGGCTACAGCTTGTTTTGACAAATCATCATAGATGATGAGAGCGTCCTCGCCTCGATCACGATAGAACTCTCCCATCGAACAACCAGAATAAGGAGCGATAAACTGCATCGATGCCGGATCTGAAGCGGAAGCGGCCACAACGGTCGTGTATTCCATCGCGTCATTTTCTTCAAGCTTTCGAACGACTCCTGCTATGGAAGACGCCTTTTGACCCACAGCAACATAAATACACTTTATATTCTTTCCTCTCTGATTAATTATCGTGTCAACAGCCACAGCTGTTTTGCCGACCTGTCTGTCGCCGATAATTAATTCTCGCTGACCTCTACCAACAGGAGTCATTGCATCAATAGATTTCAAACCCGTTTGAACTGGCTCATCAACCGATTGCCTTGCAATAACACCGGGAGCAACCTTTTCTACAGGCGCTGACAATTTGGCGTCGATCGCGCCCTTGCCATCAATCGGTTTACCAAGCGCATCAACCACACGCCCCTCTAGCTCTGGACCGACCGGAACCTCTAAAATTCGCTGAGTGCAGCGACAAGTCTGACCCTCAGCAAGAGCCAGATAATCACCAAGTACAACTGCTCCAACAGAGTCACGTTCTAAATTCAGAGCCATGCCATAAATGCCGCCCTCAAATTCGATCATTTCGCCATACATCACGTCTGCTAACCCATGTATTCGGATGATGCCATCGGAGACACTAACAATCGTACCTTCGTTTTTGGACTGCACCGACACGTCGAGACCGTCAATTCTCTGTTTTATAATTTCACTGATTTCTGATGGATTCAGTTCTTGCATACTAAGTTCCTAATTTTTCAGGAGTTAATTGATTCGGCTAACTTTTCTAGTTTTCCACGCACTGAGCTGTCGATAACAGTATCACCAGCTCTAATAATTGCTCCGCCGATTAAGCTTGGATCAACGGCAGAAATAACACTTACGTCTCTGTTTAAATTTTTCTTTAGCGCTTGAACAAGATTTTCAAGAGTCCCAGAGCCTACCTTAAAAGCCGTTGTAACAACGGCTTCAATTGATTTTTCTTCTTGTGCTCGAAACTCCTCAAATAATTCCGAAACTTCGCCAAGAAGAGGCAATCGTCCATGATACGCCAAAGTCTGTATAAAGCTTTTTACACTGGCAGAAATCTCATCACCAAAAAGAGATATGAAAGTTACAGCCTGTTCCTCAGAGGTAAGAAGTGGGGAGCTCAGGATTTCACGGACTTTTTTATCATCAGCCACGATAGCGAGACTTTTTAATGCACTTGACCATATCGGTAACTCATTGCTATCGCGAGCAGATTGAAATGCAGCTTTAGCATATGGTCTAGCGAGTGTTACTGGATCTGCCATATCTTCTCTAACCCAACCTAATCATCGGCCGTTAACCGACCATTAATTTCCATTGCTCAGAAGCTTCAAAGATCCGAAGCTAAGCTCTTTAATAACTCTTCGTTAGCCGCTTCATCGATTGATCTCTGCAGAATCTTTTCTGCACCGGCTATGGCAATTGATGCAACCTGAGCGCGGAGCGCTTCTTTTGCTTTATTGGTTTGTTGTTCTACCTCAGCTTCCGCCGCAGAGATTATCCTTTGACCTTCAGTTCGAGCCTGTTCTTTAGCCTCATCAACTATTTGGTTAGCACGCCTCTTCGCTTGCTCCACTATTTCGGCCGCCTCTTGCTTGGCTATTTCTCGATCCTCGCCCGCTTTTTCTTGCGCAGCAGCAAGATCTAATTGCGCCCGAGAGGCCGCTTCCAATCCATCCGCGATTTTCTTTTTGCGTTCTTCGAGGGCGGCAACAATTGGAGGCCAGACCACCTTCATGCAAAAATAAGCAAATAATAAGAAGGCTATGCTTTGGCCTAGCACTGTAGCGTTTAAATTCATTAGTCCCCCTAAATCAGCTCAAATAAATTTTTTAGAAATTTATAAGAAACTCAATTGTGTCCATTAACCAATAAAAGGATTTGCGAAAATAAATAAGAAAGCGATGCCGACTCCAATAATTGAAATAACGTCAACAAAGGCAGCAACCAAGAAAAACTGGGTTTGTAGTTTCGGCGCAAGCTCCGGTTGTCGAGCAGATCCCTCGATTAATTTGCCACCGAGTGCTCCGAACGCTACCGCAGTGCCAGCACCACAGATTCCAAAGATAATTGCTGCAGCAAGCAGAGTCATAGCTTCAATAGTCATTTTCTTCTCCAAGTTTACGAAAAAAGCCGTTGTGGCCTAGTTGTTAATGGTAAATATTATCCTTAATGATCAACCGAGTGAGCCTGATTGAGATATACAATTGTCAACATCATAAAAAGGTACGCTTGCAAGGTGATCACTAGAATATGAAAAACCGCCCACGCAAAATGCAGCGGTAGCTGGTACCACCCCAAAAGAGCGATAACAAGAAATATAACCTCCCCTGCAAACATATTTCCGTACAACCGCAGGGCCAGTGACACAGGTTTTGCAAAAAACCCTGGCAACTCTAAAAGCAAGTTCAAAGGAGCCAAATACCATTTAGGGAATGGGTGCATAAGAAAATCATTTGCAAACCCCATCGGCCCTTTGACTTTCAAACTGTAGTAGATAACCATTAAGAAGACTGTTGTCGCGAATCCAAGGGTTATATTTATGTCTGTAGTAGGAACCGCCTTAAAATATAAGTGTGAATCGCCGGCAATTAGCTGAGCGCTCAATGGGATCCAGTCGACGGGAACCAGATCCATTGCGTTCATCAGGAAGACCCAACTGAATACAGTAAGAGCCAAAGGCGCTATAAATTTATTTTTTGCGTGAAAAGCGCCATCGACGCTATCGATAACAAATTCAACTATCATCTCGACAATGTTTTGTGCGAGCCCTGGAACACCGCTTGTCATTTTTTTTGAAATGAAATAGTAAAACCCCATAAAACCTAGAGCCAATACAAAAGAAATTAGCATCGTATCAACATTGAGAGCCCAAAATCCCATCGCTGCAGCCTCTTCAGCTGAATGCGCAAAGCCCCAATGACCGTCTAATTTCCCAAACGTCAAAAACCCGAGATGATGAGACACATACTCCGTCCCGCTCTCATATAACAAATCACCGCTTGATTCTGCCATTATGTTTTAAATCTCTAATTTGTCGACGACACCAATACAATAGACATGTAGTTCAAGGTTGCAGTGCTTTTCGCTCTAACGCTCTTGCGCTATTTTAGCCGCTCCTAGAATTCCAACCGCATGTATTAATAAAAAACCAACGAAAACAGCCAGTTCATCAATGGGGCGTAAATATTTAAATGTTAATCCGAACCCACATCCAATCAATAACAATTTGATGATTTCACCTTTAAAAATCGACGCCACCGTCTTCTCGATTGACCGTGCGCCCATATACCGAAAGG
>PAEL01000089.1 GCA_002700775.1 Gammaproteobacteria bacterium | reverse complement strand
TTTTTTAAAAAAATAGGAAAAAATATGTTTAATCCAGTTACAAAAACTTTCCAATATGGTGACCAAAAAGTCAGTATTGAGACCGGGAAAATTGCGCGACAAGCAACAGGATCGGTAATGATTCATATGGGACAAACACAGGTTCTAGCCACGGTCGTAGGGAGGAAAAAAGCTAACCCTAATGCAGACTTTTTCCCGTTAACAGTGAATTATCAGGAAAAAACTTATGCGGTTGGCAAAATCCCAGGCGGTTTTTTCAAGCGAGAGGGACGTCCGACTGAAAAAGAGACCTTAACTTCTCGATTGATCGATCGTCCTATTCGACCTTTGTTTCCCAAAGGTTTTATGAATGAGGTGCAAGTCGTTTGTACTGTAATTTCAGCACACAAAGATGAAGATGCTGATATTGCAAGTTTGATTGGTGCTTCGGCGGCGTTAGCAATTTCTGGCATACCTTTTGCCGGTCCGATCGGTGCCGCTAGAGTAGGGTATGATCACGAATCTGGTTATTTCCTAAATCCGTCAAACTCTCGACTAGAGTCCTCCATGCTCGATATGGTTGTGGCAGGGACAAGTGATGCGGTTTTGATGGTGGAATCTGAAGCGAAAGAGCTTAGTGAAGACCAAATGTTAGGAGCTGTCCTTTTTGCGCACCAAGAAATGCAGGTTGTAATCGATGCAATTACTGCTTTGAAAAGTGAAGTTGGCAAGCTTGCTTGGGATTGGGCGCCGCAAGTTGAGAACGAGACGGTCAAGGCTGCTGTGGTAGAACATTGCGAAGCTCGAGTTGTCGATGCCTATCAGATCTCCGATAAAGTTGCGCGTTATGAAGCGATCGGAAAACTCTCAGACGATGCTGTTGCTTCACTGGTAAACAGTGAGGCTGATGTCACCGAGGCGGAGGTTTTGAAAGCGTTTGGGAAATTAGAAAAAAGTACTGTTCGTAACCGAATCCTTGATGGCGCGCCGCGAATTGATGGTCGAGATACAAAAAAAGTTCGAAGTATTGAAGTAGAAACTGGGATTTTAGAAAAAGCTCATGGCTCTGCGCTGTTTACCCGCGGTGAAACACAGGCGGTTGTGGTTGCTACATTGGGCGCATTGCGTGATTCGCAAATTATTGAAGATCTTGGTGGGTCGCGCAAAGACCCCTTCATGCTTCATTATAATTTTCCTCCATACTCGGTTGGTGAGACTGGTTTTATGAGTGGACCAAAACGTCGAGAAATTGGGCATGGTCGTTTGGCTCGAAGAGGTATTGCGGCTGTGTTGCCGAACGAAGAAGATTTTCCTTATGCGATTCGCGTTGTATCTGAAATTACTGAGTCAAATGGCTCCAGTTCTATGGCATCAGTTTGTGGCAGTAGTTTAGCACTGATGGATGCCGGGGTCCCTATTAAGGCTCCGGTGGCTGGTATAGCGATGGGATTGATTAAAGAAGGAGATCGATTTGCGGTTCTTACTGATATTCTTGGCGATGAGGACCACCTTGGAGACATGGACTTTAAAGTTGCGGGTACCGCAAGCGGAGTTACCGCGCTGCAAATGGACATTAAAATCCAAGGCATCACAGAAGAGATCATGGAAATTGCTTTAGAGCAAGCTAACTTAGCGCGCCTTCACATTTTAAGTGAGATGAATAAAGTGATCTCTGCGTCTAGAGAATCTGTTTCTGAGAATGCACCTTCAATGGCCATGATTAAAATTGATCCAGACAAGATTAGGGACGTGATTGGCAAGGGTGGCGCGGTTATCAGGGGAATTACTGAGCAAACTGGAGCTTCTGTAGATATTGATGACGAGGGTAATGTTCGAATTTATGGAGAAGACTCTGCGTCAAGAGATGCTGCGTTGGAAATGGTGAACGAGATCACCGCAGAGGCTGAAGTAGGGCGAATCTATCGTGGTAAAGTTGCTAGAATCGTCGATTTTGGTGCCTTCATTACGATTTTACCTGGCAAAGATGGCTTGGTGCATATTTCCCAAATTGCCCAAGAGCGAGTCGAAAAAGTAGAGGATTTCATGAAGGAAGGCGACGAGGTTCTCGTAAAGTGTTTGGAGCTTGATGCGAGGGGCCGAATCAAGTTGAGCATGAAAGAAATCTCTGATGAAGAGAAACAGGAGTTTGCGACTGAGTAGTCTCTAACTCGAGAAATAGTTGAACTTAAAAAGGTGGTTATTTTGTGCATAACCACCTTTTTTATTTTTACCTTGTTTTTTTGCCAGTTTATAATCCTTCTTACTAAGGGTAATTATTCTTTCAAGTTGTAGCTTTAGCCTTAAATCTATATTACTTTTGGGAAATAAAACTTATGAGGAGAATCATGCCATGGACGCTAGATCCAAAGTAACATTTCCTTTTCTTCGAAAGAGCGCTAGGAACTTACTCGAGTCATTTCTTTTTGTATTTCTTTCGGGCGTTGCGAGCGCCCAGGAAGTCAGTTTCCACAGCGACATAGAACCAATACTTCAAAGAAGTTGCCAAAACTGCCACCGTGAAGGGGGCGTTGGTCCAATGCCGTTGGTGACATATGAGCAAGTTGCCCCATTTGCTGGATTGATTGAGTATAAGACAAAGCTGAGGGATAGGGCGGGGGCGATGCCCCCTTGGTATATGGAAAAAGACATTGGGATCCAACGTTTCAAGAATGATCCGTCCTTAAGCGACGAAGAAATTGAGGCAATTTCCTCTTGGGCACAAAATGGAGCGCTGAAGGGAAATCCTAATGATGCCCCAGAGCCAATCGAGTTTGATGACAGCGATAAATGGTCGGCTGGTAAACCAGATTTGATTGTAAGCACGAACTCAGTCACCAAGCTTGCAGGAACCCCTGATTGGTGGGGTGAGATAGATAGGGTCCCCGTGGGCCTTGATGAAGATCGCTATGTGAAGTCTGTAGAAATTGTTGAAGTCAATAATATAGATATGCAAAAAGGGAGTGGCCGAGACACCGTTGGCGGAAGATATATATTCCATCACATGATTTGGGGGACGGCTGACATTGATGAGAATGGAGCACGTATCAGGGAGTCTCAGACGAGTTGGCCGGTGCACGAGGTAGGTCGAAATGCAGATTTGTTTGATGAGGAAGCCGGCAGATTGTTGAGGGCTGGAACTTACGTTGTGTCTGATTCTGTGCACCTTCATTCGAATGGTAAGGATACGACAGGACATCTAGAAATTGGTTTTCGCTTCCACCCGAAGGGTTATGAGCCAAAATATGAACGTGTTTCCTTAGGTCTTGGAAACGGAGTGGACATTAGCATCCAGGGAAACCGAAGGGATCAAGAGCTCCATGCGTATACAGTGTTGAAGCAGCACACGAAAATAATTACATTTGAGCCTCACTTGCATGCTCCGGGCGAGAGAATGTGCTTGGAAGCTATATGGGGCTATACCGTGGAGACTCTTTCTTGCGTAGGATACGACCATAATTGGGTGCGCGGTTATGCTTACGCTGACGACGCGATGCCTCTGCTTCCAGAGGGAACGATTCTTCATATCGTGGGTTATATGAATAACACCACTACCAACCCTAATGTGCCAGACCCTAGAAACTGGCAGGGATCGGGTAATCGTTCGGTGACGAATATGTTTATTGATTTAGGCATGCGGGTAAAAATGGACGACAAGCAGTTCGAGGAGGAAATGCAGATTCGTCGTAATACGTTAAATTTGGGACCAAATGATCACGTGATTGGGTGTCCTTTATGTCTTGCCCCTCTTGTTGCTCCGACTAATTCTAGAGCGACTGATGAAAGTTTGGCGTTAAATTAAATAAAAAGAGAATAACGGGGTTAAAATAGAAACGGTGTCGGTTAACATTTCGAAGGGATTGACACCTATCAGGAGTTTTTAAATGAGTATCGTAAGCAGGAGTTTTTAAATGAGTATCGTAAGAAAATTATCAGCAGTTGCAGCTATTTTTTTAAGTTTGTTCTTAACGACCTTTAGTACGGGAGGTTTGGCAAATAGTTATACGAAGGGTCAACACATTGAGCCGGCGTATGAAGGATGGCGTCCTAATGCGGATGGAACGTTCAGTTTTATGTTTGGGTATATGAATATCAATTGGGAAGAGGAGCCCGACGTTGAAATAGGTCCCAATAACTCCTTCGCACCCGGCGAGCCCGACAGAGGTCAGCCAACACACTTTCTTCCGCGGCGGAATAGATTTACCTTTGAGGTTACAGTGCCCTCTGATTGGGGTGATAGAGAATTGGTGTGGACTTTGAATGTTAATGGGGTTGAAAGAAAAGCATATGCGACCTTGAAACCAGATTACTTGGTAGACAACATGGTAATAGCCTCAGAGACTGGGTCGTTGGGAGCTGGCACCTCCAGCCCTGAATCGCGATCCAATGTGCCTCCGGTGGTAACAGTGCAGGGTGATTCTATTCGCACTGTCCGTGTTGGAGAGCCGCTCAATTTAAAAACTTTAGTTGTCGATGATGGGTTACCAACACCTTCAGACTACGTGGATGATGCTCGCCAATTTGCGGAATTTGCTGGAGGGCCTCTTGCTGCAGCTCTCGTAACAGAGGAGTCTGTTGCGAAGATGCGATTGTCTCGGCCCCCGATTAAGGTAACGGTGGATAAAGTCAATGGATTATTTTTGTCGTGGAATGTTTATCGCGGTGAGGGACCAGTTTCTTTTGATCCGCCGATGCCCAAGCCTTGGGAGGACACGAGGACGAGCGCGAATTCACCGTGGGGAGCTCTCTGGGTCCCGCCGCCAATTCCTGAAGACGGAGTATACGACGTAGATGTTACTTTTGAAGAGCCTGGAACATATGTATTGTGGGGCAGAGCGGATGACGGTGGCCTTTATCACGATGGTTACGTAACAGTAAACGTAACTGAATAACAGGAGAAGTTTTTTAAAAGGCGGGCTAACCGCCTTTTTTTTGAGTCGCGTTACTTTTGATCGTACGAAGGAAGGTGTTGAGATGGAGTTAAGTGCTGAGTTTTTACACGATATCGAGTTTTTAAATCTTTACAACTTAAACAGCGCGCTTGAAGGTGGTGTGAAGATTCATCATGAGGCAAATCCCAGGAGAGTAGCATCTGCGCAACGCTTATTCGAAGCGGGCTTGTTGACGCAGAATGACGGTGGTTACTTGACAATGCTTGGGGTTGAGGTTGCGGAGCATGCGCAAGCGATCGTTCGGCTTCTACCGAAAAGCAAGAGCGAAATGGTTAGTTAAAAAGATACATTAGAAAAAGGTATCGGCTAGCCTTGCCGGCTCCGGCTAATACTATAAATTGTAAAAGTGGAACTCGCATTAATCCAGCAACAAACGTTAAAGCATCACCGATCAAAGGTAGCCACGAAATCAAGAGACACCATTTGCCAAAGCGTCGAAACCATTTTTGAGCTCTTCCAATGTCTCCGGCTTTTTTTTTAAACCAGGATATTTTTTTAATTGGATTTTTTTTTGCTGTAAGGAATCCAATTAACCAATTTGCAGTTGCACCAAGCGTATTGCCAAAAGTTGCAGCAATAAAAATAAAAATTGGGGATAAGTCAGTCCTCAGAAGAATAAGAAAGCCAACTTCTGAAGACAGTGGTAGTACTGTCGCCGCTAAAAAAGAGGTCACAAAAAGAGTGAAAAGCGAGGTCACGTAACTCCAAAGGTTCTGCTAATAAGACGTACGGCGCGAAAAGTTGGCTTTCCGTTGCAATTAAAAGATTTTCAATTCTACTTAAATATTGTTCCTTAATCAGGCAACGCAAATACCCAAATGGCACCACCCTGAGGAACGTAAGTATTTGACCCACGGGTCATATTAATTAAATTTTGTTCCCTCTCTGCATCGACCCCCCATCCACTTTGAACTGCGATATATTGTTTGCCATCGATAGCAAATGATACAGGGACACCAATGACACCGGAGTTTGTTGGTTGCCTCCACAGTTGCTCTCCAGTTTTTGAATTGAAGGCTCTGAAATAACGATCGTTTGTTCCACCCATAAAGACAAGGTCGCCTGCGGTCGCAAGAACTGGGCCCCAATTGTGGCTTTTAAACGTCGTTTTCCATGCCAGTTGCCCCGTATCTACATTCCAAGCTTGAAGTTCTCCAATATGATCCGTTCCAGGGCGAATAAAAAAACCGCCATTTTCCGACTGTCCACGGCCCATAAACGCTTGCCCTGGATTGTACTGGACCTCTTCTCCGACCATGGTTGAGCACACGTTGTCGTTTGCCGGAATAAATAACAGCCGCGATGTTGGATCGAATGCGACTGGCGGCCAATCTTTGCCTCCCCAGAGAGAAGGACAGAAACTTGCCTCGAAACCGGTTCCGGGTTTTTTACTCATATCATAATCTGGGCGGCCGGTTTCTTCGTCAATATTTGTGAATACGTCTTGGTAGACGTAGGGCTTAGCATCCACGAAATCTATGGACTCTTCGCTACGCTCTAGAAACCAAAGATATCCGTTTCGACCAGCATGAATAAGCCCTTTTATATTCTGTCCATTTCGAGCATAGTCGATTAGGAGAGGTGCTGCGACCTCATCCCAATCCCAAGAATCGTTCCAATGATATTGGTGGTGATTCGCAAGCTCACCTGTCTGCACATCAAGCGCAATCACCGATGTTGCGTATAAATTGTCGCCTGGACGTGTGTCCCCCATCCAGGGCCCTCCATTACCAGTTCCCCAGTACGAAAGTCCAAGTTCGTGATCGTAAGATCCGGTGATCCAAACCGGCACCCCTCCAGTCTTCCAGCTATCGCCTGGCCATGATTCTGACCCCGGCTCTCCGGGAGCTGGGATGGTAAAGGTTTTCCAGGCCTCAGAACCTGTTTCGGCATCAAACGCGGCGACAAAACCGCGGATCCCTAATTCGCCACCTGAGACTCCTACCATGACTTTGCCCTCTGCAATTAATGGAGCCATGGTCATGTAGTACCCATCATAATAATCTTCAACAGTCACCTCCCATAGTGTTTCTCCAGTGACTGCATCTAAACAGACAAGGACTGCGTCTACCGTTGCCAAATATAAACGCTCGCCGTACAAAGCCACACCTCTATTTGTGGGATGGAATTGTTGAAGATCATCAGGTAAGTACCGAACATATCGCCAAAGTAAGGTGCCTGTCTGTGCGTCTATCGCTAAAACGTGGTTTTGGGGCGTGCTTACATACATCATTCCATCATTAACAATCGGCGGAGCTTGGTGACCCTCTCTCAAGCCAGTGGAAAAACTCCAAACCATCTCTAGATCGGCAACATTGGTTGTGTTGATTTGATTTAATGTACTAAAGCCATGCGAATCGTAAGTGCCTCTGTACATTAGCCAGTTTTCAGGTTCGGGGTTTAGGAGCCGCGCATCCGTAACTGGCTTATAAGGTTTTGCAGATTGAGCAACTGAGAATGAATGAAACAAGTATCCCAGTATAAAGATAGTAAGTTTGAATTTATCCATTAAGCCTTCCTTAAACTGATTGAGATATCAGAACTCTGTGTAGAGAGCCGTGTTCGACGTATAATTAAAATTGCTGCGTGAAGCCGACCCGCCCTCGGAAAGACGCTGCAACTGTTAGTACTCCTTTAGAGATGTTGAGGGGTAACATTGCGAGTGGGCGAGGGGCTGGCCCGCCAATAACTGTTCCTCCATTATAAATATCGAACATGGATTCATGACACGGACAGGCCATAGCCAACTTTTCAGCATCCCAGTTAGTGATATCGCAACCCGTGTGAGTGCAAATAGCTGAAAAAGCGACTATGCCTTCTGCGGCATTTTCCTTGTGCCTCTCGGAAAGCTTTTTTTGATCAATACGAGTGATCATCAATCGGTTTAGTCTTGAGCCGTCTCTCTTTAAAAGTGAATCAGGGTCTCGTGCTAACGCAGGGAATGGCTGTTGATTTAAAATAATTGATGTTGGATCGATGAGGTCGCCCACGAAATCTCCGTCCCCATAGACTAGTTGATCACCAGGTTGGGGCCGCATCCGGTTTGGAGGTTGTGCAAACACTTCAGTGGGAATCCACACGCTCGTAACAGCGCCCAGTTTTAAGGCTGTGCGCCTAGAGATTGCTTTGGTCTTGGAGACATATTTATTCTTATTCATCTTTTCGTTTCCGGCGATGGACTAACGAACCCGTGACAAATACTACAACAAAGTATTGATGCCGCAAAGCGTGCGAATTTTATGGTTATTTTTTCGCTAATATCACTGGGGCTTGACTGGAAATTTGATGCTTTTTAAAATTCAGAATTTCGTGGTGGGACCGAAATTCTTAAAACTTGAGAAACTTTGCTTACTCCAAATTTGTCAGCATTTTTCCATCAGAATCTACGGCAACGAAAGCGAGGCCTGCATCACGTAAAAAATCTGATGATTCTTGGAGTGGTTTTAGCATTGCTATTGTCGCAATCGACCCGGCCAGAAGGCATGACGGAGCGGCAATACTAACAGATTGCCATCCCGTCGAGGGATAGCCCGTAACTGGATTCAGTAAGTGGCTGTAGCGCTTGCCGTGGAGTTCAAAACAACGAAGGTAGTCGCCGCTGCTCGCGAGGCCTCCGTGATGGAGGGCTATTTCGGCTATGGCGACGGAAGGCCTTTTGGGGCAACTTATCCCGACCTTCCAGGGTTTGTATTTTGTATGCTTGGATCCAATTACTGCAAAATCTCCGCCGAGGTTGATGAGACCCATCAAATTTGAGTTTTTGCTTGCTATAGTGGCTAGTCTGTCCGCTGCGTATTCTTTAACAATGCCTCCAAAATCTAATTCCATGCCTGAGGGCAAAAAAACTTTCCGATTCTTAATAGCGATTCGTTTGAATCCCACATTTTGAAGTGTTTCCTCGATTGTATTTTTATCGGGAACTATTGCTTTACGATAGTCCCAAATTTTGTTGAGCGGACCGGCCGTGATATCAAATAACCCATCACTTTGATCATAGCATGCCGCCGCGTGTTGGAAGATTGCGAGTGTTTCTTCATCTACTGTAAAGCCTCGAGGATCTCCAGCACTAGCATTGATAGCGTTGAGAACGCTATTTTTCAGAAATCTAGAATATTTCTGTTCGAGGCGCGAAACCTCATGCTGTAAAGCAGTCAGAGTCTCTTCCTCATTGGGGCTGCCCATTAAAGTGATTTCACAGGGGCTTCCCATTCCTTTAAATTTAATGTTCAAAAATTTTTCTTTCATTTGTACTGATCAGTATGAAAAGTCAAAACCGATAGAGATACGTGAAAAGCGGACAAGAGCGGTGCTAGGTCTGGAAACATTGTACGCAGAATATTTGCTTTTAGCTTGATCCCGCTCACCCCCAGCCGTTATCCGTAAATTGTTCAGGTCTGCGATGAAGTTAATGCCTGCGCTGATGGCGCCGAATGCGGCTAACCTGTAATCACTGGACTGAGGCGCTAATGGATCGGAGCTGAAATCATCAATATTGGTAAAAAAGTTTGCAGAGGATTGAGTGTAATATCTTATGCTGGGTACAAATCGAAGATCAAAAGGTATATAGGTCGATAAGTTTTGATGCCAAGAAAAATCGACAGTATGAGATCCGATACCGAAGTCATCGTGGTACAGCCTATAATTTGAATGAAGAGCAGCGTCCATTTTTTCGAAAAAAATTCGGAATGAATTGGTCCACGCATACTGCGATTTGCTGTTCGGTCTGACGTCTCTTAATTTATAAGGGTCGCTTAAGAACCCCTTTTGGTTTGTGACTGAAATAGCCGTTTGGTAAGCAGAAAATCGGTTAATTATATGACTTATGGATAAGGCGGTAGAAACACTTCGTTTGCTCGCACTTTTTATCCGGTTAAACTTTTCTGCATCGGTTGGAAAGATCTCGTCATTAGAAATACTTGTATTGACTCCGATGGTGGTGAGTCTGTTGTTTAACTGATGGGTGAAGCCAAAATTTATGAACGCCGCGTTATAGTCATTTTCGGCCGATCTTCCAATGCTTAAGTTCACGGTTTCGTTTTCTAAGTAGTAACTTCCTCCGATACTAAGCTCCCTTCTGGTGTCGTAGATACCGCTGGCTCCGCTCAAGTTGACAATGGGTTCGCCCTCTGAATTGGCGCTTGTAAACCAAGGTGATGCCCCACTCAGCGAATCATAGCTCCCATTTACTTGAAGTGAAGAATTTCTCGTTACGGGCGTGACTAATTGGAACTGGTGGACGTCGATATCATATCGAGAGAGTTCGCCAAAAAGCACCTCATTGCTTAATAAGTCGTCCTCCTGATAATTAGTTGATTTGATCGATACGGTACTTTGAGTCGGAGGGGCATCTGCGTAGGACATTGAGGAGAGGGTGAGAGCGGTACCGCTGAGTGCTAAAATACTTCTTGAGTACCGTTTTTTAATTTTGTTGTGAACTGATCGTTTGCTCAAGTTTCTCTCTGTTCCTAAACAGTGAATTAGTTGCAACCACAACCACCGCCCGCGGCGGAACTGCTGCCGGAGGAAGCCTCTTTGCTAAAAAAAATGTGTTTAGCAAGGGCATCTTCAAGAATATCCGGATTCCACGCCATTTCTTCTTTTGCGAGATATCCTTTTTCCCAAGCACGAACTTCGACGCACGCCGTCAGATTGAGTGTGCTTAGTAAGACGAGTAGGCCCAAAATGTGTTTTTGAATTAAAGTCATGATCATCACTCAGGAACTATAGAAAGCTTTTATCTTGGTGTCCAGTTTTGTTTTTAGCAACTTTGCTTAAGCAGTGTTTATTTATTTTAAAAATAAATTCTATTTGGTTTTTTATTTAACGGTAATTATTGCAACGTTGGAATTGATTAATTAGTTGATAAGAGTTACGTTCGAAATCAAGAGCTGGGACAAATTGCGTTGAGGACAAGTCATGAAGATAATAGTAATTTATTTCGTAACGTTCACGTTATTTTTATCAGGGCCGTTTGCCTTAGGGCAAAGAGGGTCCCCAGATTGGCAGTTGGCAGAACAGGAGTTACTGAAACATTTTCGTGCTTTGCTCCAATTTGATACGAGCGATCCTCCAGGCCGAGAGTTACCTGCGGCAGAATATCTGCGTGATGTGCTTGAGTCTGAAGGGTTTGACGTAGAGATGTTGGCCATAGACTCAGAGAGACCAAATGTTCTTACGCGCCTAGAGGGTTCAGGTAATAAGCCCCCTTTGCTGATCATGGCTCACACGGATGTTGTTAACGTTGATCCTGCTAAGTGGAGCTTCCCACCATTCAGCGCAACTGTAGACAATGGTTACGTGTATGGTCGTGGCGCAGTTGATGATAAAGATAATCTTGCTGCCGCGTTGATGGTAATGTTGGAGCTCAAACGTCAAAAAATCGCACTTGATCGCGATGTAATTTTTCTCGCTGAATCTGGCGAAGAAGGCGCAACAGAATATGGTATTGAGTTTATGGTCAATGAGCACTTTGAAAAAATTGAGGCTGAATTTTGTCTGGCTGAGGGGGGTTCGGTAGCACGGGTTAATAGAGAGGTTCAATATGCTGGCATTCAGTCAGTTGAAAAGATTCCCTATCGAGTTGAGCTCGTCGCTACCGGTGTTGCGGGTCATGGCTCTGTTCCATTGCAAAGTAACCCCGTCGTTCGATTGGCAAAAGCAATGGCAGCTGTCGCTGACTGGCGTTCACCGGTGCGTCTCAACGAAACAACGGCGGCCTATTTTGAGCGTCTTGCAGGTATCTCTCCGCCGGAGGCTGCAGCGCGGTACCTCGCGGTCCTCGATCCTGCGACAATTAACCAGGCTGATGAGTATTTTTTGGCCAATGAGCCTAGACATGCTTCTATGCTGCGTTCCTCGCTGTCCCCAAATATTATTGATGCGGGTTATCGGATTAATGTGATTCCGTCTGATGCTCGGGGAAGCATTGATTTTAGAGCCTTGCCTGATGAGAACATACCCGATTTTCTAGATCAGATTCGAGATGTAATTAATGACTCCGCTGTCGAAGTGAGTCTTGGCGAGAGAAATACTCGGCCGCGAGGCGAGGCCAGAATAAATACACCTGCATTTTCTGCAATCGAGGCCGGAATTAATAAGCACTACGGTGTGGTAACACTGCCGACAATGAGTACAGGTGCGACTGATATGGCGTATCTTCGTAACAAAGGAATCCAGTGCTATGGCATTGGCCCTGCGATTGATCGGGAGGATGCGGCATTGGGTTTTGGTGCGCATAGTGATCAGGAACGTATTCTGATAAGTGAATTGAATCGGTTTCTGCGCTTCAATTGGGATATTGTTCTGCAAATAGCGGGAAAAGATTGATCGCAGCTCATTGTATAAGGAATATTTTGGCACATGTTTTTTTAACGTCGATTTGCTACGAGTGTTCGTCGGGTAAGTCTAAGGGTCTATAGAAAACTTTGCTGTTGAATGATTCAGCCAAAGTCTGCGCGCGAATATTGATGTCCCCGAGTTCACGCTCACGGAGTGAAGAAGGTACTCCCCTGCTGCTAAGTCGGTTCTGTTGAGCGTTAATGACAATACATTCTGTGTGAGTAGGTCGTGAGGATTGGTGTGGCTTGCAAATGGAGCTGTTTTTGCCCCAGACTCCACTAGACCTGATGAATCGATAAAAGCAGCAAAAGGTTCTCCGATCATTTCGATCGCCAAGTAGATGTCGGTCGGCACATTGGCGCTTTCGCTGAGTTTGACATCGAGCTGGATGTGGTCATCGGTTTGATCCAAATTGACATGAAATTTTGCAAAAACATTTTGTATGTAGGGTTCTCTTTTATTTGGGACTTGCAGAGATGAGTAATGCCGTGGGACGGTCAGTAGCTCGCTAATGTCGATGGTCATAATAAAATCTATTAGGCTGTCACTTTCATGCTGTGAAAGATGGCTCACCTGTCCATGAGAGTCGTCAATTGACGCAAGGTCGATAACATCTTGAATCGATTTTGCGCTTCCATCATGCAGGTAAGGAGGCGATTGGCTTAGAGCAAGCAGAGATGGTGTGTCTATTGCCGGCTTGTTAAGCTGAAACGAGAGATTTACGTTGTGCCGCTTGCCGTCTTGATAAAGTGGCGGAGCGTGGCAGGTAGAGCATCCGACTTCCTCGTCAAAAAATAATTTTTCTCCTAGCAAGACGTCAGAGGATGACTTTAATTTTTTCAGATTATTAAAACTTGATGGGAAAAGGAGAGACTTTACATATGTAGCTAATTGATCGAGGCCAACAGAGCGGCCCTCATTAGGCTGGGCTTGATCACAAGCAGGATTGCAACCGTGATCGCCCATCGTCAATCCGGAGCCGCCTTGAATATTACGTATTGTTTCTTCTACATCATGTATTTCGTCAAGGTTTCCAGCCCAGTGGAATGGTGGCGTATGTTTAGCTATATACAGACTTGGAGTATTGCGCTTTCCATCAGGGAAAAACCAGGAAGCAAGATCGGCTCCTCCATCAAAATGGCAGGTCGCGCAAGCTATCCATTGATCCTTGGCTAATCTTGTATCATCAGAGCTGTTAAACAACCTTTTCCCGGCGAGCAGATCTGGTTCTAGTGGTATTTCAGTAACTTCAATGACCGATGTTTCTTCCTTTGAATGTGTATCGATAACACTAATTGTTCCGTCAAGCGAGTTGTCAACGTAAAGTCTAGTGCCAGTACTGTTAATCGTAATCCCAAGTGGATGGCTTCCCAACTCAATGTGCCCTGACCCAGAGAATGTGTTGATATCTAATATTGAAAGGTCGTTGCTCGCAGCATTTAAAATATAGAGCGATTCGTCGAACAGTATTGCTTCGATTGGAATGCCAACAGGCTCATCAAAAATGTCTAGGCCAAGGCGTTTTTTCCTTAAGTTTACTCTTTTTTCCAAGTCAACAATTGAGATGGACGGAAAAACGGTTGTGTCAAATTGTAAATTTCGGTTGGTGTCATTAATAAAGGTCTGTGGTAGAAAAGCAGTTCTCCCATCTTCGGTAATAGCGATTGACTGAGAGAGTGATGCTTTTGATCCAAGGTCGATCGTGCTGATAACTTTATAGCTCTGTGTATCTACCACCGAGACTTGTCCGGTTTTAAAATGAGTTGCATAGAGCCAACGAAAATTTTCTGAGAGAGCGAGTCCCCTCGGTTCAGAATCGACTTCTATGTTCGCTAAATGCACAAATGTGCTTGTGTCAAAAACATCAATACTGTTGTCGAGTTGATTGGAGACGTAAAATTTGGATAAATCGTTTACGACTCCAAATGGCCCTCTGCTTGTTTTCTTTTGACCGATTATCGAGTAGGACTCCGAGTTGATGAACGTTAAAGCGTCCTCATTTTGGTTCACAACAATAAGAGTCTTTGTAGTCTGGTCGAAACTGATCGATTGTGGTCGGGAGCCAACTTGAATCTCCGTTATTTTTATCGGAGTTTTTGTTAAATCGACGATCGAAATGGTGTCGGAATCCTGATTGACAACGGCTATTTTTGTATCGCCTTCAAAAACAATTATAGAAGAGGATCTTTGGTAAGCATTCAGTGCCCCAACCGACACCGATACTGTCAATAGCAGAAGTTGTAAAAGTCCTTTCATGGAAGCCTTAAATTACATTATGAACTTATTGATGAGAACGCCTGGTTAGGGCATCTAGACTAAATTTTCCGGGGCCAAAAGAAAAAAGAGCTAAAAATGTCGCCATGTATATCGCAGCGAGTTCACCCCCGTTTGCAGTTGGAAGCCAAGCAGGGTGGGCTATGAGGTATGCGGCGATCATTAATAATGCGCATAATGCAGCGGCTGTGCGTGTCCATAGTCCCAAGCAAATTAATGCTCCTCCAAAAAACTCAATTACGCCTGCAAGAAATAGTGCGTTAACTTCGAACGGCATTTGCCAACTAACAAGTCCTGAAATTTCAATTGAAGTCATTCCTGAGCCCGAAAATGCCTGAGGTTTGTTGCTAAAAAGTTTACTGTAGCCATGTGTCATGAACATGGTCGAGGTTAAAATCCGCCAAATCGTCCAATTGAGTGTTTGGGAATTCGTGGCAAGATAAGTAAGACCTTTTGAAAAAATTGTCATCATCTAGGGTTTCCTCACTCAATATTAACCCAAACTTGGCATTGTTAGTTTTGTTGTCGAATTGTTTGAGCAGCCAGCAGCTTCTATAGTTCAAAGGCTCGCAGAAACGCTGGTCGTTGTTTAAGCATCTCAAAGTACCTTTTCGTGTTTTTCTTGAAGCCCTCCGATAAGCCAAGTGATTCAGCAAGAACTAATGCATAACAAACGCTGATGTCTGCAATAGTGAAGCGATTAGAACAGAGATAGTCTCGGGTTTCTAGGCTTTGCTCAACAGCTCGTAGCCTTGAAAAGAACCATGTTTTATAATCCTCTACTACTTGAGGCACTTTTCTTTCTTCGGTCTCTAGCTTTGAGTATCTAAGTACAAGCGTCTGCGGAAACGTAAGGGTCGCGTCACTCCTGTACAACCAGTTCAAGTAGATTCCGTAATCGCAGTCAGAGGGTTGAACGGCAAGATCTGTTGGCCCGTATTTGTCTACTAAGAAGTGCAAGATTGCGGAAGATTCGGTCAGCGTTGTTTGTCCATCAACGAAGGTCGGGACAGTGCCGAGGGGGTTGATTTCAAGATATCCGTTGTAATTTGCTCTTGGCGGGAATTTCATTGTTATGAGTTCATACTGGATACCAAGTTCTTCAAGAGCCCAAAGGGGCCTCATCGATCGTGATCTCTTGCAGTGATAAAGCTTCGGCGTCATGGTTCATCTCCTACTTTTAGTTCGATAACTGAATCAAGAAAAATTGCCCATCTCTCTAGTTGCGGAGTCTCATCGTGAAACGGTTCGTAATGTTTTTGTAGTATAAGTCCGCGCAGGAAGCTTCTCGTCATTGTCATAAGTTGGCCTACATTTTCGCCAACTTCTTTAGCCTGATAGTTGTCTATAGCTTGATTTTCCAAAGTTTTATTCCACTCAGAAAGCGTGTAACTGATTCGCTTTTTTAGGGCATTGTCAGTCCTAGTGGCAATCAGGATCTCAAGAAGGGCTAAATACGGAGGTGTGTTGACTAATTTATTCCAGATATAAAAAACGACGTCGTGAATTGAGTGGAATTCCACCTTTTTATCTTGCTGCTTGTAATCTGTTCTTTCTAGAAGATGATTTGCCGTGGCAGTCACGAGGTCTTCTTTGCTGGGGAAATGATATTGGAGAGCCCCTTTAGAAAAGCCTGCTTTTTTTGCAACAACATTCAGGGAGGTTTTGGCGTACCCAATCGTAATGAGACTTTCGATTGTGGCATCACAGATAGCAGTTTGCGCGTTTTTACTTTTGATTGCCTGTTTGGTTGAGGCAGGCAGAATTCTTTCATTGGCATTGTTCATTTTTTAATTATAAACCAAAAAGCTGTAAAACGTTAAAAACAAGCCGACTGGCTTTTATATTTTATATTGCGTATCCTAAAAAGAAAGTTCGCGTAACGATCTCATAATGAAGTTTAACAAAAAAATACTTCCTACTGCTAAATAACATTGGATTGGAAAGAATAAATGGATGTCAATTTTTCCGAGGCTGAGCAAAAGTTCTTTGATGAAGTAGATCTTTTTATTCGAGAAAATTTACCTTCAGATTGGGCTCTAAAACCGATTTCATGGCCTCATGATTATGCTTTTAGCGGTTATGAAAATACGGCCGATGCAAAACTGGCGGAAGCATTTGTAAGGAAAATTATCGAGAGGGGCTGGTACACGGCATTTTGGGACGACGCGAGTGGTGACAAAAAGTATACCAATATGCAGCAAGCAATTTTCGATGAACGAATGAGTTACTACCGTGCGCCTAGGCTGGGGCATATCGCGACCGGAATGGTAGCACCGGTTTTATTAAGAGCAGGTACTCTTGAGCAAAAAGAAAAATGGTTGCCTGATATCGCTGCAGGTAGAATAAAGTTTTGGTTAGGGTATAGCGAACCGGACGCTGGTTCCGATCTGGGAAGTGTTCGGACGACTGCAGAGGAGGTTGATGACCACTACGTTCTTAATGGACAGAAGTGCTGGTCAAGTGGTGCCCACCTTGCCGACTATTCGTGGATGATAGTAAGGACTGATCCGCAGGCTCAAAAGCATAAAGGGTTAAGCTTTTTTATCGTTGATAATAAAACACCGGGCATAACGATGGATCCGGTCATTAATATTCTTGGAGAGCATTCTTTTAATAATGTGTTCTTGGATAATGTTGTGGTGCCTAAGGAGAATCTTATTGGGGGTAAGAACAGAGGTTTTTATAACCTGATGACCGCGTTAGACTTTGAACGAATGTGCTTAGTTGGGATTGGAGAATACAAAAGGATGTTCGAGGAGCTCGTTGAATTCGTGAATAACACAAGCTTGGATGGAATGGTTTTAGCCAAAAAGCAAAGTGTTCGAAAAAAACTGGCGGAATTAGCGACGCGAATTGAAATTGGTTACATGCTTTTCTGGAGAACAGCAGAAATGCTTGATAACGGGGAAGATCCAAATGTTGAATCTTCTGTTTTAAAGTTAATGGCCACCGAGTTAGCAAAAGATATGGCGGATCTTTCGATGGAGATTCTCGGGCCATATAGCCAGTATGAAGGTAGGTCTCAGCGCTCACCGCTGAGAGGATTGGTTTCGAGAGGGTTCCTCGAGAGCATCTCTGCAACAATCGGGGCGGGAACATCAGAGGTGCAGCGAAATATCATAGCTCAACGGGGGCTGGGATTGCCGAGGTAGTTTTCGTATCACGCTGGTTAGCTGAGAAACTTTGTTCTAGATGAGCACACTTTTCTTTGTTCTAAAACGATGGGTAAAAATTTATGAACCTTCGGCTCAATGAAGAACAGCGCATCTTGAAAGATTCGGCAAGGTCTTTTCTTGCCAGAGAGTGTCCAAAGCAATTAATGCGCGACCGCCGTGGAAGCTCAGATGACTATAACAGAGCATTGTGGTCAAAGTTATCACTGTTGGGCTGGACTGGGCTTTTCATTGGTGAGGATTATGGTGGAGTAGGAGGGTCTTTTGAGGACCTCTCAATTATTATCGAGCAATTGGGCGCGGCTTGTGCCCCGGTACCGTTTTTCGGAACCGCAGTGCTTGGCGCAAGTGCGTTGACCAATTCAAATAACAGCGAGATGAAAGCTAACTTGTTACCGCGAATTGCGACTGGCGACTGCACTGTTTCTTATGCGTTTGCTGAGCCTGGTGTCGCATATCAACAGGATGGAATATCTTTAGAGTTCACTCCTAATAATGATTTCTTGGTGATAAATGGGGTTAAGCTTTTTGTCGAGTATGGCCTATCTGTGAACTATTATTTAGTTGTTGGCCGGATAGATGGCGACCTCACGATAGCGATGGTTGATGCTCAGAGTCCGGGGATTCATAAGCTTTCGTGCGCGACACTTGATTATGCTGGGCAATGTGAGATCGTATTTGAAAATGTTTCTCTCTCAAATTCTGCGATTTTGGCTAGCGGGAAAGCGGCTGAGGCACTTTTGAATGAATTAGAAAATATAGCGGCCGTTGGAAAATGTGCGGAAATAGTCGGTTGTGTGCAAAATATTTTAGACATGACTGTATCTTACGTGTCAAAAAGAGAACAGTTTGGCCAGCTAATCGGGGCTTTTCAATCGGTGCAACATCATTGTGCGAATATGGCAGTTGAGGTCGACAGTATTCGTAGCCTCACACAGCAAGCTATATGTAAAGTGTCGCAGGGTATTAATGCGACCAAAGAGATATCCATGGCAAAAGCCTATGCAAGTTCGACCGCAGTCAGGTTGGCTAAGCTTGGACATCAAGCCCACGGTGCAATTTCGTTTTGCGATGACTTGGACATGCATTTATGCCTCCGCAGAGTCCATGCTGCTTCGGTGGCTCATGGGGATGCAGAATATCATTATGAGAAGGTCGCAAAGAATGTTGGGATATGATCAGATTGTCCAGTTATGATGAAAGCATAGAAATCAAAAATAAGATCTGGAGATTGCGGTGCCGATATTGCGTTCAAAATTAAACTGTAAATCTGAGAGTTGGCAAAAAAATAGCAACGATATGTCGGAGCTTCTCTCTGAAATGAATTCTCTTCTTGAGAAGGCGGCTGAGGGCGGAGGTGAGGAAGCAGTTGAGAGGCTTCGCTTAAAAGGAAAAATGCCTATTCGAGAACGTATTTCTCATGTTTTGGACCCTGATTCGCCTTTTCTTGAGGTAAGTCCCCTCGCTGCTTGGCGGTCTCCTTTCGCTATAAGTTCAGGTTTTTTAGTTGGTATTGGAGTGATCTCAGGGGTCGAATGTTTGATACTAGGACACGATCCTTCGGTGAGGGCGGGTGCTTTTAATCAATTTAATTCGAAGAAGTTAATGAGGGGCCTGCAAATAGCGCGAGAAAACCGATTGCCATATGTTCAATTTGTTGAATCTGCGGGTGCGGATCTCCGTGGGCAGGGCGGTAAGAAAGAAGATCCAGAGGACGTCATACAGCGCGAAATCGATCATTTTGCAGAATCAGGACGGTTGTTTTACGAAATAACAGAGCTTTCGAAGCTTGGAATCCCAACTATCTCACTCGTGTTCGGTGCCTCGACAGCAGGCGGTGCTTATCAACCTGGTATGAGTGATTACAACATATTGATCAAAAATCAGTCTCAAGTATTTCTTGGTGGACCGCCGCTTGTGAAAATGGCGACCGGCGAGGATGCGGATCCTGAAAGCTTGGGTGGAGCTGAAATGCACAGTTTTGTCTCCGGGTTGTCGGATTATTTAGCCAATGACGAAATGGATGGAATTAGAATTTGTCGAGAAATCGTTTCACATTTGAATTGGAGGAAATTTGGGCCTGAGCCTGATGCTGAGTTTTCTGAACCAATGTACGACCAAGAGGATCTTCTAGGGATCGTTTCGAAGGATTTAAAAACACCTTTTGATATGCGTGAGGTAATTGCACGGATTGTTGACGGATCAAATTTTGAGGAATTTAAAGCTTCTTATGGTCCTACCTTGGTGTGTGGATGGGCAAAAATCCATGGATATCCGATTGGGATTTTGGGGAACAATGGCGCGTTATTTTCAGAATCTGCTGAAAAAGCCGCGCAATTCATTCAACTGTGTAATCAGATAAGCACGCCATTAGTTTTTCTGCATAACATCACAGGTTTTTTGGTTGGTACCGAATTTGAGCAAGGCGGGATCACAAAAAATGGTTCAAAAATGATCAACGCAGTGTCTAATTCGACGGTCCCTCATTTGAGCGTGGTTGTTGGAGCATCATATGGCGCAGGGAATTATGGAATGAGCGGACGGGCCTTTGGAACCCGCTTTAATTTTATTTGGCCAACTGCAAAGATCGCAGTAATGGGGCCCAAACAGATGGCAGGGGTTATGAGCATTGTAGGTAAGGCCGCCGCAGAGAGGCGAGGAATAGACTTTGATGAGGAAGCAGATAGCAAGCGGTCCCAGATCGTTGAACACTGGGCCGAGGAGCGTTCAAAAGGTTTGTTTGCAACATCTCGGGTCAGTGATGACGGAATGATTGATCCGAGAGATACAAGGCAAGTTTTGGCTATAGCTTTGTCTGTTGCTCATAACGCAGAGGTTAAGGGGACAAAGGAGTACGGTACGTGGAGGATGTAAATCAGTCCGTAGAGCAAAATTCCCATAAAATTACGCGCTTGTTAATTGCCAACAGAGGTGAAATAGCTCGGCGTATCAATCGGTCCGCTCAGCGGATGGGTTTAGTTACTGTCGCTGTTTATTCGGAGGATGATGTGAATTCGCCTCATGTCAAAGAATGCGATTTTGCGGTGTCGTTGGATGGTGAGACAACGCAAGATACTTATCTCAATCAAGATAAGATCATTAATGCTTGTCTTGAAACTCATGCTGATGCAATACACCCCGGATATGGCTTTCTCTCGGAAAATAGCGTCTTCGCATCCCGAGTTCTTGCCGAAAAAATTATTTGGATAGGCCCTGCTCCAGATGCGATCGCATCTATGGGTGATAAGTTAGCAGCGAGAGAATTAATGATAGAAGCGGGAGTGCCAATGCTGCCGGCTGCAAAATTTAATTCTGAAACCAGTCTCGAAGAGGTAAGTGAAGAGATTGGGTTTCCACTTTTAGTTAAGGCCTCAGCAGGCGGTGGGGGAAAAGGTATGCGCATTGTGCATGCGTTTGATGATCTGAAAAATGCGATTCTTGGTGCGCAGAGAGAGGCGTTCAACTCGTTCGGTGATGAAACAGTTTATTTAGAAAAATGGCTGCCTGATTGTCGTCACATTGAAATCCAAATTCTTGGCGATCAGCATGGTGGGCTGGTGCATTGTTTTGAGCGGGAGTGTTCTATTCAAAGGAGGCATCAAAAAATTATTGAAGAGGCACCTTCGCCATCATTGTCAGAAGAAATTCGTGAGAAGATGGGGCAGGTGGCTTTGACCGCTGCGAGGAAAATAAATTACTGGTCGGCAGGTACAATTGAGTTTTTATTTGACGGACATGATTTTTTCTTTTTGGAGATGAACACTCGTCTGCAGGTGGAGCATCCGGTCACAGAGGCCATTACCGGTATTGACATAGTTAGGGAGCAGATTCTTATAGCACAGGGAAGCGTTCTCTCTGTTTGTCAGGAAGATCTAAAAATTGCTGGGCATGCTATTGAGGCTCGACTTTATGCAGAGGATCCCGATAACGATTTCTTGCCGAGTCCGGGGCAAATACTGCTCTGGGAACCCTCGTCTGCGTTTAACGCGGGAGCAGGGTCTGGCAACTATACGGGTCTACGGTTAGATTCAGGGGTTGAAACAGGGTGTCATGTCTCAGTTAATTATGACCCTATGATGGCGAAGTTCATCTGTCATGCTGCCACGCGTCAAGAAGCCGCGAGAGGATTGGCGAAAGCTCTTGAAACAGTAAAAATATTTGGTTTAAAAACTAATCGCGATTTTCTTGTGCTTACGTTACGGCATGAGGCATTTTTGAATGGCTTAACCACGACAAATTTCATAGAAAATTATAAAAACACTTTGACGCGAGAAATCGGTCGCGCGGGGTATCGCGATTCTGTTATAGCTTTGGTTATGGAAGTTCAGGCGAGGTCGCGACAAAAGGCGAAAGCTCTTCGAACGATATCAAGTGGCTGGAGAAATTCTGTTATGCCATTAGAGAGTATCAGAATTGAATCAGCAGAGTTTGGAGAGGAAGTGATTGAATATGGCTCGAGGCGTGATGGAAGTTTTAGGGTGCGGTTTAAAGATTTTGATACCTCTGTCTTCTTGCGTTCTCGAGAATTTGGGCTGGTTGATATTGAGGCTAATAGATGGCGCGCTCAATTTAGAGTAGATGCTGACCGAGATCTTTTTGACGAATTTGTTAGTTGGTACGTCCATGGGCCAACCGGTTCTATAGTAATTCGTCAGCTAGCCCGGTTCCCAATATGCCAGTCAGAGTCGCTTGGCGGAGAACTTCTTGCTCCGATGCCGGGAACTGTTGTTTTGGTCACTGTAAGGGCCGGAGACACGGTTGAAAAAGGTCAAGTTCTGATGGTGTTAGAGGCGATGAAAATGGAACATCAAATCTCTGCATCTGCAGCAGGCACTGTCACTAATATTTTTGTTGGAGAGGGTGAGCAAGTTGCTAACGGACACCTATTGCTTCAACTAGAGGATGTGGAAAATCGATAACGGAAAAGGAGTGTTCCGTCGTGACTGAATCACAGTGTGTAATATACAAAAAGATCGATAGAGCGGCGTGGATTACGCTTAATCGACCGGAGAGCAGAAATGCTTTGTCTGCGGAGTTGGTGAATGAGCTTTATCAATCGATAGGAATTGCCAACGGAGATGCGAGCATAAGATGCATCGTCATTACTGGTAATGGGAGCTCGTTCTGTTCTGGAGCCGATTTAAAGAGTCCGCCGGGCCAAACGATTGCAGGTGCAAAGTCGGTATCCTTCGCGGAGGTATTAAAAGCTATCCAGGAAAGCGCAAAGCCGGTGATAAGTTGTGTTAATGGAAGTGCATTTGCAGGTGGGCTAGGATTAATTGGCGCTTCGGATCTCAGTATTGCCTCAAATTCAGCCGTTTTTAGTTTTAGTGAAGTAAGAATCGGAGTGATTCCAGCGGTTATTTCCGTTGTGTGCCTGCCAAAGCTTGGTATTCAAAACGGAATGAAACTCTTTCTCACAGGTGAGAAGTTTACCAGTGAGGCTGCGGCAACATTCGGATTAATAAATCGTTCAGTCGAAGATTCTCAACTAAAAGACGCTGTTCGGGAAGAAATTAAGGCTATTTGTTTGGGGGGACCGAAGGCGATTATGGAAACTAAAAGGTTGGTCCGACAAATGTGCAATAGTGATCCTGGGCAAGCATTTGAGCTTGCGACTGATTGGAGTGTCAGAATGTTTCAGTCGGAGGAAGGTGTTGAGGGAATCAATGCGTTTCGGGAAAAGAGAAAACCAAATTGGCAATAAATTTTGGAATGACGGTAACCGATTCTTCGACCGGCAAAAAAGGCACTCTATGTCTGAGGTAATACGAATAGCAAATTGCAGTGGGTTCTATGGGGACCGACTCGCCGCTGCAATTGAAATGGTAAAGGGTGGAAGCATTGATGTTCTCACAGGTGATTACCTTGCTGAACTGACTATGGCAATACTCCACGAACAAAGATCAAAAAGGGGCAGCCATTTGGGCTATGTTGGGACCTTTTTAAAACAAGTAAAAGAGGTGGCGGCAGAGTGCGCAGAAAGGGATATCAAAATTGTAGTAAACGCGGGCGGTCTAAATCCAAAAGGGATGGCAGAGGAAACGAGTAAGATATTGAGTGAAATCGGGGTTGATTTGCAAGTAGCGTATATTGATGGGGATGATATTACTGATGAACTGCTAGCTCTTCAAAAAAAGGGGGAGCAATTTGTGAATATGGATTCTGGCCTGCCTCTTTCTGAGACCAATAATAAAGTTGTTACGGCAAATACATATTTAGGAGCGTGGGCTATTAAAGAAGCTCTCGACCAAGGAGCAGACATTGTGATCTGCCCCCGAGTGACCGATGCGGCAGTTGTAATTGGGCCAGCTGCGTGGAAATTTCATTGGGATAGGGACGATTATGATGCGCTAGCTGGTGCACTCACCGCTGGGCACATTATTGAATGTGGCGCACAGTGTTGCGGTGGTAATTATGCTTTTTTTGAAGAAGTAAAAAGCTATCGAAACGTTGGGTATCCTATCGCCGAGCTTGAGTCAGATGGTTCCTTTACCATAACAAAGCACGAAGGAACCGGCGGTTTAATCTCTGTTGGTACCATTACAGCCCAGCTTCTTTATGAAATTTCAACCCCTGAGTATTATAACCCTGACGTTATAGCTCATTTCGATTCTATCAATGTTTCTCAGGTCGGAGTTGATAGGGTGAGAGTCAGCAACTGTATAGGGAGCAGTCCCCCAGGAACGCATAAAGTTTGTATAAATACGTTAGGCCCGCATAAGCAGTCCGTAGAGGTTCTTTTGACTGGCTTGGATATTGAAAAAAAAGCTGAGGTATATTTAGATGCAATCTTTTTCAATTTGGGAGGAAGAGATCAGTTCGATGACGTTGATGTGCAGCTGATTAGAAGCGATCATCCTGACCCTAACTCAAATGAGGTAGCGCATGCCTCGTTGCGCATCACAGTAACTACGGAAGAAGCCAGTCTAGTCGGTAGGATTCTTCAAGCGAAAATCACTGAGCTGGGTCTTGCAAACATACCAGGAAACACCAGTCGAGGCGCCGCAGGTTACGATGGCTCAAGGGTTTTGGTGTACTGGCCCTCGCTGATAGACAGTTCGCATGTTGAGGAAATAGTTAATTTTAAAAATACAAAGACCTTGGTGAAGCCTACACAGAATTTAAATAAAACCGAAAAAAAAGCTAAATTTTTACGGAAAAATAAGGTTACAGTAAAATATTCTCAGACAGAGAAAATAGAACTTGGTAGAATTTTTGGTACCCGCTCAGGGGATAAGGGCGGTTGCGCCAATTGCGGGATATGGGCAAAAACGGATGAGGAATTCTCCTACCTCTCCTCGTATCTTACTGTCGATAAACTTAAAGAAATCGCGGTCGATTTAAAGGGCTATAAAATCGAGCGTTATGATTTCTCTAACCTTCGAGCTATTAACTTTTACATTCATGGTTTGTTAGGTGAAGGTGTTTCATCAAGCCATCGGATAGACAAGCAAGCGAAATCTTTAGGTGAATACCTTCGCGCAAAATTGATTGACTTCCCTATAGATTTACAAGGGGAGGTTTAATGCTGTCAAGATCCGAGCTGCGTCTTTTTTCAACAGGTCAAAACTCATGAAGCATGAGTTACTACTTTTTTTTCTTCTTTTTTCTTTTTTTTCTGTAAAACTTTTTAGCCAGTCAGTTGTGTTTGATGATGCGAGACTCATCATTGGCGATGGGTCCGTTTTAGAAAATGCATCAATTCTTATCCAGGAAGGTCAAATTGCCGCACTGGGTCCACGTGACCAGATCAATGCTGGTAGCGCCACTCGGATTTCAATGAGCGGAAAAACTATTATGCCAGCAATGATTGATGCTCATGCTCATCTTGGCTTTCAAGATCGAATTAGCTGGGGCGCAGAAAACTATACCCTTGAAAATTTGATTGAAAACCTTGAGCGCTATGCTTGGTACGGGTTTGGTGCTGTGTTTTCAGCGGGTAGCGATCCTGCACCCGTAATGGAAAAGCTAAAGGCTCTATCAAACGAAAAAAAAATTCTTGGTGCTCGACCGTTATACGCGATTGGTATTGCTCCCCCGAATGAAGGGCCAAATAATTTATTTTTAGAGCAGGTGCGTGACGTAGAGAAAAGGCTGGGTAGCCAAATTCTCTATGGTGTTCGTGACGCGAGTAAGGGGAGAGAACTTGTTAGGCAGCTTGCAGATACAGGAGCTCAGTTCATTAAGTTGTGGGTTGATGACCGAGGTGGAAGCCAAGTTAAATTGTCACCTGAGATATATAGAGCGATTACGCATGAGGCAAAAGATCGTTCAATTGATGTTTTTGTTCATCAGCAATCAGCTGGTGACATGCCAGATTTAGTAGAAGCCGGTGTTGCAGGATTTTTACATGGTCGTTTTGATTCAGAGTTTGATCGAAGTTTATCAGATTTACTTGCTTCGTCGGGCGTTTTTGTGATTCCGAATTTAGGGCTGGGTGAGTTGAGAGGTGAGGCTATTGGAGAGGATGATTTTCTCAAACCGACATTACCTGCGACAACAACGCATCGGGTTGGAATTACGAACGAAAACCGGAGCTCTTTTGAAGAAAGCTCGGCTTCAGGTGAGCGCATGTTGAGTGACATCTTTATGACTGCTATTAAGAGTGGTGTTAGTTTTGTTTTGGGCACAGACGCTGGTGCCGTACCTGATCATTTTTTTGGTTACACGGGTCATAGGGAGCTCCAAATATTTGTGCGTTTGGGTATGACACCGATGCAGGCCCTAATGGCGGCAACAAGCGTGGCCGCTCAACATCTCAATCTTGCCGATTCGGGCTTTCTGCGACTAGGATATCGTGCCGATATGTTGATATTAAATACGAATCCACTGGATAATATTCGCGCAACTGAAGATATAAACTCCGTGTATATCAGGGGCGAGCGCGTCGATCGTGAAGGTTTGTCTGCGTCTTGGAGAGAAGAGTGAGTGGTGGTGCGGCCGGTCAAAAGGCGCGAGATTCCCGAGCAGATTCCTGCAATTGAACAATTTCTGATGTGTTTCTATCCCATCTTTCAAGAAAGGCTGTTCTTGTAACAGACTGACAAACTCCGGAAACTCTCTCGGTCAGGGCTGGATGTGGTTCGATTATTGATATGGCACCGGACAACCTGTTTATCTCGTATCCGGTCCCCATTCCGTTTAGATAAGATAAATTAATTGAATCTACTTCGAAACTGGCTGCATAGTTTCGGCGAAATATTGCTGAATTCCCAGCGATAAAAACATCCCAATTAACGGCTTTATTGCTGATCTCTTTAACGACAGGCATTCTAACTTGGTGTGCTTTATTTGTTTCGAGCACCCATTGAATAAACCTTAAATATTCAAAAGTAGAATCTTCATTCAATTCTTCGCAAACCAAGTATAAATCATCAATTGGGATGTCTTGGGGGAGAACTTCTTGAGAGGTGAGACCAAAAAAGAGGGAAAGAGTCCAAACGCTCACCGCAGACTTTATTTTAGTGCACTTGCTCATATCTGTCTTTTCGATATTGGATTATATTATGAGGTGTTTTGTTTAATTATCATCAGAGTATAGATAACTTTCTTTCAGTTGAGAATAGGGTGGTCGTGGAATAATCAGGAATTAATACCACTGTTGCGAACTTCCCATAGTGGAGAGCTATTTTGGCGAAGGTAGCCAAGATTTTGGGCTGCCCACCAACCATAGCGTTTTTCTTCCGCTACGATTGGTGGCAGAGATTATGCTGCGTTAGCGTTTGACTTCTCAACTGCTTTTGGGTCGGTTCTTAATTGCTTTACGAATTCTACCGCAAAAGGATCGGGGTATATATCCTCCACTGCGGAACTCATGGCTTCATAGGTATGAGTAGCAACGGAGTCTGGGGAAGCTTTTTCAAAGGGTAAATTTTTTGCCATATCGGTATCGATTGGTCCGGGATAAACGCCACACACCAGAGTGCCTTGTTTGGCAAGTTCCGCGCGGATTGCTTGTGTGAGGGAATGGCCGGCCGCTTTAGAGGCTGAATATCCAGGTGCAAAGGCGAAGCTACAGAGGCTTGAAATGGACAGAATATTAATGATGGCTCCACCACCATTTGATTTTAAAATCGGTGCAAAGGCGGTAGACATTTTCATCGGCCCGAAATAATTGACATCCATTTCTAGTCTTTTTGGAGCTTCGTCAGCATTGCCAATAATTGGTCCGCCGCCACCGACACCAGAGTTGTTGACAAGAATCTCTACATCTTTTGCATCGCGAGCTGCTGCGTCAACCTGAGTCTGGTCGCTCACGTCGAGTGAGAGTGTGGTCAATCTAGAATCGTTCAGTGCAACTAACTCGGCTAACGTCGATTCATTTCTTGCAGTGGCGTAAACTTTTTTTGCTCCCATTGCTAAGGCTTGGAGCACAAAACTTTTACCTATTCCCCGGTTCGAACCTGTAACTAAAACGGTTTTGTCTTTGATAGATATTCCTGTCATTTATATTTTCCTTGTGGTGGCACTTTTTAATTGAGTTGAGTTAGTTCTCTAAAAACTCCCATCGAGAAATCCGCGCGATGTCTTTCTCCGGCATGTCACCAAAGACAAGTGGTCGATAAGATTCATCTCGGTCTAGGAATAATTTCAGCCAAGCAATTCCATATCTTCCAACCAGATCATGGACGTCGATATTAGGTTGTAAGCGATCTTGTCCTGTCGAGGTGTTGGCAATGAAGTGGTTTCCATCTTTAATTTCAATGTACATTTTAGCGATATTACCTGGAAGTGAAAGATAGTGTGGAAACGCATGTACGTCGGAAACAGCTATGCGATCAACTTCACCAGCGATTGCTAATGTTGGTATGTTAATTTTTGAAAAATCTCCGTCCGGTTGCCAACTTGTGAGAGGAATCGCGGCCTTTAATTGTTCGCCGTATAATTGCGCTGCTAAAAGAGCGCCCCCGCCTCCCATAGAGTGTCCCATTACTGCCATATTCTCAGGATTGATCATCCCAACTAGCGGGCTCGCTTTACGAGTGCCTTCGGAGCGAAGCACATTGACTCCGGCAAGTAGCGCCTCAGCTCTTATTTCGGGAAGATCGTTCAAGGTGTTAGTGTCTAGGATCAATACTGCAAACCCATGCGATGCTAAGAGTTCGCCCCACCAGCTTAAATTTTCTTTTTTCTCTCTAAAACCCGGCGAAATAGCAACTCCTCCAAACTGTTGGTTTTGGATTTTGCTCTTGGGATAGTATATGTCTGCGTTTGCAAATTGAGATACTGTTGGGAAATCGTTGTACCTTTCAATCTGGTATGGACCGAGTTCCTCTAATTGACGAATATGGATTTCTTGAGCCGCGGCATTAATCCAGAGGACAGATGTGAGGAAAAGAAATATAAAATTTGTTTTTGACTTCATGTTGAGCTCCATGCTGTCCGCTGAGGTTTAGTTCATTGTATAGTATTTATTATCAGCTTGAGAAAACCTTAATTGAGTTAAGCGCTCGATAGTTTCAATTAGACACATTTTTTTAACGATTTGATGATCTATAGTATTTATCGATGCGTTCGGAAGACGCCAAATCACAACGCGTTCAGAGGAGTTTTTACAATTGAGTTATTTGTTGTATGCTCTACTAAGCACTTTGAATTTAGAGGTAATAATGATGAGATCCAGTTTCAGTTTTACAGCGGGTTTGACTTCGCGCAATTCATTGAACATGACAATTCTTTCGGTCATTTTTGGATTATATGCCCAACTAGGGGTCGGTCAGAATTTGGTTACCGATGATACGGCCGAGTGGTTTACCCTAGGTGGCGATTATGCCCACACCCGATATACTCCTGCAGATGAAATTACGGCTGATAATTTCGAGGATTTGGAGGTTGTATGGGAGTGGGATGGGTCTAGCTATAACGGTCAGTCAGGTCGCTCGACGCCGACTTATGTAGATGGAAAGCTTTTTACTGTTTCCGGAGCCCGTCGCCACGTCGTAGCGATTGATCCAAAAACCGGAGAGACCATCTGGTCATACAGACTTCCTAACACAGGCCGTTGGGAATACTCGATGCGCGCCTCATACGGGAAAGGAATTGGTTATTCCAGAATCAATGGTAAAGGCGTGGTTTATATATCCACTCCGGGGTTTTTCTTAGTCGCCCTCGATGCTGAGACAGGGGCACCGCTTGAAGGGTTTGGGGGCCAAGTTCCGGTGGACGGCTTTCCAGCAACGGGTGTGGTCGACATGCTCGCTGATTTGGGACATCCTTACGACCCATACGACGGGATTCCGCTTGAAGTCGGATATATTACGACTTCCTCTCCCCCGATTGTCGTGAATGACACAGTTGTAGTGGGTAATTCCGCTGAGCAAGGTTACCTGCAAGCACGAGTTGAAAATGTGCCTGGTGACATCTTGGCTTATGATCGAGTTTCAGGGGATTTTAAATGGAAATTTAACGTGATTCCTAAGCCAGGCGAGTATGGTCATGAGACGTGGGAGAATGATGCTTGGCAGTGGACGGGAGACGTTTCATCGTGGGCGCCATTGACTGCTGATCCTGAAAACAACATTGTTTATGTGCCTACAAATCCTCCTACAATTGATTATTACGGAGGTTTTAGGCCAGGGGACGGACTTTTCGGAACAAGCTTGATTGCATTGGATACTGAAACAGGTGAGCGCCGTTGGCATTTTCAGACTGTACATCATGATGTTTGGAATTATGATAATCCAGCGGCACCTATACAGTTAGATTTGAACATCCCTGGTCGAGGGAAAATTTCTTCTGTGTCTCAGGTCACAAAACAAGGATTTGTTTATGCTTTTGATCGGATGACTGGAGAACCAATCTGGCCGATGGAAGAACGCGCGGTCCCAGCCTCGGAGGTTCCGGGTGAGAAACTTTCAGCAACTCAACCTTTTCCAACTTTGCCACCTCCTTTTGAAATGCAAGGTCTGAGCGAGGAAGACTTAATTGATTTTACACCAGAGCTTCGGCGTGAGGCGTTAGAGGTAATGACTAACTATGATATGGGGCCGCTCTTCAACCCGCCTATACATTCAGAAAATGCCGCGGGTAAGATTAGTTCGGCAATGTGCCCGGGCGATGGTGGTGGTGCAAATATAAATAATCCACCAGTGGCGGATCCAACTTCAGGGTTCTTGTACGTAGCTTCGCGCAAGGCTTGTAGCTGGCAGCGGATCATTCCTGGAGACGAAGCAGATGCCCGTATCGATATGCCTACTGGAAGCACATTTGCAGCTTACGCAAATGGGCCGCGTCCGCGAGCTCCGCGACTTAGGTCTGGTTTGCCTTATTTTAAGCCGCCATACAGCACCATCACTGCTTATGATATGAATACTGGAGAAATAGCGTTTCAGGTTCCTACGGGTGAGACGCCAGACCGTATTCGTAACAACCCCGCCTTAGATGGTATTGACGTCGGGGATACGGGCACCGGCAACGCGGTGACTATGGTTAGCACTGCTAACATGTTGGTATACTCAGACATGGATCATGATGGACAGACAGCTCTCCTGTACGGTCTTGACAAGAAGACTGGTGAGGAAGTCGGTCGGATCGAAGTGCCAGCACAAAGTCGATATGGTATGAGCTCATGGAAGCATGATGGACATCAGTACATTATTTTGCAGACTGGGAGTAAATTGACGGCTATGGCATTACCGGGCGCAAGAGCTGAGGTGGGTGCGGCGCACTAGCCTTCGTATTAGTGCTCATTGAGGGCATTAAGTCTGAGTTCTTAAAAAAAAACCGAAGGCCTCGTCCTTCGGTTTTTTCATTTCTGGCTCTGCTGTTTTTTAGGTTGGTGGTTTAGATCAATA
>PAEL01000088.1 GCA_002700775.1 Gammaproteobacteria bacterium | reverse complement strand
AAGACCGAGATCGACTAATAAGTATGCCATGACGAAAAACCCAAAGAACCAAAAGACACTCCGAAGACTTGGGTTTCTATCTGTTGCGATAAGATAATATACGAGCATGTGACCGATTCTTGAAACGGCGTAAACCCAGGTGATTATGCCCAACCTATTTGAATCATAATCAGTCAGGATCCCAATAATTACCAACGGAAAAATAAGAACAACGTTTTCAACAGAATTCCAGAAAGTTCTATAACTGCGAAACAAAAAAGATTGCTGCCCAAGAGAGGCGTCTATCACACCAACTTTATAATTTTTTTGCATTCTGTGCGCAACAATCAATACTACCGCCTGAGCAAAAATCGTTGTCAAAATAACCCACAAGGCAAAGAAAACTGGTTTGTAAATCTCAAACATTTATTATCCTTATCGTTGAATTTTTAATTCCCAGAAAATTTGATATTTCCTATCAAAAAACAAAAATCTAAAAATCAAGTTACTCGGTAAAACATTGTTCTTATAAAAGCAACCGAGCTTTGGATGAGAAAAAGTAACAAACAAATCACATACACATTTGATTTGAGGTCAATCACATCGATAATCATACTCCCAGATAGAAGAAAAATAGTGGACAAAATGCCTGTCTGAAAAAAGAACAATCTGAGAGGGAACAAGACCTTAAATCCGCTCTTTCTTATAGCTAACATCCTTTTAGGAAAAACAAAAAGACCAGCAATTGAGTAAAGACAAACGATCCAGTTGATCATAGCCCATGAACCGTTCGCATCAGCACTCTTAAAAATAGCAAAGGGAATAAGTGCTCCAAACATTGCGCCGAAAGCGGAATATATCAAAAGTTGAATACGGAAATTATCAGGCACACTGAAGCCGTCCGTCGCGCGACTCAACCCTATTAATATCGCCGAAAACCCCAATATTCCTAGAGAGGCCTCGGCGATAACCTGTAAAGCTAAAAAGTTTGGTTCCATGACACAAATGCCTCGTCAGCATAAATTGAAAACTCTCTCAAAGAGTCTTTTTCTAAATTTCACAATTTACGCAATACGGCTCTATTGTTAGATCTCTCTCCATTCTGAATTACAACATTCTCAAATACCATAACGTTTGAATTAGTAGAGTCAGTGGTCCACTTCATACTCTCTACAAAATCGTGTTGATCTGACTGCAAATTTGATCGAGACTCATCGAAAGAAATCGCGATCACGTTATCAGTAGATTGTGTCACCATAAAAACAGGCTCTGTTCCAAGGGCACAGTAGTGCTTAACGACCAATTGACCATTATCATCATTATAGGTTGTTAACATCTCAACCCCATCCTCGATGATTGTTTCAGTTATGGTGTTCCCGCCAGACGTGATTCTCCACTCATAGGACACATTGAACGTTTCTCCTGTTAATCCTTGTGTCATCTCTCCTTGCCACTTGCCAAGTTTATTCCTCATCTTATTGAACGCGTCACTACTCTCAATCGCTGGCATTTCAACATCCCCAATTGTTGTTACTTCTTGAGCACTGATACTGGAATAAAAAAACATAATGGCTATTGTCATTACTGAAGCATTTTTTAATAATTTCATTGCATAACTCCCTTAGTTATAAAATATTCGAGACAAATTTTTTAGATCAAACTTAAAGCTTCCTAATCTCTACTTTTCGAAACCGTATCTTTCCTCTTCCCCATTGCAGGCCAATAGGTCCGCTATCAAGAAGTTCGTCACGAACATCAACAGTTCTTTTATTATTTAAATCTACCATAAGATGATCGCCGTCCATTGTTATTACGAAAACATTCCAAGTGCCGCCAGCCTTTGGCCTAGGCTCATCTACGGGAGCAACGTGCACTATCGCACCTGTCCCAAATGAAGGATCTCCTCGTTGATCAAAAATGTTAGCCTCATAACAGGTACGATCCGTTATTCTCTCTCTATCTGCACATCTCACGTAAATACCACTATTGGCATCGTCGCTCGCCCAAAACTCAACGCGCAAAACAAAATCGGCATAACTATCTTTACTTACAAGCCAAGAGGGCCCAGTACCGCTTGACGCTTGAATACTATTATCTTTAGCTGTCCAATCGGCATCACCTTCAATATTGAAATTTTCTAAACCATCTGTACCAGAAATCAGAGTTGTCCAGTCGCTCTCTGCAGCCGACGCAAATGAGATTAAAAACAAGACAGCAAAAGAACTATACAAACCTTTAAGAAACTTATCGCAATAATCCTTTAACAAAATCATAAAACCCTCCAAACTCTCTTGATACCACTCAATAATCGGTGAAAAATCTCCACCGGGCGATTTTCATCCACTCCTTTCACAACTGGCTTTGAATTAGTGTGCCTCCAAATGCAAAAGTCGTAGGTTTTCGGTTAAGCTTAACTCAAACGCCAAACATAGGCTAACTTAACCCTCGGAGGACGAATCAAAATGCTCCACCCAAAACTTAGGCACTTCATCGAACAGGAAATCCTACCATTTGCCGAAATCGATGCAGCTCAGTTATGGGACGCCATTAATCTTTTAATCGATGATTTTTCTGAAGGAACTCGAACTCTACTGCGTCAAAGACAGGACTTACAAAGAAAGATTGATCTCTGGCATCAAACTCATCGGACTCTCGACGAGAAAAAATACAAGAAATTTCTACGGTCTATCGGCTATTTAGAGACCGAAGGCCCAGACTTCAGTATTTGCACCGAAAATGTTGATGCCGAAATAGCGTCGCTCTCAGGGCCGCAGCTAGTCGTCCCGCTTAAAAATGCTCGATTTGCGATTAACGCGGCAAACGCTCGCTGGGGCAGTCTCTACGATGCTCTATACGGGAGCGACGTTATTATCGCCGGTGAAGATCAAAATTTGATGTCTGGTTACTGTCCGGTTAGAGGTAAAAAAGTTATCTCTTATGCACGCACCTTCCTAGATTCATCAGCACCTCTCCTTTCAGGATCGCATGCTGATGTCGTTCGATACCAAATTGACGATGGCCTGGCCGCAATAATGAACAATGGACTGAAAACAAGTTTAAAAAACCCAGTCCACTTTGTTGGATATAGGGGAAGCTCGCCCAACCCTAGCTCAATTTTACTAAGAAATAATGGCCTACACATTCATCTAGTTATTGACCGAGACTCTGAAGTTGGCAACAGTGACCGCGCGGGAATCAAAGACATCCATCTCGAAGCTGCTCTCACTACAATAATGGATTGCGAAGACTCAGTTGCTGCGGTTGATGTGGACGACAAAATCACGGTCTACCGCAACTGGCTGGAGCTCATGCAAGGCACATTAAGCGCACATTTTACAAAAAAAACAAAGGAAATAGCCCGCACGCTTAACAACGACCTACGCTTCCTAGATCCAAAAGGTAACGAGTTTAAAGTCGCAGGCAAAAGCCTACTTTTCAATCGTAATGTCGGTTTTCTAATGACCTCAGAGCTGGCTACGGATTCATCGGGCATAGACGCGCCTGAACATATTATTGATGCTCTTTTAACGGCACTAATAAGCTCAATCGACTTGAACAATTCCAGCGGGTATCAAAACAGTAAAGCGGGAAGCATTTATATAGTAAAGCCAAAGATGCATGGTCCAGCAGAAGTTAAGTTCACTTGTGAATTGTTCTCACGTATTGAGTCAATATTACGCTTAAAACCCTACACAATTAAGTTAGGAATCATGGATGAGGAACGCCGAACTTCGCTTAACTTAAAAGAATGTATCCGCGCAGCAAAAACGCGACTAGTGTTTATAAACACTGGCTTTTTAGATCGGACTGGCGATGAAATTTATACAAGTATGTATGCGGGCACGGTCCCAGAAAAAGACAAGATTAAAGAATACGAGTGGATAAAGTCATACGAAAGTCGAAATGTTGAAATAGGTCTGAGCTGTGGGCTTCGCGGACGAGCTCAAATTGGAAAAGGGATGTGGGCAATGCCAGACGAAATGGCCACCATGATGCAAGAAAAAATTAAACATCCACAAGCTGGCGCCTCGACTGCTTGGGTGCCCTCTCCGACGGCAGCAGTATTGCATGCGATCCATTATCACTTAGTCGACGTCAAAAAAACTCAAGAGAACATTCTCAATCAAAATAAGACTTCAGTAGATTCACTTCTTAAAATTCCACTGAAACAGTTTTCAGAAGATGTCAGCGAAAAATTTGTTGAGCACGAATTAGAAAAAAATCTTCAAAGTATATTGGGTTATGTCGTAAGGTGGGTAGAGCATGGTATTGGGTGTTCAAAGGTGCCGGACATTAACAATATTGGGCTGATGGAAGACAGGGCAACTCTGCGCATTTCGGCAGTACATATAGCAAATTGGTTAGCTCATGGACTAACAAATCAAGAGCAGATACTCGAGACAATGCAACGAATGGCCAGAGTAGTGGATTTGCAGAATAGCAACGATCCTTTATACACACCGATGGCTGAAAATTTTGATACGAGTTATGGTTTTGCAGCCGCGAAAGCACTTATATTTGAAAATCACGCTTTGCCAAATGGTTATACTGAACCCGTACTGCATTCATATCGCATCAAACATAAAAATCGAACAGCTATGTGTTAGTTTATAAAACATCTCGGTAGTGAAACCTCTCTGCTTAATGAGGCGACACCATTGAATAACAATTTTTCTGCCGTAATTCTCGATCTCCGAGATAAAAGACATTCAGCATACTGTTCCTTTTCTGCTGTTAAATTTAATCACAGCTATCACGATTGATTAGAAGCACGCGTACAAAATTTGACTTGTATTTATATACAGTTAGTCAATAATTAATTCCGACTCAATATTATTAATTTGATATCAGGAAATTAGAGGCTTCAATGAGAAGACTGGTCAATCGACGGGAGTTTCTGCGGACAACTTTAACAGCAGGCACGGCGTTTTCTGTGCCTGGTGGTGTCTGGGCCGACGATTACCCTAGTACTATAGTCTCGATGCCTGCCTTGCAATTATCCCAAGCAATCAGAAATAAGAAAGTTAGTTGCCTAGAGGTTATGCAGGCTTATCTCACTCAGATAAATCGCTACAATCCAGTTTATAATGCTATTGTCAGCATGTCGTTGGAGCAAGAATTGTTGCGGCAAGCGAAGAATGCAGACATCGAATTAGCCCGCGGTAATTACCGTGGCTGGATGCATGGCATGCCACACGCCGTGAAAGATTTGCAGCCTGTTGCTGGGCTGCGCCATACAAGCGGTTCACCGATGTTTGCGGATCGAATCGCTGACCAAGACAGCACTTTAGCAGCTAAGCTGCGCGCTGCGGGTGCCATATTCATTGGTAAAACTAATGTGCCTGAATTTGGTTTGGGCTCTCAGTCTTATAACCCTATTTTTGGCCCTACAGGCAGCGCTTGGAATCCAAAACTCACGGCAGGGGGCTTTAGTGGAGGGGCAGGCAGGGCGCTTGGAGCGCATATGCTTCCGGTTGCCGATGGCAGTGACTTCATGGGTTCACTCCGAAATCCCGGCGCTTTTAACAATGTTATCGGTTTTCGGCCCACAGTGGATACGGTTGATCTGGTGACAGGGAATCCATCTGACCAGAGACCATTGTCTACCTCAGGACCCATGGGGCGAAATATCGCGGATACTATAGCTTTGCATAATACTATAGCCACCAACCCACTGAACGTTGACTTCTCCGCTCTTGATCTAGGCTCTCAAAAGCTTGCATGGATGGGAAATCTTGAAGGATATTTAGCAATAGAAGCAGGTATATTAGACCTTTGTGAAAAAAGTTTAAAACTGCTTTCAGATGCGGGCGCGGCTATAGAAACAACTACACCACGATTTAATTACGGCGACCTTTGGTCATGCTTCACCACACTGCGCCATGGTGGTCGGACTAGCCTACGTAACTACTGGGATGATTCTAACACTCGCGACATGTTGAAGCCGGAGTTAGCATGGGAAATACAAGAGGGTATAAAAATCACCGACACTGATACAGCAGCCGCCAATCAAATACGACAGGCTTGGTATATCGAGCTGGATCGCTTGTTCAATCAATATGATTTTCTTGTTTGGCCAACCGCGCAGGTTTTCCCTTACAGTAAGAATATACCTTGGCCTAAACAGATTGCCGGACGCGAGATGGATACCTACCACCGATGGATGGAGGTCGTTATTTATGGCAGTTTGGGTGGACTGCCCGTGATAAACTTGCCCGTTGGATTTGATGCAGATGACCGGCCAATGGGAATGCAGGTTATCGGACGCTTTGGTGAGGACAAAAAGGTTCTAGAGTTCGCTCTAGCCTACGAAGAAATCACCAATCATCTGGACATCCGTCCAAAACTGATCTCAGCTCTTTAAAAGCACTTCGTACCAATCGGATAAAAGCATATAAACCGGGCCAAAAAAATTCTTGTATCAAGTCCACGAATATTGACTAAAACAACCTAATCACCGAGACTGCGCCGAACTGGCCCTGGAAAAAATCGATTCGTGGTGTCTTGATAGTGCAAGTAACCAGGCCGCTTCTCCAAAGAAAAGTATTCAGATGGCACAGCTCCAGTATCGTATACCAGCGTGGTATACATTTGTCGCGAAGTGAACAAGAGACCCGCTGCAAGAAGATACCAAACTAAGGTGCTAACTTCACTCTTAAGTAACAACAAGGAGGGCATAGAGGCAATTACAAAGCCATTCCACACCATCCACTCAAAAAAATAATTTGGGTGCCTACAATATCGCCACAATCCAACATTACAAACTTCCCGCCGCCTACCTGCTTTTTTCATTGCTCTAAGAAATTTTTGTTTCTGAAAATCCGCAACAGATTCTAGTAAGAAAGCGATGAGCCAAACAAAAAAACCCACAATCTCAAAAACCGAAATTTCCAAGCTTTTGTTTGTTACAAGAATAAAAATCGGCAAAGCCAAAAAAGAAGCGTTGGCCAAGCCTTGAGAGATCGCATCAACCTGTAACGCCAGAGCTACATTCTCTTTACCCTCGTCACTCCATCGGATACGTTGATATTGATATCGGGAGAACTCTTTATTGAGATAACCTAATCGCCACAAATTAAGCGCCCCAAGACCCATACGCAGGCCAACAACAATAAGGGCCACGCTGACGAGAAGCGAGCGAGCCCAGTACCCTTCGCTCAAATAATAAGCCGCTATTCCCAGCAACACCAAACCCCAAGGCCACCCGATATCCACATAACTCATTCTTCCTGTGCGCCAAATTGGTATGCAAACTACCACTAGAAAAAGGCACAACTGGCAGAGACCATTAACAAGGGTTAATTGGAAAAATTCTGCTCTACTGAGAAGGAAAATGAACCCGAGTGAACCGGGTAAAAGTGGCCGTAAATATCTCATGGTCATTCCGTTTAAAAAGGATTCAATTTTAAAATACAGCGATTGGATTCATGGGCGACCCGGTACCACCTCTGACCCGCAAAGGTGCACCCACGAAGAGGAACTCCCACTTATTCGTTTTCTGGGCAAACTTCGCTAATTCATCAAGATCCAAATTATCTAACAGTGGCATACCAAGCCCTACCAAAACCAATTCATGCAAAGGATTAATTAGACCCTCTACCCCACTGGGCATGACATCACTTACCCCGTCAGACCCAATTACCGCGACATCCCGGTTTTTTAACCAAAGCGCTAGAGACGCATGAGAACCGGCAGCGTTTCCAACAAAGTTCCATTCACCCCGGTCTCGCACCCGAGCCCATCTTCCAGTCCGAATGAGGAGCACATCACCACTCTCTATTTCTACTCCTGTGCGATCTTCCCAGCGCTCTATATCTTGTGCAGTAATTGCGGTGCCCGGCTCCAAGTAGTCCACGCCCTTCAGCCACGGAATATCTACGATTACACCACGCGTAAAAATACCTTCAAATGCATTGTGTATACCAAGCCGATTGGCCCCATCCTGTGATAGTTCGCTGACTGGGAAGCCGTTATACATCTGACCCTTGTGCGCAAAATGCGGTAAACCATCCATGTGAGTATGAGCAAAACCATGATACTGAACCGAGTACTCATCGCCAGCAACTTCATGCTCTCCAAAACGTGACACGCTTAGAGAGTGCTTAAAGGGATTACCATTAAGAGGACGTTCCTCTTTATCCGCGAACAAAGAGAGTGAAATTGACCGACCCTCTGTTACAAGCGAAGCCGCGTGAACCCGCTTTTGCCGGGTAATGAGATTTAATGTCCCAATTTCGTCATCATCTCCCCATCGCCCCCAATTTGAAATATCCTGCATCCATTGATCAAAGGTCGCTCGCGAAACCTGCTCAGCAGGTTGAGCTGTCAACAAAGCCGAAAAACCGAAGACAGTAAAACCGATTAGCCATCGAAATTTTATTGCGAATTCTGTGGCTTCAACTCTGCTTATAATAAAAGAAAAATCTAGTGCTCTTCTCGATACTTTCATCAACACTTCTCCTTATAATTACGATTTATTTGCATCTGACTATCTTACCTTTCTTTGTCTGATGCTATTAATCCGGTGCATCGTCCTGGAATTGATAACCTTGCCAGTATTTTCAGAATTCACTGAGGATGCTAGTCTAGAAGTATAAAACAAACCAAGTTTTACCGTCGCTGATAATGAAGAATCAATCTAATACAGGAATGCAGACAAGAGTTGAGGCGCACTTCGACCTTTTTCATTATTCCAGCAGAATGTTACTGGGCATCGTTTGGGTTAGCTCCGCTATTTTTGGCCTCTATATCCTTGCTAATTACGCCTCCGCTTATTTCTATGAAGACTTGGAACGTTGGAACAATGTATTGCCTGAAATTTACAAACCGGATCAGCCAGCCGCTTCAATCGGTATCGGCATACACTTTGCTGCTGGCGGACTCATTCTATTGCTCGGAGGCCTCCAGTTATTCGAGGGTTTACGATTACGCTATCCTCAATTTCATCACTGGACCGGTCGACTCTACGTCTTAATTTCTATTTTAACAGCTCTGGGTGGCTTATCTTTTATTGCACTGACGGGCACAGTCGGCGGACCAGTGATGGACTTCGGCTTCGGAGCCTACGGCCTTTTGATGCTCGCCTCCGCAATGCAGACTGTTAGATACGCAATGAAGCGCAACATCTTATCTCATCAGGCTTGGGCATGGAGACTCTATGCGCTTGCAATCGGATCTTGGCTTTACCGAATAGATTACGGATTATGGCTTATTTTAACCGACTGGCTTGGACACACTGATGGGTTCGATGGATGGTTCGATTACTTTATGTCTTTTTTCTTTTTTATCCCAAACCTTATAATTGTGGAATTTATGATCCGAGCGCGCAATCAGCCAAAGAACGCTACCGCTCGAGCACTCGCGTCAGTAAGCATGGTTTTTGCCTGTGGAATCGTCATTGTCGCCACTTGGGGCTTTGCACAAGCCGCCTGGATACCAGCAATACTTGATTGGAGTGGCAAATTTGTCTAATTTGAAAAAATACCTCGGATACACCTTACGTGAAAAAACAATCCCTAACTGGCTTCTGTTACATCCATCTAAACACACCAACCAGTCCCGCGGCACCATAGAAAAACTGAAGCATTAACATCCCGTAATGCCTGCATAAGAAAGCCCATAATCCAATTGCAATTGCTGATATAAATAGTAAAGCAAACCCGAAGACCTCGTTACCGGTGTTCGAGGCAACAAGAATCGAATAAAAAATAGCTGTTATGACGCCAAACCACTCTAAAACCTTTATTGTCATTTACACTCTCCAATCCCAAAATAGAGCTACTCCATTGTGATCGATATTTTCCCAAAATGCTTATTATCGATCTGATGCTGAAAAGCCTCGGCTAATTTCGCCAAATCAAAATGATCACTTATTACAGGATTTATACCAACCTCCTCTATGTGCTTAATCATTTCTACTTGAGACTGTCGATTGGCCATTGCAATTCCACTCAGCCTAATCTGCTTCAGAAAGATTCGAGGTAAAATTATTTCGCTTACAGCTGGACCACTTAACACCCCTATGAGAGCAATATGCCCGCCCAGTTTTGCACACCTCACAGACTCACCAAAGGTGCCTCCGCCACCAACCTCAACAATGTGATCAACACCCTCATTGCCCGTCTTAGCTAAAACTTCCCTTCCCCATTGAGGATTCTCTTTATAGTTGACCAATTCGTCGGCACCGAGTGCGCTTAATTTTTCTAATTTTTCCGCAGAAGATGACGTCGCAATGACTCTCGCACCCAAAGATTTTGCTATCTGAAGGGCAAAAACCGAAACCCCTCCCGAACCTTGCACCAAAACAGTTTGGCCAGCCTCTAAGTTGCCCTCATCAACTAGCGCACGCCAAGCTGTTAATCCAGCGCACGGTAATGTAGCGGCCTCGGTCAAATTAAGATTGCCCGGTATTCTTGTAAGTGCCGTCGCCGGGATCGCAATGTATTCTGTTGCATACCCGTCTTGATGATCACCAATAAAGCTCAATAGATCAGCTCGGGGAGGACCACTTTGCCAATTTGGAAAACAGACACTCATCACGTGGTCACCCGTTCTCCACTCAAGAACCTCAGATCCAACTTCAACGACTTCTCCAGCTGCATCGGAGAGCGGTACTCTCTTATCATCAGTTGGTATCAACCCAAGAGCAACCATAAGGTCATGATAATTCAGACTGCTAGCTGCAATCTTGACAACAACTTCATTCGGTTTTGGTCTTGGCCGCTCCACTTCACAAAGTGAGAGGTTTTCCAAGCCCCCGGGGCTTGTAATTTGTATTTGTCTCATTCGGCATAACCTCAATTATTGGTTCGCATGATGTTTTTCTTCCTTGAAACATAAATAACTGACTTTTCAGCCTTTGTAAAATCATTTAGTCTGAAAGATTAGACAGCTTACGGTAAAGTCAAAGCGTCATAATGCCACTACTTAAGGCACCAATATAAAGGAGAAGTAATATGGACCTTTCAAATCCAGATGGTCGAGGTTCACTAAAAATAACAAGGATGACAATTAGTGAAGACTCTACCTCTTTTGATTTCGAGGGAAGAGTCGAAGGCTATGGATCACCATTTCTTACGCATGAATACTTTCATAATGCGCAAGACCGGTCTCGAGGTAAACTTATCGGCGAAGCACGCACTTTCCTCGAAGACGGCACATTAATAAGCACGCCCCACATGGGGACCTTTAGAAGGGAGCAATCAAATGTGTATGTTTACTTCGCAGATGCTTGCAACAACGGCGCGGTAAACTTCGTGATGCTCAACGTCGATATCCTGACCAAAGAGGTCGACCTTAAGTTTTGGGAGATACGTTCTGCAGATTAAGTGTGGGCAAAGGACACATACATAATTAGACAGACGCTGTACTTTTAAAAAACTAAACTGGTTGCATCGGGGTCATCTAGACAAGAAAAATAGTATTATTGTTAGAAACCTTGCCGATTATTAGGAGAGAAATTACGAAATCCGTTCCTACTTATGCGCTCTGTTTGCAACTATATTATCGACCACGTTGGGATCAGCCAGAGTTGTCGTATCGCCGAGATTTCCTATCTCATTACCGGCTATCTTGCGCAAAATACGTCTCATGATTTTACCTGAGCGAGTTTTCGGTAATGCAGGAGTGAATTGAATAACCTCAGGCTTGGCAAACGAACCGATTTCGCTCGCAACAAATTTCACTAGCTCGACCCGTAATTCCTCGCTTTCTTCAATTTCCGTCATCAAAGTTACATAGGCGTAGATGCCTTGCCCTTTAATTTCATGCGGAAAATCAACGACGGCGGCCTCAGCAACACTGTTATGAAGCACCAATGCGCTCTCTATTTCAGCTGTACCCAAACGATGACCTGAAACATTAATCACATCGTCGACACGCCCAGTTACCCAGTAATAGCCATCAGAATCTCGCCGCGCGCTATCCCCAGTAAAGTAGTAACCTGGATAGGTCGTGAAATAGGTATCCATGCAACGCTGATGATCACCGTATACGCTTCGAATTTGACTGGGCCAGCTCTTTGATAAAACAAGGTTGCCGGTGGTTGCACCCTCCAGCTCATTACCGTCGGCATCAAGCAACGCTGCACTTACACCGAAGAAAGGTGTAGAGGCTGCACCAGGCTTTAAGTCAGTGACGCCTGGTAAAGGGGTGATCATAATTGCCCCAGTTTCGGTTTGCCACCACGTATCTACGATCGGACATCGAGCCTCACCAATCACATTGTAGTACCACTCCCACGCTTCAGGATTGATCGGCTCTCCAACCGAGCCTAGTATGCGCAAGGATGAGCGTGATGTTTTTAACACAGGATCATCTCCGACTGACATCAATGCTCGAATCGCGGTTGGGGCAGTATAAAAAATATTTACTTGGTGTTTATCGATCACCTGCCAAAACCGGGAGGCATCGGGATAAGTTGGCACTCCCTCGAACATAAGGGTAATCGCACCGTTCGCGAGCGGGCCGTAGACGATATACGAATGGCCGGTGACCCAACCAACATCAGCCGTGCACCAATAGACATCGCCGTCATGATAATCAAAGACATATTTATGTGTGATACTTGCTCCTAACAAATACCCCGCCGTAGTATGCAACACGCCTTTGGGTTTGCCCGTGGAACCGGAGGTATACAAGATAAATAACGGGTCCTCAGCGTCCATTAATTCAACATCACACTCGCTGCTGGCGGTAGCAGTGGCCTCGTGATACCAAACATCTCTATGATCGAGCCACGAAACCTCTGCCTCGGTTCGCCTGATTACGAATACTGAGTGCACGTTAGGACAATATTCGAGCGCACTATCGACATTCGCTTTTAACGGAATTGTCCGACCGCCACGCAAACCCTCGTCTGCAGTAATGACTGTCTGACAATCCGAATCTAAAATTCGATCCTTGATCGACTCCGGAGAGAATCCACCGAATACCACGGAATGCACGGCTCCAATTCTTGCACACGCTAACATCGCATAAGCCGCTTCTGGGATCATAGGCATGTAGATACACACTCGATCGCCCTTCTTCACACCGCGTGCTTTTAGTGCGTTGGAGAATTTACAAACATCGCTATGCAGTTCACGGTACGTGATCTTTTTGTCTTCTTGAGGATCATCCCCTTCCCAAATTATGGCAGTTTGATCACCGCGCTGTTCAAGGTGCCGATCTATACAATTATAAGCGACGTTCAACTTGGCACCAGCAAACCAAGTCGGTTCAGCTTTTTCGAAACTGCCACTGGAAATAGACTGCCACGGCTCGTGCCAATAAAGCAGTTCCTCTGCCTGACTTGCCCAAAACTTGTCTGGAGAGTTTATTGATTGTTTATAGAGCTTCTGAAAACTTTCCGCGTTGAGATGGCTCTGACTGGCAGCAGTATTGGTAACTCTATAGACTTTTTCTTCGGACATCTTTCTTTCCTATAAGTTGTAAATTTCAAATGCTGGCTCAGATTT
>PAEL01000087.1 GCA_002700775.1 Gammaproteobacteria bacterium | reverse complement strand
TCTCCTATTTAAGTCATCGATTCCTCGGTATTCATAGTGAGCTAAACGCGCATCAAAGATTTTCTTTATAGACCTGGTGCCAAATCCACGCACTGCTAACGTTAAAATATCTGGGTATCGTTTGCACAAATTAATTTTAACGTTCTGCGCATTCGTGGCATAGGGTGCTGCTAAAACTGAAGCTGGATTTAGGTTTAAGGCTTTAATTCCAGCTTCAAGTGCATGTTTCCCAATTTCGACATCTGTGTTAAGCATTAAGTGAAATTTTTTTCCTGTTAGTCCTAAAGCGAGGTTATGAGCTTTTCCGTAACCTAAATTTCCATGGCCTTCGATAACATGTACGGCCATATCGAATCTTATCCAAGTTTCGAGCTCGATTAGCAAGCCTAAGTTTTCGTCCTTAATGCCTGAGTTAATATCAGGCAGTTCAGAAAATTTTCTATTTTTGGCCGAGTACTCAATTTCGTGTTCACTCCACAGGTTCCCGATTTCGTTATTATTGATAAGATAGCAGCAAAAATCCGCTTGATTATCAACGGCCAGCCTCAGACTTTTTAAAAGCAAAGTTAATTCTTTGCTAGTGGGATGGTAGCAGACAGCAGCTGCAGATAATTCGTTAAAGTTCAACTAAGCGGTCGCCAAATGGTGTGGAGACGACCCTCATACCCTCAGGAATTTCCTCGGCTGGTATTCGTCTCGGTCGGAATCGCTGAGAATTGCGGTTTTGCCCCAGGGACTCCTCGGCCTCTATTTGTTTTTGCCGACGGAGGAGCTCTTCAAATGGATTTGAATTCTCGTCGGCAACTGATTCCTGATTTTTGGCAGGCTGATCTTTTTTCTCAATAGGGTCTTTCAACGATAGGCTGAGTCGAACAATATTAGTCTCGTCATTGCATGTCACCCCTTGATTCACAGATGACATACAAACTACGTTATCTGGATAGCTGAGATACACAGAAGCTGAGCTAATATTCTCTATTTTAAACTGTGAATAATCTGGTATCGGTGTGCCGGCGCCAGATATCGCTGTTATTGGAATAATTTCGCTATTGTCGTTACGTAGAAGAACCGAGTAGTTAGAGCCAATGCGAGAGACCCCGACCAATGAAAACGGCATCGATGAACCGATTGTGTTTGTCTTACGACTTTGAGCCGAGACATTGCGTGAAGGCTGGTTTGAGATATTTTCAAAGAGGGTGAGCTCGCCTTTGTTGGCCGGTTCGATCAAGGGAGCAGTAAACTTATCTATGGTTTGTGCAGATAGCTGGGTTCCCAAGCTGGAGCTCGCGAAAAACATAAAGCTAAAAAAACCAAATTTTTTGAGAGTTTTGAATGAGCTACGCCAGTTTTTTATATATGTACGGTTCGATAAAAAAGAGATTTTTTTCATTTTATTTTTCTGCGATTTTAAAAGTAAAGACGCCAATGTGCGGTACTTAACTAAATAAAAGGTCGTTCATTAGATTCAAAAAGTTTTAAAAACGGTTCGAGGTTTAAAGTTAGCAGTGAAGGAGATTTAAAACGGTATGCGATAATACCGAACCCTTCAGCAAAGCGACGATTTTATAAACGACTGCTTTGTTAAAGGGTGTTCTAGATAGTCTAGCTGGGTTGCAAAAATCCGCGAGATCACTCATCAAACTCAATCGTTTCGCCCAGGCCCTCAATTTCGGCTCCTTCTTCTTCAGTTGGCGCTTTTCCTGTCTCGAGCGTTTCTTTAAGCGCTTTTCCGTAGGCAATTTGAGCTGTTTGAAGAGCCGCTGCTTGAGCTTGTAAACGCGCTAGTTCAGACTGAACAAACTGAAGGCTACCTAATTGCGCCTTTGTTTCTTCAGATAAATCGTCTGTGTCGTAGTCTTTCCCATCAATTTTTATAATTGGCATAGTTTTCTCGCTCATTTTCAGATTTTGGCTTATTTTGTACCTTAAAAAGGCAGTTTATTGTAAACAAACTTAGATAGAAACGCGATTTTGTTTTGGTTCAGAAGAGAACTGATTGATCGAGGTCTAGTATTTAGCCTTGAATTTTTGAAGAGATTGAGGGAAAGCGTGCTGTTTGACTGCCCATTCGACATGCTCTCTAACGATAGATGAGTGGTGATTTCTTCGACTTTCTAAAGCTCTAAGAACAGATTGTTCAGTTGGGGCATTTCCAAGAGCGACTGCAATATTACGAAGCCAACACTCATAACCGATTCGTCTTATCGGTGATCCTTCAGTATTTGAAAGAAATTCCTTTTCTGACCATTTGAACAGTTTAATTAGAGAAACGTTATCCAAGTCATTCCGAGGACGATAATGGTTATCTGGACTAGGTTGTGCAAACTTGTTCCACGGGCATATTAATTGACAATCATCGCAACCGAATATGCGATTTCCGATAGCCGATCGAAACTCAAGTGGGATTGAAGTTCGAGATTCAATTGTTAAGTATGATATGCATCGTCTCGCATCCAATTGGTTAGGTGCAGTGAATGCCTTAGTTGGGCAAATATCCAGGCATGCGCGGCAGGTACCGCAATGTTTAGTTACAGGCTTATCGATGGGAAGAGGAAGGTCGGTGAAAAGCTCTCCAAGGAAGAACCAAGACCCAGCGTTTTTATTGATAAGCATTGTATTCTTGCCAATCCATCCTAGGCCACTTTTCTCCGCTAAAGCCCGTTCCAACACGGGTGCACTATCGACAAAAGCCCTGTAACCAAAAGGGCCAATTGCGTTCTGTATTCGTGTGGCTAACTTTTGTAATTTTTTTCGCATAACTTTGTGATAATCACGGCCTCTTGCGTAATGAGCTATATAAGCTTGCGAAGAATTATCAAGTACCTCCATAGAGCTGCGTTTTTCTGCCATGTAGTCCATCCGCACGCATATGACTCGAATTGTGCCAGGATGCAAAGCGCTTGGGTCTGCTCTTAAATTAACATTCGATTGCATGTAATCCATATCGCCATGGAAGTTACGAGCCAGCCAGTCTTTTAATTGATCGAGATAAGGCTGAAGATCAATGTCGGTAATTGCAGTATCCTGAAATCCTAGTTCTCGGGCCCATGAGTTAATCTGGAGGGTAAGTCTTTGATAATCATTTTTATTTATCTGATTTACGCTTAAATTCATCATTGCATTATTATCAATCTTTTATAATGAGCAGAGCCGGGCTGATGCTTCTCTTAACGTAGAGTCGTCTTTGCAAAAGCAAAAGCGAATGAAATGCGAATGATGGGGTAAGTTGTTAGGATCATAGAAGGGTTTTAGCGGGATCGCTGCGACGCCAGCTTCTATAGTGAGCCAATCTGCAAACTCGGTATCTTGAGCCTCACTTATTTCACTGTAATCAACGAGCTGAAAGTATGTTCCTGAAGACGGCGACAATTTGAATTTTGAGGTCGCAAGTAGAGAGCAGAAGTAATCTCTTTTCTTTTGATAAAAAGCATGCAATTGAGAGGCATGCTCTGGGCATTCAGTCATGAAATCTGCTAGCGCATATTGCAAAAAACTATTGCTCGTAAAAGTAACAAATTGGTGAATTTTGCGAAATTCCCGAGTAAGTTCTTTAGCAGCTATGCAGTAAGCTAATTTCCAACCTGTCGCATGGTATGTTTTACCAAAAGAAAAAATCGCAAAGCTTTTTAAGGAGAGTTCCGAGTGACTTAAGACGCTTACGTGTTTCCTATTATCGAAAACCATGTGTTCGTAGACCTCGTCAGAAATTACCAATATGTCTTTGTCACGTATAATTTTGGCCAGTGAATCTAAGTCAGTTAATGTCAGTATGGTTCCACATGGGTTGTGTGGAGAATTTATAATAATTAACTTCGTTCGGTTCGTGATTGCGTGACTGACGCGCGTCCAGTCTATAGAAAAGTTCGGAGCATCGAGTTTTAAGTGGATCGGAGTTGCGCCGGTTAAAGCAATTGCTGGGGCATAGCTATCGTACGCGGGATCAAATACGATAACTTCATCACCGTGTGAAACAGATGCATGAATAGCATCGAACAATGCTTCTGTAGCTCCAGAAGTGACTGTAACTTCTGTTTCTGGGTCGGCCACATGGTTGTATAAATTATTGACTTTCCGAGCTATTTGTTCTCTCAGCTCGATAATGCCTGCCATAGGCGGATATTGATTCTTTCCATCATTTAAGTGCTTTTCTGTAAGTTCACGAAGTCTGTCGGGGCAGTCGAAATCTGGGAACCCTTGAGACAAATTAATTGCATTGTGCTTGCGAGCAAGCTCTGACATAACCGTAAATATTGTTGTTCCGACCCGCGGTAGCTTGGACTTCATAGTCAGTTCACTTTATTTCAGGATATTTTGAAGTTTAATTCCAGTGGCTATTCCGGCCAGTTAATTCAATATTAAATTGGCCGAGTCTAACCTACTTTAGATCTATACATTTCTTTAGTAGGCGATCAGCTTGATTTAGACCCTAGTCATCTAGCCATTCATTAAGCTCAAGTACGTCTTGAGGAGATAATACTCCCGACGTTTGTTTGAGTAGCAGGGTGTCTATGACATAGTCAAACCGCGCTTCCGCGTATTGACGAAGAGCTCGGTATAAATTTTCTCGCGCTCTCAAGACTTCAACAATGTTTCGAGTACCAACTTCGGCGCCCAGCTCTGTTGCCTCTAACGCGCTTTGCGCAGATTCGATGGATCTTTGGCGCTGCGCAATTACAAGGACGTCAGTGTTTACCTTTCGATACGAGTTCCTAATATTCTGTTTTAACTGACGTTTAGTCCCTGTTAAATTCTCCTGAGCCGCAATTGCATTAAATTCCGCTGCACGCATTCGTGATGAAAATGAGTTGCCTGTATATAGGGGTACAGAAACACTCACGGAAACTGAGGACCTATCGAAAGCGCCGCCACCGATTTGAATACCTTGACTCACTATGGGAGCAGTCACGTTATGACCAAAAGAGCCGACTAAGTCTACGGTTGGAAGCCGATCTGATTTCCTTGCCTGCACAGCCTTTAGGGACGCTTCAAGCGAGTATTCTGCTGATGCGATAGCCAGATTATTCTCTTCCGCTTGCTGTTCCCACTCACGTAATTCTCCATCCACAGATCGGATCGGGAATTCGGCGTTCAATACTTCGATAGTCGGATGGGGCTGTCCCGTAATTGCCTCCAGCGCTTCATAGCTCGATTGCACTTGGTTTTGCTGAAGTATTGTCGTGTTGCGAGCCAAGTCGTAAGCGGCTTGTGCATCAAGTACGTCGGTAATGGCCACAAGACCTACCTCTTCCCTTTGCTGAGTCTGTTCCAGCGATCTTTGAGCGGCCTGTTCTTCCTGTAAATTGACCGATAAGAGCTCTTCTGCTCTGAGCACATTAAAATACGCCATTGAAACCCGCATAATTAAATCTTGTTCTTGTGCTATTAAATTCATAGCGGCCGCCTGATCATTCGCTTTCGCACTTGCAAGGCTGTACCAGTTGCTGACGTTAACTAAACTTTGATTTATGTTTACCCCCCAACCGTGATTATTAACACCTGGACGAAAGCTGTGTGCTTCAGAAACCAACACGTTTATTTTTTTACCGCTAATTGGGTCTATAATGTCTCTGTAAATTGGATCAGATGGCCCACTGGTGAGTCGAGATGATGTCCCACCAATTCCAACGCTAGGCCGAAATAAGGATCGGCTTTGAATCACCGTTTCCTTGTTGGCGCGATAGGATGCCTCAGCTCCTCGGAGGGCCGGATCGTTTGTCAGTGCAAGTTCAAGAATTTTGTATAAGTCGTCTGCGGCATCTGCTAATTGAATTTGAGACGCAACGCCGAGGATGATTAAGTATTGTTTAATAAGTCGTGACATGGTTTCGGTTTCTCTGTCTTTTCAATTTTAATGACCTAAGGGATTATTAATCTTTATTTTACGCGCGTTAACGATAAATCATTCTACATTAAAAATAGTGCCACTACGATGTTTGCAATGTAAACATCGTAGTGATGTATCTCCGTTTACCATTAAAATTTTGTGGGATAAAAGTCTATGAACTCGTGAATTTTAAATAATTAAACTTTTTAAGTATTGATTAAGCGCTTGTAAACAGCTTATCGAAAGGTTTTTGCAACGAGAAGGCGACCATCCTAAGGTTTTATTTGGGTTTTCTAACGTGTCCTTAAATGGCATTTCTAAGGTCATAGCGAGGCAGCCATGCTGGCTAGCAATTTGCGCAGCGCTCATGTTTAAATTTGCTGAGCCTCTTTCCTTGATCGGGTATCCAACTTCTGTTTGAAAATCTTTATTAATGTCCTTCAATGCATTTTTATAAAAATCAAGTTGATGTTGTTTTTCTAATGACCAGTTTATTAATCCCTCAGTGCCCGCAATAAAGTTGTGTGGGAGGCTCTCATCGCCATGGATGTCAAGGAAAAAATCTACCCCAATTTTGCTCATCGCCTCTTTTACGAGAAAAACCTCTGGCGCGGTCTCCATAGTCGGTTTTCCCCATTCGCGGTTTAGATTTCGACCTGCGGCGTTTGTTCTAAGATGACCGCGATAACTGCCATCGGGATTCATATTGGGAATTAGAAATAAGTCACATAAGTCCAGCAAAGAATTGCGTTCAATTGTATTTTGCGTACCAAGCCACTCAAGAGCTCCTTCCATCCACCATTCGGCCATTGTTTCACCTGGGTGTTGACGAGCGATGAACCAGCAATTTTTCTTTTTATTTAAGTTATTGCCGTTACTAACTTTTATTAGATCGAGGTCTCGACCATCCAGTGTTTGTCCTAAGACTCTCAGTGAAGCCAAAGGAAAGCTTAATGTCCGTGCTATTAAATCTGCATGTCGTTCCATTGAGTAAGGGGCAAAGTAAGCGAAATATACTGCGTCCTGCAATGAAGTAAACTGTATATTCAGAATCCCGTTCGAAAAATTTGTCGGATGCCTAATCCAATTTATACGATCATACGAATAGACTACGTCGTAGTTTTCAAAGCCGCGAGGATAGGTTGCTCCACCTGCATTTTGAATCTCTATATTGCAAGGTATATGACAGAGGCCGTGCATACGAAAATAGAACCATTGGAAAAAGCAAGAGCTCGCATCTTCACGAATCCTTAGTTGAATATTCTTCGAATTAGAATCTTCAATTACATAGATATTTCCGCCGTCGAAATTATGACTTATAGGCATCTTTGTCCTTCTACTAAAGATTACAAATAACGTATATGCAGATTATTTACGAAAAAAATTTCAGACTAGCTACCTTAGGTATCGTCTACTGGATACAGATTCCGATGCACCAGAATGATTCAGGTTCGACAAAAACAAAAGTTCCTCCACAGTCGATTTCCGGTTTAGAATAGCATTTCGTTGAGGAAATCGGCCAAAACGATCTATGATTTTTTTCTGACCTAATTCGCGATGATAACTTTCCTCGAGTCCTGGCTGATCGTATAAAAAAAGAGCTAATTCATGTATTACTTGTGATTCGCTGTGCATGAAAGGAGAGTAGAGAAATCTTCGCTGTTCAGTCGTAAGTTCTAAATCATATTTTTTGCGTATCGCCTCTTGTGAGAGCACTAAAGCAAGGTCGTCGAATTGATAAGCTTTTGAGCAGTTCTGAAAGATATTTTTTGAAAATTGGGCAAGCAAAATTATCTCGGCTAACGCATCAAGAGGGTGTTCTCTCCAATTAAAAAGCAAGCCCTTTTGGGCCAATTGGTGAACATCGAAGAACCGATTTGTAATAATTTGGTCAAAATCAGGATCGTTTTTTAACCATTGATTAGGGTGCGTTTCTGAAAAACAAAATTTAATAATTTCGGGAGCTGACACAGTACAAGCCTTAAAATAAACCACTTGCAATTATATCGGTTAACTGTGCCGTTTTTTTAACCTAATCTTGCTGCATCCCTTGAGCTTAAGATTCTTAATGGCTGTGTTTCTCTGCGTCCTAAAGCTATCCATTTTTGAACGAAGGGATTATCAAGTAAAAAATTCATGTAGGTATCGGCTTCTGAGCTAAGTTCGGCATTGTAGCCGTTAAAAACAATTGCGATAGGTGCAAATAAGCAATCAGCAATAGAAAAGCGTCCAAATAAATAATTTCCGTTGTTGCCGTATCTATACCGACAATTGCTCCAAATTGCATCTACTCGCGAAATTTCCTCAACTAAGTTAGTTGATGGCGCTTGTGAGAAAGATGCTTTACAGTTAAATGGCCACTCCTCTTTTAGCGAGGGGAACTCTGAATGAATCTCCGAACTAATAGATCTCGCTATTGCCCGACGCTTTGGGTCAGTTGGCCATGCGGCATTTTGTAGAAGAGTCTCAGATATGTATTCGCATATGGCAAGTGAATCCCAAACTGTAGTTTGCTTATGAAGCAATACTGGCACCTTTAGCGAAGGCGAGTACGGCCCGAGCTTTTCCGCGGTATTGTCCTGATATAGCGCAATTTGAATTTCTTCGAACTTAATGTCATACATTTTTAGTAAGAGCCATGGACAAAGAGACCACGGAGAATGGTTTTTATTACCAATTACTAGCCTCGAATCCTTCATTTTATTCTTTCCCTACTTGCTTAGAGTTTAACAAATTGATGTTTAGAATTTTCTATTTAACATTACAGTTATTGCGTTTTTTGGTGTGAACTCGGGCGATCTAGTGATTAAATATGTCAAAATAATGGCAATTTTTTATCTGGAAGTTGTAATTACAACTTCAATGCGTTAGATGGGATATATTCAGTTTCAAAATTCTTATGAAATGTAAATAGGGATAGTTGAATGAGTAAAAAGATAGCTATAGTTGAGGATGAGACTGCTATTCGAGAAAACTATGCAGATGTGCTTCGAAAACAGGGATATGAAGTCGACACATTTTCAAATCGAAAAGAAGCAATGACGTCTTTTGAGATGCGTCTACCAGATCTCGCCATCATTGATATCGGGCTTGAGAGAGAAATCGATGGGGGCTTTACCTTGTGTCAATCTTTGAGGTCAATGTCAGAAACGCTTCCAATCATTTTTTTAACCGCGAGGGACAGTGATTTTGATATCGTGAGCGGCCTCCGTATGGGCGCAGATGATTATCTTACAAAAGACATAAGCTTGCCTCATCTTTCAGCACGAATCGCTGCGCTTTTTCGAAGGCAAGATATAATTGATCAACCGCCACTTTCGGATAGTTTGCTTCATAGAGGTAAGTTAGTTTTGGATCTAGGTCGCTTAGCAGTGCGTTGGGATAACGAGGCTGTTGCCCTCACAGTTACTGAGTTTTGGATGGTCCATGCGCTTGTGAAATTTCCAGGACATGTGAAGAGTCGACAGGTATTAATGCAAGAGTCAAAAATATTTGTAGATGGGAGCACCATAACGTCCCATGTGAAGAGAATAAGAAAAAAATTCATTATTGTAAGCAGTGATTTTGATTGTATTGAAACAGTTTATGGGATGGGATATCGGTGGAATTTAGATTAATAACGATGACGATAAATTATATTTTCAGGCAAAGTAAACGTGCGTTTTTTTAAGAACCCGATTGGGATCCGATTTAAACTCGTTTTTTTATCAAGTTTTTTGCTTGTGATTCCTTGGTTGGGATATCTCTACATTTTGGAAATGGAAAATTACCTGCGTAGAGGTCAAGAACAGATTGTGCTGGGTACGGCTCAAGCATTAGCGACAGCGTTGAATGAGAGACCCGAACTTTTTGACGAAGGTCGTTACGCCCCTGTGCGTAACAGTGAGGATCTTTATGTATATCCTGTTTTTAATCCATTGTCGTTAAATGATGGAACACTGAATGATTGGGGAGCATATCAACAGTATGAGGCCGTTTATGATATTAACGATTACTTAAGAACGGAGTTGAACCCCTCTCGATACTATAACGAAGACGATTCATTATCTTTTAAAACCATGGTGGGATCGCATAATGGATCGTTGTACGCGTACTTTAAAATAAAGGACAAGACGAGCATATACCGCAGTCGAGACAGCTTGAGCATTAATCGAAGTGATTTTTTACGTATTACGGTCTTGCCGGAAGGCAGTGAAACGATTAGACATTATGTCGTTTCTCCTCATGAGCCGGAATTTTTATATCCTTTTGAGGTAAATACAGATTTTTCTGACCCGAGACATGAAGAGCGTATTAGTGGCCAGTGGTATGAAACTGACAATGGGTATGAGGTTGAATTACAGATACCAATGAGCATGCTTGGAGCTAAATTGGGTTTCGCTTTTTTTGACGTTGATGATCAAGATTTAAGAAATGTAGAGTCCGTTGTAGCGACATATGGGTCTGCAGATATACAAAATCTCGGATTTTTGCGCCTTCCAACTCCCGAGCTTGATAGCATTGTCGCCGGTATGGGTTATACGAACTCTCGAATTCAAGTTGTGGATCGAAGCGGGAGAGTTTTATTAACTGAAGGCGATATCCAGAGTGCGACAGGGCTAGCTTTAGAACGGTCAGAGTCGCCTGTTTTTGAAAACGCGATAATTAAATTTATTCAAGAAAAAATCTTAAATCCTCTTTACTATCAGATCTTAACAAACCCAAGTAAAGATTTTATTGATGAGCTTTACTCAAGTGTGAGTAGAGAGGGGTCTCATTTAGACTCTGCATTTCAAGGGATTCCTAACACACAGTTTAGAACGCTTGCAGATACGCAAACGCGTCTCTTAGAGGCAGCATATCCTATCCTTGTTAATAATGAGGTGTTGGGCGCTGTGGTTGTTGACCAGAATATGAATGGCCTAAGAACTTTTAGAAATCAGGCGTTAGAAACTTTATTTAATACTATGTTGGGAGTAATGGTCGCGATTGCATTTGGATTATTTTTATTTGCGTCTCGTATTTCATCGCGGATCCGTGGTTTAAGAAATCAAGCTGAGGGTATCATTGATGATTCTGGGTTTGTGCAGAATACAATTATTTCTTCAAAAAACAGTGATGAAATTGGGGACCTTTCTCGAAGTTTTTCGAATATTGTTGAGCGACTAACGCAATATACAAGCTATTTAGAAAACATGTCATCAAGACTTTCGCATGAACTTCGAACACCAGTCGCTGTTGTTAGGTCATCAATTGAAAACCTAGGACTAACAGCGACTGATTCAGAATCAGGAGTTTACATTGCTCGAGCTGAAGAGGGTGTGAGTAGATTAAATCTTATTCTTACGCACATGAGCGAGGCTACTCGGCTTGAACAAATGTTGCAAACCTCTGAAAAAGAGCGAATTGACCTTAGAGCGGTAATTTATGGTTGTGTTGAGGGTTATAAGCTAGCTTACCCCACAATCGGATTTAGTAGTGAGCTCGATAATGCAGAAATAGATATCAATGGTGTGCCTGAGTATATCGCTCAACTTCTTGATAAATTAGTTGCAAATGCTGTGGAATTTACTGACGGAAGAGAGCCCATTCGTATCGATTGTCGAACGTTAAGAGACCACGCTGTTGTAAGCGTGTCGAATTCAGGTTCATATCTTCCCGAATCGATGAAAGACCGCCTTTTCGAGTCGATGGTCTCGGTTCGATCTCAAGAGCAACAAAAACAACCGCATTTGGGAATTGGGCTGCACATTGCCAGACTCATAGTAGATTTTCATGGAGGAAGAATTAAGGTTGGAAATAGAGACGATATCAGAGGTGTGGTGGTTACCATCATTCTTCCTCGATTTTATCGATAATTCATCCCTAGCCTCATCGAATACTTAATCTTCCCCTGT
>PAEL01000086.1 GCA_002700775.1 Gammaproteobacteria bacterium | reverse complement strand
CCCCTTTCATCGGTGAAGCCCCAGTAGGCCATTCCATAGGCTATTTGAACTAAATAAAGACTGGCCCATGGCTGTATCCACCGTTTCATCCCAGCAAAGCCTGCCATGGCAAAGCCATAAACTAACCAGTGAAGTAGGGCACCGATTTTTGCGGGCCATCCTGTGAATAAAATACCGAACCAAACCTCTTGGTCCTCATTTAATGGTTTTATAAAAATATCCCACGGAAGGTATACAATTGACATATACACAGAAAAAATGAGTAAACAGTTTATCCACCACGGTCGAGAGATATGAAGAGGTAGCGTTTTGTATAAATTTTTTATAAAACTAGTCATCAGTACTCGTAACACAGTCACCTGGCTTAACCATTCCGTTTTCTAGCACGATCGCGCGCAACCCACCTCGATTTATAAGCAATGGCAATACTGCGGAGTGAACAGTTTGAGCGAGGAACGAGCAAGGTTCGCAAAGTTCGGTTCCCCTGCATCGCACGTCGCCGATGAAAAAATCTTTTCCTACTAGTTGATTGAGATTTAATCCCCGCGTAATGATGCTACGCCTGAAATCACCATATGAAAGTTGTTTTTCAGAGGGGTTTGAGGCGAGGAAGGCGTCGATTGAGTCCGCATCGATCAGGCTTATCTGATTCTCAGGCGCACTGCGCCCGTCTGCTATCCAAGCGGAGGCGTTTGTATGATAGCGGTCTCCTTTGATTCCTTTTCCTGCTTCAAGGTAAGCGGTTTCAAGTTGCTCAGGTTGCCCACGTTTACTACTGACTATATATATTTGTTGAATTTTCCCACTCATTAACCAGCGCCTTAGTTTGTTGAAGAAATTAGCTACTCTCTAAGTAGAAGTGTATTCTGTTTTAAAAAATTCAAAAAAGCACCATGTAGAAAAAGCTGTAAGCAAATGCCAAGCGGCATGGGGTTGCATCAATGAATCCGGTTTGCAAAAAGTGGTTTCGGGATAGCCTTGAAGCCATATTGTAAATGCTGCGAAGTAAGAAAACATACCCAAGAAAAACCATGGCGAATAAACTCTCTTAATCTTCGGGGCTTGCCTCGAAAATATGGCTGGTAGCCAAAAGAGAGCTACCCACCAATATTCGGACCAGTTCGATATTATCTCTTGAGGGAAGATACCGAACAAGCCTGCGACAAAAAAGCCAATAAATCCGGAAAACCAGCGATAGGATTGTGACCAAAAACGATGAAGGGTTTCTGAAATTATCCAAAGCCCAATGGATAAGCCGAAAAGGTCGAGTCCAATCCCTAATTTGCTGCCGAAAAACCATCTTGCGATTGCGTAAGAAAATATTATAAAGCAGTAGACTTGTAAAAAATTTGAAGGCGTCCAGCCTGCCATATTTTTGATGTTGTATAGCCATGGGAAGACTATATACATGACCATACTGAGGTTATCCGCCCATCCGCCCCACGGAGTGTGGGTTCCATGCATGAGCCAAGAGCCTGGACCAAGAAAAATTGAGGCGCCCGCATACAAAACGCTGATTGAATTGAGTCCGGTGAACATGTTGCCGATTTGTCCGTTCATATGCTCTTTCGACAGGGTCCGCAGCATATAAAGGCCGACAATGACAAAACCTAAATTACTAATTGTGTTTACAGGTTCTCTAAAAATCCCTCCACTAACTCTCTCACACCATCCTGAAATAGCGCCAATAGCTTCTCCTGATTCATAATGAAAAATTACCCCAGACATGGCTAAGGCTATATAGATTAGCAAGAAAATTAAGATTGCGATTATTGCTATTGGGTAAACTTTTAACATTTCCCCTCTTCAAGGCGTTCTTTAGAATTAATGTGTCGGCTCTTGTTTTTAGGAGAGTAAGGCAATGACTGCGCCCTCAGGATCCTCTATAACACATAAATCACTTCCGCCCATTCGTCTTGGGCCGTCAAGAATTTTCCCGCCATGGATTGTGCAGAGGTGTGCACTCTTTGTGACATCTTCAACTCGGACATAAGCGAGCCATTTCGCGGGAAGGTTGGAGCTTAGTCCCCTGGCGTGACAGATCCCTGCAATAGTCTGTGTTCCATCAGCGCTATTCATATTGAAATCACTATAGCTCCCCATATCGACCTCAGCGGCTTTCCATCCGACAACGGTTTGATAAAAATTTTTTATTCTTGAAGCGTCACCAACAGTAAGGTCAAGCCACTCTACTTGACCTAATCCGGAGTCTATTTTTTTATGTTCTGACGATTCTTCGGAATTCTCAGGTATTTCAGTCATTTTTTACTCGGGTTGGTCTGGGAGGCTAAACACATACAACGCGTTCCCCCACCGGGGATATTGGATTTCAGTCGCGATTACACTCGGGACGACCCGAGGGCTTGTGCCTCCGTTAGCGCTTGTTACAGCAATATATTGCTTACCATTGATGGCGAAACTGACGGGGTGACCTTGAACTGCCGTGCCGAGTCTTGTTTCCCACAGAATATCTCCGTTGGTAACGTCAAAAGCGCGGAAGCGACGATCTAAGTCACCGGCGAAAACTAAGTTCCCAGCAGTTGACATCGTTCCAGTGTGAAATGAAGCTCTCTGTTGATAGTTCCAAACCTCTTCCATAGTATCAACATTATACGCGCCTAATTTACCGAGATTTCCATTAGAGCCCGGCATTTCAAAAAATTTTCGGCTCGCGGCGAGGCCTCCGCCGCCTTGTACAAGCGCTACTTCTCGGGCCGCGTTTTCAAGGCAGGTCTGACTTAACGGTGCGATGATAACGCCGGTTGGTTCATGATATGTCATTGAATGCCAGTCTTTGCCACCCGTGCTGCTCGGACACGCTGATGTCCATTCGTTAAGTTTCGCGTTCTGAATATCTTCCCGATAAGTAACTAGACCGGTTTCAGGATCGATGTTTGTAAAAGCATTTTGAAAAACGGTTTCCTTATAACCTTTGAATTTCCCAGACACTCGGTCATTCTTCCAAAGGATTCCATATTTTCCGAGCGAGAAAACTAATTTTTCTTTGCCTCGATCGATTAGAACGCGTTCAAATACTTCATCGAGATCTAAGGCCTCTGCTGGGACGTGTTGAAAAAACCAGTCTAGCTCCCCGGTATCCGTTTCAATCGCAACCGTTGAATTGGTGAAAAGCCCGACGTCATTTATCGTGAGATGTCGACTGACAGGAACCCATGGCTTCTGCTGAGCTGTACCCCAATAGGTCCTTTTAAGCTCGGGGTCATAGCTACCAGTTATCCAGGTCTCACCGCCAGCTCGAAAAATGTCAGCAAGGTCGCCCCAGGTATTTCCTCCTGGTTCATTTGCTTTTGCGATGGTGTTGAAACGCCATATAAGTTCGCCTGTATTTGCGTCATGAGCGCTAATATAGCAGTCTTCTTTGATGTATCTAGCACATCCTGCAAGCCCTAACAAAACTTTACCGTCAGCTACTATCGGCCCGCTGGAATTTGAGAACCCTTTGCTGTTGTCAGCGACAATAGTTTCCCATACCTGTTTACCGGTTCTCGCATCCAACGCGACCAGCCGTGCGTCTGTTGTTGCTTGAATAATTTTGTCTTGGTATATAGCGATATTACGCATATCCTCGCGCGTGGCTGGACCGGCCCAGTGTTCCCAAATAATTTCACCGGTTTCTCCATCAAGCGCTTGGATAATATTGCTCGGATTGATCAGGTAGATAATGCCGTTATAGACCAGTGGTGAGGGCTCTGAATCTCCTTCATGCATGTTCCAAACCCATTCTAGTCTGAGCTGACTTACGTTGCTGACATCAATCTGATCAAGAGGGCTGTAACTGTGCGCCCCATAATTACGCCTAATCATTGGCCAGTCGGCTGGGTCTGGAGACTCCAGCATGGCGTCTGTTATTGGTTCAAAAGCGACGAAATTATCGACGTTGCCATTTATTGTGACTCCAGTAGGGGCCGACTCCTCGGGGAGTTCGACTTTGCTGATACCAGAGACTTTATCGGCTAACCTGAAGTCTGTCGACACGGTCAATGCTTCGTTTATTTCAACGGCGCCATTTGTCGCTATTATATGGGCTACTATGTTTAAGTAATCTGTGTCGGTGAGTTTCTCGTTTCCGCCTGGGGGCATGTTTGCACGAATATCGTTGAAAATTAACGCGGGTGTTCTCTCAGACCAGCGCCTCAAAAAACTGCTTCCAGAGAGTATTGGGCCTAAAGTAGAGCCCTCTAGATTGGAGCCGTGGCAAGCCGCGCAATTGGCCGTGTATGCAATGGCGCCCTTTTCAGCTTGTGCTGTAAAGTCATTATTCGAAGTCACGGAGAGGGCATTGTTGGCATCGTCAGAGATATCCTCTGAGGTCGGGCTACAGGCCGCAAGAATTGTTATTAAACCCCAAAGGCACGTGATTGCTCGTGCAACATTCTTGGGTGCTGGAGATTGTGTTAGTGTCATAGCAAAGCGATCCTTATTTTTTTATCTTTGCCAGAGTTATAAAACGAACTGATAACTCGGCGTCAGTTAACTGGAAAAGCCCATCCGCGCAACTCTCCGGCAGGATTTTTTATGCTGTGTATCTGAATATACAAGGAATTTGATCTTAAAGCGGAGATTTGTTCTTCTGACAAATCGATAGTCATCGAAACCTCACCACTCACATTCTCGTTAAAATTAAGTTGGTGAATAACGGGGCCGGGTTGAGCTGGTGGTCCATAATGAATGTGAGCGTTGGTTGCGGCAGAACTCATCCCTGAAAATGCGCCTAGGACTGTAAGCGTTTTTCCAATTAAAGTTAACTGAACCTCCCCGCCTCCAGTGATTGTGGAGACTGTTTGTGGTGTCGTTGGCATGGGTGAAAGACGTGCACGGTAATTATGACCGAGCTGTGCTGCATTGCTTGATGTAACAAAATACAAAATCAGGACGGTTGTTATAGCGGCAAACACTTTCTTTTTTGCAGATAGCATTTTCTTCCCCAAGTTTAAAACTCCTTCAGGTTTCATCTTAATGCTTCGAAGCGAAATTAAGCAAATTTAAAAATAAGTGCCTTGACTTATCTAATTCAAAATAACCGATAAGATCATATTCGGTAGGTTTAAATCGCAAGCCAGATTAAAGCGCCGCACATAACTGAAGCTATTTGACTGAAGCGATCGCTGAGCACAAATAAGACTGGGTCTTCTTGTATTCGTCCACTGTATGCTAATCGCCAAGTTCTGAATAGCAAGCCAGCAATTATAAGATTAATAATCCAAAGAATTTCAAAATTTTCGTAGAGTTGCGCTGTCTCTCCAGCAGTGATGTAAAATCCAAAAATGACAACAGATATAAGGTTGGAAATAACACCTAAACAAGAAATTAATCTTAAATCCTTAATGTGGTAGCCGCGCCCAATGAAACGAGTGTTACCCAACTTTCTCTGATTCGAGAGTTCAACATAGCGTTTTAGAAAAGCCAGCCCTAAAAACAACGATAAAGTGAAGTTGAGAAGCCAGCTCGTTGTATCCACATTTATCGCAGCCGACCCTATGACGATCCGAAGCCCGTAAAGGACGGAGAGAATAAGTGCGTCAAGCAAGAAAAAACGTTTCAAGAAAAAACTATAAAATACTGTTAAAAGCCAATAAATAAGTAAGGCTTTCATGAACTGATTGCCGAGAGTATGACCTACCGCAAATCCGGCCAGCAGCAATATTGGTACCGTAATCATGCCCCAAGTTAGGCTTAAGTTGCCGGACGCAAAGGGACGCTTAATTTTTTCTGGATGATTGCGATCATTTTCAATATCTATTAAATCATTAAGCAAATATACCGCCGAGGCCACAAAGCAAAAAGATATAAATCCAACAGACGTGTTTAATAAAGCCTTAAAACTTAAAAGTTGATGAGAAAGAATCAGCGGGAGAAAGATTAAGCTATTTTTCAACCACTGATGAGGACGAAGAGATCTTATGAATGTTTTCCAAGGATTACTTGGTGAATCAAACTCGAGAATTTTAGATTCAGTTTTTCTTTTTATTTTACGGATCACGCTTGGACTTGTGTTGACACAAATTATCTCATCTGCTGCGAGCCAAATTGGAATGTCATCTTTTGAGTTTCCCGCGTAACTGAAGGGTTGTGGTCCGCAAAGATGTAAAATATGCTGTAATTTTGCGTCACCTTTTAAGTTTGTTATTCCATCGGTTCCTATTGCATCAATAAAAATATCGAGGTGAGCGCTTGCCTTTCTAACGACAGACTCATGGCTTGCCGAAATAAGAACCGCTCGCCTCCCTCTCTCGACCTCACGTTTGATGTAATCGGTAAATTGTTCGCTCAATGGTTGAGTTTCGATATTAAGGCTTACTTTGTTAGCTAGGTTTTGTTTAAATTTGGCTTTCCCTTGAAGGAGCCAGAAAGGGACTTGAAATAAAAGAGTTAATAGATCATTTCTAAGCAGCCATATCAAAGATTCAAAGAGGAGATCTGATTTGAATAGCGTTCCGTCCATGTCGACGAATAGTGTGTTATTTGTTGTATCCCTATTCATCTCGATTCAAAACTTCACGCGCATGAATAACTTATCTGGCATCAGTTTTACAACCCACATAATCGGACGCCAGTAACCCGGTGCGTATATTGTCGTCTTTTGCTTATCGATCCCCCATTCTATTTTCTTACCTATGGTGTCTGGTGACGAAAATAAACGTGTTTTAGGTAAGTGGCTGGTCATCGGTGAATCAACAAGTCCCGGGCGAATTTCAAGAAGGCTAATATTCGTCTTGGCAAGTTTACCCCTAAGACCTTGTAGGTATGACGAAACCATCGCTTTAGCTGAGCCGTAAATAAAATTACTTCGGCGGCCGCGATCTCCGGCAACGGAAGTAACGACAGCGATTGTCCCTTTATTGCTGTTCTCCATATAAGGAACTAATGTTGTCAGTAGAGAGAGTACGCTCAGTGCATTGCAGTCTAATGCGTTATTTATCTGCTTAATATTCGTTTCGCATTGGCTCTGATTTGGCAGAAAACCGTAGCAAATAAGAACCACATCAAAGCCTTTAAAAAGTGAAAAAGCCTCTTTTATTTTTGCGGTTTGTTGATCTTGATCCACAAGATCTATCGATAAACATTTTGCGCTAGCAGCGCCTCGGATGATCAAATCTTTACTTACAGATTCCATCTTGCTGATATTCCGAGCTAAGAGACAAAAGTGTGGGTTTCTTATTGCGAATCGCCTAGCAGTCGCGATTGCGATAGCTGAAGTGGCTCCAACGATTAAAATCTTCATCTGCTGAGTCCTAATCGTTGTGATTGAAGTGATTTGAATCGATGCGTTGGGTCAACTTGAGTTTTGATGTCGATAAATTCCTGCCAACGAGGGTAGCTTGATTGGAATACTTTTTTCGACATTCTCGCATCTTTTGCGCAGTATAACCTTCCGCCAAGGTTGAGCACTATCTCATCAAGCTTGTCCAGCAGTGAAAAAATCGATCGTGTGCGTTTGAAGTCCATGGTTAAGGTATAGCCGTCTTGCGGGAAGGAGAGAAGGTTTTGATTGCTCTCGCCAAACTTTTTAAGGACTGTTAAATATGAGCAATCATTAGAGTTGGAAACAGCGAGTAGTATTTCTTTGATTCCTTTGGCCGACGGCACTACTAATTGATATTGCAAAAACCCCCTGGCACCGTAAAGACTATTCCAGTTTTTAACCCTTTCCAGTGGGAAGAAAAACTCACGGTAGTTTACGGTGCTGTGCCCTTGTTTTTTTAATCTGAAATAAGTTTCATTGAAAACTTGAGAAATGTAGGGATTGAGAAACCAGCTGGGGCATGAAAAAGGGATAGATAAGTCAGACCTTTTTGGGTGTATTATTTTATTATTTTCCGTTTCGGTAAAGTGTTCGCCAAGAAATAAAACAGAACGTCCAAAATTTTTATTTCTTAATTTCGAATCTAGCCACGCGACGCTGTATTTGCTTTGAGAGTTCTGTTCAAGTAAGGCAATGCAGTTTTCGAAATCTAAGGCTGGAATGATCGATTGCTTGATTTTGTGACTACTTATCGGAACTAGCTGCAATGTCGCAGCGATTATTACCCCTGTTAAACCCATGCCCCCGCATGTTGCATGAAATACATCTGCTTGGTTCGTGCGATTGCACTCAATAATTTCTCCCGACGCCACTAATAGTTTGATTGAGTGGACGTGATCACAAAAGCTGCCATCTTGATGATGGTTTTTCCCATGCACATCACTCGCAATAGCGCCTCCTATAGTCACAAGGTCTGCGCCTGAAAGCACTGGCAAAAAGCGACCTTTGGGCACGATGACTCTGAGAACATCATCCAGCGTTAGCCCTGCCTCGCATGTTAGTAAATTAAGGTCTTTGTTTAATTCGATAAATTGATCAATGTTGCGAGTACTGATCATATTTTTTGATAGGCTGCTATCGCCATAACTTCGACCATTGCCTCTGGCAATAAACTCGAAATGGGAGCTCTCAACGGTTCGCTGAATTGACTCTGCGTCAGCAGGTTGGAGAAGCGTGGCGTTGTTTAAAATGGGATAGTTACCCCATCCTGTAGTTTTCATTTCAGCCTCGTGACGGTCTTACGAGGCTACGAATGATCCAATGTCTTGCATTATCCATAAAATCGCCCCTGATTATGTTATGTATCTCTGACAAGTTTATAATAGTCCTTGGCGCTATCATAAAATAGAGGTTTTGGGATGTCCGCTGAATTTAAATTCGCGATTAAGTTGGCTCGAGATGCTGGTTCGTTAATTCTTAACGCGAGTAAAGCTGGTAATCTTACTCTTGAATTAAAGAATAATGTTGAATTAGTGACCAGCGCAGATAACGCTGCAGACTCATTAATTTGTGAGCAAATAAGGTCTAAATATCCTGGCCACGTTGTAATATCCGAAGAATCTTCGCCAGATGCTAGCTCAATTTTAACCAGCACCTCGCCTTTTTGGATTGTAGATCCTATCGACGGCACGGTTAACTTTGCACACGGACTCTCTCAGTCGGCGGTTTCAATTGCTTTCGTCGAAAATGGCGTCATTGAGATTGGGGTGGTTTTTAATCCGTTTACTAATGAGTTGTTTGCCGCTCGACGCGGCCAAGGTGCCACACTTAATGGTTTGAAAATCGCTCCCAGCGCACAAACACACCTAAGACAAGCTTTAATAGCGACTGGATTTCCTTATCAAAAAACTGCTTTAAGACCTATTTTGTCCCGGCTAGAGGCTGTTTTAAATGGGTGTGCAGATATTAGGCGTCTGGGTTCAGCAGCTTTGGATATTTGTTTTGTCGCTACGGGAAGGCTCGATGGCTATTACGAAAGCCTCAGTTTGTGGGATTTTGCCGCTGCGCAGCTGATCGCTAAGGAGGCTGGCGCAGTCTATGGTTCTTTCGGCGATTTAGCGCACGATGTTAACGAGCAATTCAATACGGAAAATATCTTAGTGACTAATCCTTTTATTTTCAATGATTTAAAGTCTCTTCTCCGCATTGCTGATGGTCTCGTAGATTAGAGCATTTTATTTTTGGAGCAAATGGAGGTACCCGAGGGTTTTTTTTGCAACAGCCGTATAAGGCAGGGATATTGACCTTGCTCCAAATAGTAATTAACCTCTGGTTACGGGGTGTAGCAGCAATACAAACTAGAGATAAAAGCCGCCCGTAAAGAGCTGACAGGAAGTCTGTAAGAATTAGTCCAAAAGTGCGATATTTTAATGTGTTGGAGAGTAGTCATGAATAAAATTTCTATACTCAAGTGTGCGTTCGTAATGTTTTGTTCCGTCCCTGTGGTTAACGTTGCCGCAGATAGGGTGGGAGACTTTTCTTTATTAGATCAAGCTGGTTATTACCATAGCATGAGTTGGTATGACGACCATGAAAGTATTGCTTTATTGGTTCAAGCGAATGATAGTCAAGAACTTGAATCAGTATTACCAGAGTTTATGACCCTCAAAGCTGAATATGATTCTTTAGGGGTCGAATTTATGATGATTAACCCCCAAGGGAAACTCAACCGGCGAGCCGTTGCCGAGAGAGTTGCGGAGTATGATGTTGAAATTCCGGTTTTAATGGATGATGCGCGAGTGATTTCTGAAGCTCTTGGCGTCACGAGAGTTGGGGACGTAGTGCTGTATAACCCCAAAACGTTTATGGTTGATTATCTCGGTCACATATCGGGCGCTCGAACTGCTATAGACGAGATTTTAGCTGGGGACTTGGTTTCTACCCCTCTCGTTGCTGGCACTGGCGAGGCGGTGACTTTTGATGTTGCTGCAACTCCATCTTACGCGAACGATATTGCACCAATTTTAGCGGAGAATTGCGCTACATGTCACAGAGAAGGCGGAATAGCCCCGTTTGCGATGGATAGTCATACGATGGTTAAGGGGTGGTCTCCGATGATTCGCGAAGTGTTAATGACAAAGCGCATGCCACCCGGTCAGATTGACGGGCACATTGGTGAGTTTATAAACGATATGCGTATCGAGGATGATCAAATAAGAAATATTATTGCTTGGGTTGAGGCTGGTGCGCCATCGGATGTGGATGCTTCAAACGACCCACTTACCAAATTGGTTTGGCCAGAATCGAAATGGGCATTTGGCGAGCCAGATTACATAATTAAGGTTCCACCACAAAGCGTGCCCGCGACAGGAGTTTTGGATTACAGAGATGTGGCAATCCCCATCGATATTCCAACTGACCGCTGGTTGCGAGGCAGCCAATACATCGCAGGTGACAGGACGGTTCTTCATCACACGATTAATTCTTTGAGTTTCCCTGGGGAGCGTCGGGGCAGGCTGCTCGGTGGTGGAAACCCGGATAAGGCCAGTATAACCGCTTATATTCCTGGACAAGAGCCTGAGTTGATGCCGGCTAACACTGGAGGCCTCTTGAAGGCGGGCTCTGTCTTAAATTTGAACTTGCACTACACGACAAACGGTCGTGAAACTGTTGACGAGAGTGAAATAGGTCTTTGGTTCTACCCCGAGGATGAAGTTCCGGAAGAACGAATGTCTGGCCGCTGCGCATGCATATTCCCTCAAACTTGGACAAATATTCCTGCTAACGATCCGGCCTTTGAGCAGACGTCTACAATAACCATTGGAAAGGATGCTGAGATCCATGGATTCTTGCCACATATGCATTTTCGCGGTAAGTACATGCGTTTTTTCGCAGATTACCCAGATGGATCACATGAAGAGCTAATTAACATCGCAAATTATAGCTACGCTTGGCAGCTTAGATATACTTATGAGGAACCAAAGTTTGTCCCAGCCGGAACCAAAATAACAGCCGTTGGAGCGTTTGATAACTCTTCTCAGAACCCGATGAATCCGGACCCCCAGAGGACTGTGCCTTGGGGCCAGCAAAGCTGGGATGAGATGTTTTTCGGAGCTGTAAACTGGAAATATTTGGAACAGGGTGGGGATGACTGAGTTTTTACTTACTTAAAGAAGCCTGAGGGTCTAGGGGCCCTCAGGTTTTTTTTCGTAAATTTTACGTTGGATGCTTTTTGGTCATGACGCTTGGAGACAGACGTTTCAGCAAGGCCGGTAGATAAAGAAGGTCAAGAATCAGAGCGACAACGACGATGGGTACGAGCAATCTAGCAGCTTGCTGAAAATAAAGCGTTTTAGCTCCGATTAACATCATGCAACCCAGCGCAAGGATAAAAGTAGTGATCGTTAATGCAGGTCCAGCTATCTTTATCGCGCTGGCAATTGCATCGCGATCCTCAATGTTTTCTCTTCTTTTTTCTAGATAATGTGTCAACAGGTGAACAGTGTCGTCGACGACAAGGCCGATGGAAATACTGAAAAGCATCATAACAAATGGATCGATTAAGCCTACAATTAACCCCCATAGGCCGAAGACAATTGTTGCAGGCAAAAGATTTGGAAGGACGCTTAGAATGCCAAAATAAAGGCTTCTAAATCCTATGATTAAACTCATTGTTATGAGAATCAGACTAACTGAATAGCCTTGCAAAAGTTCGACGGTTACGCGTTCATCCATTCGAGCAAAGAGCAAGATTGGACTTCCGTGCAAAAGTGTGACGCCTGGAAAGCGCGCGTTGAATTCCCCAACTAAATCTTTGTCTAAGTCGATCATTTCTTGATTAGTCAGCGGTGCAGCATTGATTCTTAGTTGTAATGTTGAGAAGTCTTCGGTGACAAAACTTTTTAACGGAAAGTCGAAGCTTTCGACGACTTCATAGGCCAATAAAGCGTTAGCAACTGCATCGGTTGAGCCGGGGATACGAAAATATTCAATTTTACCTTGATGTTGATTCTGATTGACCGCTTTTGCGACATCGATAAGACTGGCGGTGGATTCTACGGCCGAGAGCTCCGTTGCCCAAGAAAGATATTCTTCAAGATCTTTCAGGAACTTGGGTGTTATAGCACCGTCGATCTCGCCAGTGTCAATGCCATATACAAGGGCAGAGCCACGGTTGAGCTGTTCTCGAACCACTTTGTATGGTTCTTTAATCTTTGCGCCACCGCTGATGAAATTAAATCGGTCAAAATTTGAGTCGTTCATCCCAAGTAGAGGTAATGTGGTAATTGATATTAAGCTGAACACTGCAAATAATTTTTTATCATAGCGGAGAGCAAACGTGCTGACCTTTTCCAAGAGGTTTTCAAGGTTTGATTTGCTGACTTTTGCAGTTGATATGTTATGGAGAAAGCGAGCCTGTATCAGCAAATTTGGGAGAAGTGTAAACGTGAAAAGAAACGCGTACAAAATTCCGACAGCTACTATCAGGCCGAAGTCTTGAATGGCTGGCGAAGAACTTAATCGAAGAGATAAGAAGCCGATCGAAGTTGTAAGAGCAGCTAGAAGGACAGGATTGAAGTTTTTCTTCAGGCTCGTGCACATCGCCTCAGGAAACGAATCATTATTAATTTGTAAGCTTTGTTTAAAAAGAGAAATTATGTGAACGCTGTTGGCGACAGAAATTATAACAACGACAAGTGGGGCAATCACTGAAACACTATTTATTTTTATATCGAGCCAACCCAGGGTCCCAAGATTGCATAGTATTGTGAAGCCAATTTGGGCAAGGATACAGAGTCCAAAAAATACCGATTGGAATATTGCGCAAATCGTTATAACGCACGCTATGACGATTATGGGCAGAAGATTCGTCAAATCTTTCGTCATGGCTTGGGTTTCAGCTTGTTGACTTATAATGTCGCTCATAACGTAAATCTTAAGTTCAGGATACTGTTCTTGCAGGTCGTCTCGAATAGTCATTGCGGCTTCAGCAATTTTTTGTCGGTTCGCAGAGTTTTTCAGGTTTTTCCCGAGGATAACGTTTCCAAAAGTTATTCTTGCATCTGGCGAGAGCAAACTATTTGTGAGTAATTGGTCAGAGAGGGCCTCTTCCATGACGAAGTTGAGTTCTTGTTGGTTGTATTCCGTTGGATTTTTTGTAAATAATCTCTGACCTCTCTGCGGTGAATAGTGATCAAGAATAGAGGAGAGACGAATCGACTCGGGTATCGATTTCATGCTTTTTTTAAGATCACTAAGTGCGTTTATTACCTCAATCGTAAAAATTGGTTGTTCACTTATCGAGGCTATAATGAAACTTATAGCTCCATCGCTGTTTGTTGAAAATAAATCAGATATAATTCCAACTTCCCCTAGATAAGGATCGTCCACCGGAAGGAACGTTTCATAAGATGTTTCATAACTAATATTTGCAAGGCCGGTGGCTAAAATTAAGGTAAGAATCAAAGAAAAAATTGAATACAGCCACCGATGCTTGACGCAGTTTTCAGCGACCTTGTGATGGAAAGAATTGATCTGTGAGGTTCCGGTGTTCATTCGTGAGCTCGTAACGTTTATACTTTGTTTAGCTAGAAAGACTGAAAGCAGTGCGCTTAATAAAACGTGTAGAAGTATACTTTATGAGTTTTAAAATTCCATTCTGAGATTCAAAAAGTTGAAATATCCTATAAGGTAAAGAGCTTGAAATATTTAGTGTGCGCTGTAGAAAATATATAGGGAGATTTTGGTGGCAAATATAACGACCCAGTCCGTTACTTCGGTTCATCACTGGAACAGTACTTTATTTAGTTTCAAAACGACTCGTGATCCCGGGCTCCGATTCGAAAATGGCCATTTTGTTATGGTCGGTCTCAATATAGAGGGTCGGCCATTAATGCGCGCCTATAGTATTGCTAGCCCTAATTATGAGGAGCAGCTTGAATTTTTTAGTATTAAAGTTCCGGACGGCCCCCTGACGTCGCGTTTGCAAAATATTAAAATTGGAGACGATATTTTTGTTAGCGCTAAACCGACGGGGACTTTGGTAGTCGATCATCTTCTTCCAGGGAAAAATTTGTATTTAATCAGTACTGGCACTGGGCTAGCCCCCTTTATGAGTATTATCCAGGATCCGTCGGTATATGAAAAATACGAGAAAGTGATTCTTACACATGGAGTCAGGGATGTTTCTGAATTGGCGTATGAGGATTTTATTCTTTCAGAATTGCCGCGGAACGAGTTTTTTGGGAATGAGGTCCGTAATCAATTGATTTATTATCCAACCGTAACAAGGGAGGACTTTAAAACGACAGGGCGGCTCACGGATCATATGTCGAGTGGCGAGCTGTTTGATCGAATTGGTCTCCCACAACCGAGTCCATCAGATGATCGGTTTATGATTTGCGGGGGGCCCTCTATGCTTAAAGACACCTGTGAAATTCTAGATCGCTGGAATTTTGAGGAGTCACGGCAAGGAATCAAGGCAGGATATGTAATCGAGCGCGCTTTTGTTGAATGATTCGCGCCATCTGAGTTAATGATAGTGCATCTCTAAGTAAGTACAGAAGGTTTTAAAAAGTTCCCTGAAGTTTTTTTGTCCGTAGCCCAAACGGAAGTGATTAATTGGAGAGTGAGAGAAACATTCCCCAGGAATGAGCATGGTGCTATGATTTTGTAAAAATGAATTAGCTAGGTCTGTTATTGAAATATCTTCGCGAAGGGAAGGGAAAGCGACGCAACCAGCGCTTGGGGCGGTCCATATCAATTTATTTTGTGTTTTTTCAATACATTGATTAATGAAATTTAGATTTTCTAGAGCTATTGATCTAGTCCTGCGCCTTAATAGAGACGAGTTTTTTACAACCAAAGTAGCTAGCCAGTCATCGATTGAGCTGCTGCAGACCGACAGCGACTGTTTGTAAAACAAGGTTCTTTCTAAGAATTCTGTATTTTGGCACGCGAGCCAACCTATTCGCAGGCCACCCAAGCCATGAGGTTTTGATATGGAGCCTATGCTAATACCGCGTGGTGTCAGACTTGCGACTGGGGGTAAACGTTTTGTTGAATCGTGCTCTAATCCGCGAAATACCTCATCATTGATTATCCAAGAATCATTAATTGAACTAAGGTGAATAATCTCGTTGAACATTTCTAAACTAAGAAGTGCTCCGGTTGGATTGTGAGGGAAATTTAAAATTAGATTAGTAAAGGATTTTTTTGTGAAGGCTTTCCTTAGTGTTTCAGCATCAACGGCCCATCCATAGCTTTGAGGCTTTAGGGATATCGGTGTTATTTGAGATCCCAATGCCTTAGGGATCTCCAACAAAGACTCGTAAGCTGGGGTCACTACCCCGCACCGACTGCTCGATGTAATCGTTGCATGCATAGCGCAAAAAATTGCTTCTTGGGCGCCCGTAAACACGAGAATGTGGTCTTCATCTAAGCCTGGATATTGTGTGGCGATAGTCTGTCGGAGTTTTAAACTTCCTCGCTCATGCGCATACTCTAATCTTAGCGCTTTCCATTCTTCTTTTTCTGCATCGCTCGCGTAGGATAGGAGCTCATCGAGCTGGAGTGTTTCCATTCGGGCCGCGCTCAGGTTCGAGGTCGCTTTGTGGTTAGTATGTCGCTGATAGTGATTTAGTCGAAGAGAGGGGAACTTGGAAGTTTTATTAAAGTACATGTTCTTATATGTTTCGACGCCAGACGGTCATTTGAGCTACTGAATGTTGAAACTTACGTGCAGTTTCTCGAATGACGAATGGAATGTCATCTGGATCGGCCACTAGATCGAAGTGTGGTGAGAGAATCTCTATTAAACCATCAATAGTCTTTAAGTTTTCTCCGTCACGTTTAAATCCTCCCACCCACTCTTCTTTGCTCGTAAATTCCTCAAGCCAAGTGTAAGGCGAAGTTAGAATAAGTAATCCCCCCGGGTTAACCAAAGTCTCGATCTTCTTAAGAAATTTATTGGGCTCGTATAGGCGGTCTATCAAATTCCCGGCAAATACTAAATCGTAATGAGTAAATTTTTGAGTGAGATTACAGGCGTCGCCCTGCCAGAATTGACACCGCTTGGCCGGCTTGTCCAGCCCGATGGATCCTAAGCTCGCTTCTTTAAAATTAAAAATTTCTCCTTCGTCCTTGACCTTATATCGAGTTGTGCCAGTTTCTTTGAGCCGAGTAGCCGCTGAGATAAAGCGCGCCGAGAAGTCTACGCCGTCGACATGTTCGAAATTTTTTGCGAGCTCAAGGCTTGTTCGGCCAATAGCGCAACCCAAGTCCAAGGCCCGTCGAGGCTTATTTTGGCTATACTGAGAAAAATAACGCAGGGCGTTCAGGCCGCATGTGGCAGCGAAATTAGGGACGCCAAAATAACTCTCGCCAAAGTGGAATTCGATATATTGTGAGACTTGCTCATCAGTTTCGTACGGATTTAATTCGGTAATAATTTTATCCTCACTTTCTATGTAACGGAATCCGGCGTGTTGAAAAAAATGCCTTCGAAATGCGTATCTAGCATCTCTCGTTGCGCAATTGCCTGTGGAAAAAAAGCTGCCACCTTTCATTAAATTATGTTTGCCGTCAAAAGTTGGCGTTGAAAAGTCATCGTAGACTTCATGGACTTTAAATCCAGAAAGTCCGGTTATGGGTGTCTCCGTCCACTGCCAAACGTTACCGATCACGTCAAAGAATTCGGTGCCACCATCCATTACCGTTTTAAATTTATCAACCGGGCAAGCAGAAGCCCAATGTTCTAGATTTAAGTTGCCTGGGGCGCGCTCCCAGTCGAACTGATCCTCTGTAATTGATTCGCGTAAAGCCAGCCACTGAGCCTCTGCTGGGAGCCTTATCTTTTTATTATTCTCTTTTGATTTCCAACGGCAGAATGCTTCGGCTTCAAGACAATTAACATCTACCGGCCAGTCCCACGGCATATCAATTTCTCTTGTTATCGTTCTGTAGCGCCAGGTTTTTAAGTTGTCTCCTGTTTTTACCCAAAAAGAAGGACAGTCAGCTTTTGTGTATGCGAGCCAACTTTGACCCTCTTCTGACCAGAGGTCTGTTTGTAAATAGCCACTCGCTTCAACAAAGTCAGCGAATTCACGGTTGCTAACGAGATATTTGCTGGCTCTAAAAGCTGGTAAATCGGTTTTAAGGTAGCCGTATTCGTTGTCCCAGCTAAAGGCCTTGGCGTCAGAGCTTTTGCTTTGCGTGATGGTTCTCGCCGAGACAAGTTGTAGTTCGTTATTTGGACTATCGTCATATCCTCCTTGATCGTCACATTCATTAAAGCATGGTACCGAAGTTACGTATTTGAGAGGAAGTTGCCGAATTAGGACTGAGGTGGTTTCGAGGTGAATGCGCTCGTGTTCAATGCCCATCAAAATGATCCAAAACGGATCTGACCATTTTATAGGCAGTTTGAGATCGCTGTCAGAGATGAAGTCATTTACCAATTTACGGACTTGATCCCTATAAACTTTCACCTCGGAGGGAGTGGGCCAGTGATAATTCGATTCATCCAAGTCATCCCATGACATTTCGTCAACACCAATAGCGAGCATTGATTCAATACTAGCGTTCACGCGTTTCGGGATTAATTTCGCTACGCTGAGCTTATTTACGTAAAAAACTGCAGTGTGCCCGTAATAAAAAATAAGTGGGTGTCTCAGCGGCGTCCCCTTCTTATAGAAAGCTTCCTCGGTTGAGAGACAATTAAATAAAGTTTCATACAGATCAAAGGTGTGGTTAAAGTAGGTTCGGATTTCCTCCTTTTTCGAAACAGCACTTTCTCCGCGGAGAAGTGGCGTTTTTGTGACTAACCGGAAATCTCTCTCAAATCTAGAGTTTGACGGGGGCATAGAAGACGCTTGTTGGATTAACGATTCGATTGTGGTTTCCGTGTTGCACGCTGTCGCAGAAAAAATTCAATGAGCCCGCCAGTTAATACAAATAACATATCGTGTTGTTTCTACGACTAATTCCAGCTGTTGGATTAAGTCGAGTGACTTGTGACCAATGGGAAACTAATCTTGGTTGAATTGCAATTTTGCCAATTTTTCGTAAAGGCTGGAGTTAAGCATTAAATCCTCGTGGGAGCCCTCTGCTATGATTTGACCACGTTGCATCAGAACAATTCGGTCGACGTTTTTGATTGTTGCAAGTCTGTGAGCGATTACTATCGACGTTCGTCCGCGCATCACGTGGTCCAGTGCAAGTTGGACCTTCTGTTCACTTTCGGCATCAAGCGCGCTTGTAGCCTCGTCCAACAGGAGTATTCTTGGATCTTTCAGAATTGCTCTAGCTATGGCTAGGCGCTGTCTTTGACCCCCTGAGAGTCTGACACCTCCCTCACCGAGGTGGCTGTGGAAGCCGTTGGGCAATTGTGAGATAAATTCTTCCGAGTAAGCATTTTTTGCAGCTAATCTTACCTCTTCATCGCTCGCTCCTGGGCGGCTGTAACGAATATTGTCTAATACCGTTCCGGTAAAAAGTGCGGGTTGTTGGGATACAACCGCCATGTGACGTCTCAATGCCTCAGGGTGAAGAGTCTTAATATCGATATTGTCTAGTGTTATACAGCCTTTTTGCGGATCGTAAAATCGCAAAATTAAATCGATTAAAGTCGACTTTCCGGCGCCAGATGAACCAACTAATGCTAAGCTCTCCCCCGGGCGAATAATAAGATTAAGACCCTCTACGGCTGGGCTTTCGGGTCGGGTGGGGTAACAGAAGTGCAAATTTTTTAGATTAATTTCGCCGCGCACAGGCTCAGGGAGAGGAGCTCCTCCGCTCTCTGGTTCAGTAATGGCACTTTCTGACTCTAACAGCTCTATCAGGCGCTCCATCGCTCCAGCTGCACGCTGTAATTCACTGAGTACTTGGCTAATTGCTCCAACTGCCGCTGCGACGATAACAGCATAAGTTACGAAAGCAGTTAGTTCTCCGGCCGACATGCGACCGTCTATCACATCTTGGCCTCCTACCCATATCATTGCCGCAAGCGCTGAGAAAACCGTAGTCATCACAACCGTAATTAGAACAGAGCGCATGTAGATTCGTCGGCAGGACGCTGCGAATGCTGCTTCAACATGTCTATCAAACTGTTTTTTGTCATGTCGCTGGTGATTAAATGCTTGAACGGTTTTTATCTGCTGAATGGCTTCACCAACATATGCACCCACATTTGCAATTTCGTCTTGGCTGTCGCGTGACAATCTTCTTACCCTCTTGCCAAAGAAAATAATGGGGCCAACAACGAGAGGGATGCAAAGCAACACAATTGAGGTCAAGCGTGGGTTAGTGATGAATAGGAACCCTGTGCCACCAAGTAACATTAGTAAGTTACGTAAGGCGATAGAAACAGACGACCCTATAACTGTTTGAATCAGAGTTGTGTCGGTCGTGATGCGAGAAGAAATTTCGCCGGAAAGGTTTGCCTCGAAAAACCCTGGATGAAGTCGCAAAAGCCGAGCAAATACACTTTTTCGTATATCCGCAGTGACGCGTTCACCTAGCCAAGAGACCCAGTAAAAACGAGCGAATGTGCCGATGGCCTGAAATATCGCCACTGCTACAAACCCAATCAACGCTCCGTTCAATGAGGTGTTCGAGCCTGCCACGAAGCCTGAGTCGACTATGACCCTGATTATCTGGACGAGCCCAAGGGAGAGGCCAGCGGTAAGAATAAGCGCAACAGACGCAAGCGCTATGCGCGATGTGTACGGGCGCATATATTGCCAGGTTGTTTTTAGAATTTTTAGATTGGAGATGCGGTTGCGGCCTGTCTCAGCCACAGCGTCTTCTATGGGAGTAACGGAGGTATTAAGGTTTTGTTCTGAGTTGATCGGGTCTGACATTGTCGTGCGGCACTCGCCTTAATATAAATAAGATTTTCTAATTTAAGTTCTAAAACTGCGTCCTTAGTCGAGATACTTTGCGGCTGTTTTCTGAGCTAGAACTTATTTTTTTGTGCCGTAAAATTACGTCTCCGAATCAAATTTATTTCGCCTACAAGCCCCTCAGCAATTTCACGCGTTCAAGGAAAATATCGTATCTATTCTTTGAATTGGTTCGTGACTAAAAAATCGCGACTAAACAACCTTTCGAGTCGGGGATATCCTCAATGTTGACAATTCCACCCTCCAAGACAGTGTTGAGAGAATCTTTTAAGAAATGCGAGTTCGCATGGTTGCGCTGAGTTTCATACCCCAATTGGTCGTTAATCGGGCCCCTGTACAAGACATCTTTGGTCGTTGGATTAACAATGAAGACTTCAGCGGTCCTCTCGACCCCCAGCGCTTTCGCAAGCTCTTGGTTAGTGTCTTTTAAAATAGGGAAGTCTATTTTGAACTCTTTGGCCTCTTTCGCGATGCGAGCGGGATTATCTTGTATATTTGAATTGAACATTAGGAATTCAACATTTTTTTCTGAGAATTCAGCACGCACGTCTCTGTAACTCGGTGTTGCTATTCTGGCAATTGGGCATCCTACACCCTGAACATAAAGCACGATAAAATCCCGATCACTAAAGGACTCAAGTGAATGAGTGATGCCATTTTGGTCGGAAAGTTCAAAGTCTGGGATCGAGCGCAGCCAGTCATTCGCAGCGATGCTGCCGCTAAAGATACATGCGGTTAAAGCGGAAATTAATAAGGCTGCTCGACTCATGACCTTCCTCGTCTAATTTATTCAAAATATTCTCGGAGCTTTAAAAAATACAGAGTCTCCATGGTGGCCAACAGATTTCTGCCATCCAAAGACACAAACGCATTACTTGTGAGGTTATGGTACCCTT
>PAEL01000085.1 GCA_002700775.1 Gammaproteobacteria bacterium | reverse complement strand
TTTTTTAGATCTTTTAATTAAAGATATATGTCCTTTATGAAGACTTCCCATAGTGGGAACAAAACCGATTTTTGGAGAGTCGTAAGTTCTATATTTTTTCAGAGAGGCCTTGAGGTCCGTCTTTTTCTTATATATCTGCATATAAATTAAGATCTATTTAAAGCAATGCTCTGGGGCCGGAAATGTTTTATTTTTTACCGCTTCAGCGTACGAGACTAAAGCGCCTGGAATTCCTTGCAGACTATTTGCTAGGAAATTTTTCACAAATTTGGGGGTGATTGGCGATACTCCGAGTACGTCATGTAAAACCATAATTTGACCGTCGGTGTCCGCTCCGGCTCCTATTCCTATAACCGGTATCTCTAAAGAGGCTGTTATTTCTTTCCCCAATGATTCAGGCACGCACTCAAGAAGGAGTAAGCTTGCTCCTGCTCTCTGGAGCAAAGACGCTTCTTCTAAAATTTCTTGAGCTTGATTTGTGTCGCGGCCTTGTACATGAAATCCGCCAAGTCGATTTACTGACTGAGGGGTAAGGCCCATATGAGCGCATACGGGAATACCTCGCTCCACTAAAAGTTTTGTTGTATTAGCTATCCATGCGCCTCCTTCAAGCTTCACGATATTAGCTCCTGCACGCATCAAAGCCGCAGCATTTTCCAAAGTCTGGGTTTCAGAGGCATAACTCATGAATGGCATGTCAGCCATTAGTAGTGCTCCTTTATTTCCCCTCTTTGCACATTGCATGTGATAGATCATGTCACGCATGGTGACAGGGAGTGTGCTGTCATGTCCTTGTAGAACCATTCCTAATGAGTCGCCTACTAAAAGTACTTCAACACCGGCTTCACTTGCGATTTTTGCAAAACATGCGTCATAGGCCGTTAAACAGGCAAATTTTCGACCACTTTTTTTATAGTGTTTCAGTGTAGTTAGAGTCGTATTAAGATCTGCAGTGTTTTGTGCGCTCAAAGCTCTTTTACCAAGTGTCTGTTTCAATTCAAGGCAAATATGTGCCCCACTAATAGGATCCTATCAGAAAGGTTATTGTTGCACTATGCTTCTTAACGGTTGCGGCATAAGTCTATATATTTTTTAAAATAATGAGTTGGTGGGATTGAAGTAATGGGTTCCGTTAGGGCATTTTTGGATATGATTCACTAGTCTTTGATAGTCAGATTCACTATGTATCGGATTAAATTCCTCAGTGTTGATGATTAGAAGAGAACTATCTTTATAATAATGAAAAAATTCGGTATACGCCTGATTTAATCGATCAAGGTAACTGTGTTCAATTAATTGTTCGGATTGAACGCCGCGTTCCTTAATTCGTTCGAGCAGTGCTGCGGTAGAAGCCTGAAGATAAATCACTAAATTAGGTTTTGGTGCGTTAATGGTTAGATGATCATAAGTCTGGAGATATAGACTGTACTCGTCTTTTTCTAGATTCTGTTGAGCGAACAGCATATCTTTGTCAATTAGGAAGTCAGCTATTTTTAATTTTTGAAATAGATCATTTTGGTGTATGGTTTGGATTTGCTCTGCCCTTTGAAATAGAAAAAATAGCTGTGTCGCCAGAGCATATCGCCGCGGACTTTCATAAAAACGATCTAGGAAGGGGTTTTTTTTTGGTTCCTCCAGTAACAGTTCGTACTCGAAGGTATTTGCGAGACGCCTGGCTAAGCTGGTTTTTCCTACACCGATAGGTCCTTCTATTGAGATGTAGTTAGGCAAAACACTTGTCATTGTATTTGAAGTTTTCCAGTCAATTGACCAGTGTTCTTTTTGTTAGATGGAGGCTTTCTATCTTTAATCATCTGAGCTTGGGTCCGCTCATCGCTAATTTGAAACTGGGTCCACCACATAGTTATGTGTTCAAGTTTTTCTCCGCTTTGTTCTCGAAGTAATAAAAAGTCGTAAGCGGCTCTAAACTTTTTATTAGAAAAAATATTATACACGTTTCGTGCACTTACACGTTCGAGTTGAGCTTGTAATCTCCAAATTTCTTTTATTGCAACGGTGAAGCGTTTCGGGATTGCGGTATAAGACAGCTGGCGCTCGATGGACATGTCTATTGAGGTCTGGAATAGTTGCTTTTTCGTAAGCTTGAGCTCTTTGTTAATTTCCAGATACATTTGAACTACTGGCCAAAGCAGTGCTGCGAATAAAAAACCCGGTGTCACTGACTTTCCTTCTTCAAGTCTTAGGTCGGTATTATGAAGTGCAAGGTTAAGCAAGCGGCTTGATTGTTGATTTTTTTTAAAACTGAACTCCATCGCTGAGAATGTAGGTCCGAATAGATACTTACCTACTTTGTACTTTTTTAAATTTTCAAAGCTTTTTTCTGCGTGACCCGTTGCTAATAATTTGATTGACTCATCGAATAATCTTGCGGTTGAGATTGAGCTTAGTAGATGCGCAAGCTTATTGATCGGTGCACGGGTCTTGTCTTCTATTTTGAAATTGAGTTTGGCACTAAAGCGCAAAGCTCGCAACATTCGCACAGGGTCCTCTTTGTAGCGCTCGGTCGGGTCGCCGATCATTCTGATTATTTTTTTTTGAATGTCTTGTATGCCACCGGTGAAGTCGAGAATCGCGAAATTATCGAGGGTATAGTACAGCGAATTGACTGTAAAATCACGTCTCTCAGCATCCTCGTCAATTCTGCCATAAACATTGTCACGTAATATTAATCCCTTATTTGACTGGGCAGAGTCTAGACCAACAATATTTTTTTGTTGTCTGCCGCCGATAACATTTAGGGTGTTGTGAGGGCCACGGAAGGTTGTAACTTCAAATATCTCACGACCAAACCGGACATGGACTATCTTAAACCGTCTGCCAATTATGCGTGAGTTCTTAAAAACTTTTTTTATTTCTTCCGGTGTTGCATCTGTTGCGATATCGAAATCTTTCGGGTTTTTTTCTAAAAGTAAGTCCCTCACTCCGCCACCCACAAGATATGAATCATAACCGGCTGCATTTAACTCTCTGAGTACGCGAAGAGCCGCATCTGAGATGTTTCGCCGCGAAACGCAATGTCGATCTCGGGGGAGGGTAACAGCTTTACGAATATTTCTTTTATTCTGATGCTCAGACATTAGTCACGGTTACTTTCTAGGATAATGTGTCACTACCAGGTAGTTGGTAAAACTCAATAGGTGCCAGTCGTGTATTGTTGCCGCCACGCCTGATTGCTTAACACGGACCAAAATTCTTAAGCGCGTGCTACTCTAGTGCAATATCATACACGGATAGAAATGAAATTAAACTGATTCAGTGTTCAAAGAGGAGAGCAAATGAGATCGTATAAAACTTGCCGAGGGCAATAATGCCCCCGAATTTGACTAAAAACTTTAAGGCTCTTTGTGAGCTTGTAGTCAAAGGCCAGGCTTTTTAGATCCGCTAATTTTTAATTATTATTACGAAAATACAAAGTGACTGACGCACTAACCAAATCGTGCCATTATTATTATTGTTTATTGTTATTATTGCCTTAAGTTAATGCACCTTTCGTGCCAAGTATTTTTCCCCATTAATTTCAATGTTTTAGTAAAAATCGGGACATTTCTTTTCGTCGCTTTAGCATAAGTGTTACCAAATTTCGCCAAATAATGGGTAACTTGGTATCAGTAACGTTTTTATAGACATGAGCTGAGGTCTCTAAGCTTTTTTATTTTTTCTTTTTGGTATTCCGAGGCGCTGCCGTCGTTCCCAAAGACATTTTCGGCTGATTCCAAGTTTTTTAGCAAGTTGGGTTTCGTTCATGGTTGCTTCATTTTCTTTGACGAATCGCTGAAAATAATCTGATAGTGACATTTCTTCAATATTCTTCGCGGTAGGCTCTTCGGTATTGTCTGGTGTTTCGAAAGCATCTTCGATTTTCTTATTATCTAACGCTAAAAATTCTTCACGTATTTCTGAGCTTTCGGTCAGAACCACTGCGCGTTCAATTGAGTTCTCTAGTTCGCGAACATTGCCGGGCCAGCCGTAATTCTGGATTGCTATTTTGGCTTCTTTTGTAAAAGTCATTGCTCGTTTGTTTAATCTGTCACAAGCTTTCTTGAGTTTGTCGGTAGCGAGATCGAGAATGTCGCTGCCACGCTCGCGCAGAGGGGGAATAGTAATCGTCATTACATTAATGCGATAAAATAAGTCCTCTCGGAATTCACCTAAGTTCACAAGTTTCTTCAAGTCTCGATGAGTTGCAACAAGCAGGCGGACGTCGACTTTTTTCGAATGGATAGAGCCTATTTTTCGTATTTCATTGTCCTGCAAAACGCGTAGCAGTCGAGCTTGTGCCTCAAGGGGAAGTTCGCCAATTTCATCAAGAAAAAGGCTGCTATTGTCTGCTGCTTCAACCAAGCCGGTGCGACTATTGACGGCGCCTGTGAATGCTCCTTTTTCATGTCCGAACAGTTCGGATTCTATTAAGTTTTCGGGAATAGCTGCACAATTAACTGAAATCATCTCGTGCTGACTTCGAGCACTGAGCTCATGGATTCCGCGCGCAACTAATTCTTTGCCAGTGCCTGACTCGCCGTTTATAAGAACAGTCGATGACGTAGAGGCAATCTTTGTTGCACGCGCGAAAAGTGCATTCATACCATCACTCTTGCCGATCATTCCACGAATAGGCTGTGTCGCAGAGCTTTCTTCAGGTTTCCTTGCAAAAGCGTCGTTAAGAATTTTTTCTACAGTGTCTAGGAGCTCTTTGTGATCAAACGGTTTTGCGATATAGTCAGTTGCCCCAAGTTTCATCACGTCAATTGCGGACCGGATACTCGAGTAACTTGTCATGATTAAAACGGGAGCCGAGATGGCTGTGATTAAATCTGTCCCAGGTGCGCCAGGCAATCGTAAATCACTAATTACCATGTCAAACTCATCAATATTATGGGTCTCAATAGCATTTTGAACACTGCTTGCTTCGCTTACTCTGTAATTGTGACGCTCAAGCAAACGGCAAAGTGAACTGCGTATAACAGGTTCGTCTTCAACAACTAGAATGTGATTATTTGGGAGCATTATACTCAAGTTCCATTGCTTTATTTGGGGTTTGGTATTTAGGAAAGCGAAGAGTTACTTTTGTCCCACTTATGCTTTCTTTGGTAGAGCTTACTATATCAATATTGCCATTTAAATCCTCTACGATGCTAAAAACAAGTGAAAGCCCTAAGCCAGTACCCTCTCCAGGTTCCTTCGTTGTGAAGAACGGGTCGAAAACTCGATCTTGCAAAGAATCAGGAATTCCTGAGCCCTCGTCTTCTATTGTGATTTTTACGGTATTTCTTTCGATGCTGGTTTGAGTTGTAATTTTACCACCTTGCTGACTGGCGTCTCGGGCGTTATTTATCAAATTTACAAACACCTGTAATAACCTCTGAGAATCTCCTAGGATTGCAGCTTCGGGGTCGATATTAAAAATGTAGAGTAGATTTGCACTTTTCTTGTCAAGCGAAATAAGCGTTTTGGCATCAGTTATACAGTCGTTGATGACCACCTTTTGTTTTGAATAAAGTTTTTGATTCGTTCCTGTGTGCGCGAAGTTAACCAGCGACTGCAGTATCTTTGACGTTCGGTCTGTTTGAGCGATAATTTCACCTGATAATTCCTGAAGTTCTTTGCTTTCAAATTCATCGCGAATCGTTTGAGCAAGACATGCAATTCCAGTAATCGGATTGCCGATTTCATGAGCGACTCCAGCTGCAAGCCGACCAATAGATGCCAGTCTTTGGCTATGCGCAAGCCCCGCTTCGAGGTTTTCGGTGTCTGTCAAATCCTCAACTAAAATAATTAATCCATCAGTGCTTGAGTTGTGCCCTGGGCCTATTTCTCTTTCGATTATTGATTTGTGTAGTTTAACCGTCTTTTTGATGTTGTTGAGAAAGAAGCTTTTTTTATCGGTTTGATTAATATTATTTTCAGAAAAATCTTCCAAAATACTTTGCCATGGTTCTGGCAGATTAATGGTTTGTGAACCTATAACTTGGTTGGACTCTATTCCGGTAAAATTTTCTAACTCCCTGTTCCACATTACTATTTCGTTATTCGGACCCAGCGAGCAAATGCCGATTGGTAAGTTGAACAAGATGTTTCGGTGGTACTGTCGAAGATTATCTAAATCCGCAGCTACGCCCGAGAGGTTGCTTCTGTAGGCCTCGATGCCGATTTCAATTACATTGAGATCTGTACCGATATTTCGAGGAACCACCGTATAAGGTAAAGAGGCTTCAATAATGCCACGACCGACTTTAGGACCAAGCAATTCCGATAAATTGACTTCGAGTCGATCACGAAGGAGACGCAAAGCATAGGGGCGCTGGTCGTCTTTAGTAATTTTCAATTCCTTCAGCGCATGTTTGACTTCGCGAGTTGCGGTCTTGAAACCGAGGGGGGTCTTTAAATTTTCGATAAATTCTCCCACAGATTTCGCAACAAGCTCGCCTTGGTGGGGTCTTCTTAAATTATCGAGAGAGCAGATGTTCGCTGTGTTAAGTTCTGCTTCGTCAGAGGGGTACAGGAGAGAAACGATAGCAAATACTGCGACATTTACTGAAAGAGATAACGCTGTCGCCAATCTCCAGTTAATTGCAGACTGCTCTGTCACCAGCCTCCAATTAATCAGAGATTGTTGAGCAAAGTCCGTGTAAAACAAGTAAAGGATTAATAAGATTGAGCTTGCGGCAATTCCCGCGATGTAGCCTCTTTTATTTCCTTGTGGCCAGTACAGTATTGCCACTACCCCGGGAAGAAATTGCAAACAAGTGATAAAGGCCATTGCCCCAATCGAGCCAATACCTACCAGTTCAGGAGGAAGATAATGTAATGCAAAACCTGCCCAAATTAGCGCTGATATCAGAATACGACGGCGCCATATTAGCCAGGAATAGATATTTTGCTTTGGAGACGGTTGGCGGAGGGGCAGGACTATATGATTTAGACACATGTTGGATAGGGCTAGTGTAATTACAATAATTAGACCGCTCGCTGCAGAAAGACCTCCCATGTAGCCTAAGAGACTTAGAAACGGCTTCCCGTAGGCATCTCCGATGATTACTGGGTAATATTCAACTTGCACTGATGAGTCACTTTTAATTCCGGCCCAGAGTATTGGAATAACCGGCAAACTCATTAAGAAAAAATATAATGGCAGCCCCCAGCTCGCAAATGACAAGGCACGGCGGCTATTGTTTTCGGTGAAAGTGGTATAAAACATGTGGGGCATGGTTACAGAGGCGGCAAAGAAAACCACAATTAATATTTGAGACTGGCTTAAATTCGTTGAGTTCTCTGTAGTGAAAGTTGATAGTGACTGCGATTCAACCCAACCAACCATGGACTCAAAACCACCAAACCCACCATAAACCGAGAAGCCACCAATAATTAAAAACGCAAGAAGCTTGACTAAGGATTCGAATGCGATGGCCATAACTAAGCCGTCATGTTGTTCGCGATTTTTCTCTTTGGATGTTCCAAAAAGGACTGCAAACAAAGTTATTAAAGTACAAAAACCAATCGCGATGCTATCGTGGGATGCTGCAGTTGTAAGAACGTCAGCTGTGTCGGCTACCACGCGAATTTGCAGAGCAATAAGCGCTATGGATCCTACAAGGATAACCGAGGTTGTTAATGTTCCGGCAAACGGTGACCGGTATCGAAACGCAATTAGGTCCGCAAGTGAACTTAGCTGATAAGTTCGAGTTAAATCAAGAATTGGCTGTAATAAAAGTGGAGACAGTAAAAAAGCTAGTGAGATGCCGATCGCACTGGAAACATAGCCATACCCAGATCGTTGCGCTAAGCCGATTGAGTTGAAGTAAAACCAGACGCTTGCAAAAACCCCCATCGAAAGAACATACACTAACGGGTGCCGGACAATTTTTTTTGGGATCCATCCACGATCGGTAATAAACGCAATGCCAAAAAGGAAAGCTAAGTAAACACTTCCAAATACAAAAAGGGTGCTAAGTTCAAAATCCATGGATATTTACCATTGACTCATTAATCTTCACTCTCATGATCAGAGTGAGTCCACCTGGCGTAGAAAATAATTAAGAGTCCTATGAAAACCGGGCCGTACCAAATTTTTGGTATCTCAACATCTACACTTATTACAACTAAAAACCCAAGGTATAGGCTTACTAAGAAAAAAAGGATTGGTCGCGGAATGTACACTGAACAGTCTCCATAAAAATGTGAACGACTAAAGTTACGTCATTCAGTGTTAAGTGGAATCTACCGCTATTTTAGCTAACTTTGGCACCGACTGTAACTCCCAATGGTCGATAGCCCAACGAAGAAGGCTTCGAGGCGATCGTGAAAACACCCTTTGTTTAGGAGGGGATTGACCCAGCATCGTCAATGCTCGAAATAGTAAAGGGAAAGCCTCTGCAGGATCGATAGCGCAAGCAAAAGTCTGCTTGCTAAGCTTCGTCCCATTGGTGTCTGTCACTACAGGGGTATGAGTATATGTGGGTTGAGCTAAACCTAAAACTGTTTGCAAGTATCTCTGCTTTGGAGTCGAACTGAGCAGGTCGACTCCACGAACAACGTTAGTGACCCCTTGCCATGCATCGTCAATAACCACAGCGAGCTGATAAGCAACCATTCCATCTTTTCGACGAATAACGAAATCTCCACCGCTTTCACTCAGTTGAGACCTAAAAGAGCCAAGAATAGTATCTTCAAAACTAACTGTTTTTGAGTCAGTTCGGATTCGGATTGAGGTCCCGGGGTATTCGTTAATCGGGTATTGCAAATCGCGTGCGCTTAAGCCATTTGCCCGACACTTACCGTTGTATTTGTTTTTCGTGGCTCTGACATCCTGTCGGGAACAAAAGCAGCGAAAGCATAGTCCTTCAGTTGCTAGTTCCGTGAGGGCCGAGTAGTAAGCCTCGATTCTTTTACTTTGAAAAAGCACTTCACCGTCCCAAAGAAGCCCAAGGCTCTCAAGTTGGTGAATAATGTTGTCTGCAGCGCCCACTGGTTCTCTAGGCGGGTCCAAATCCTCGATGCGAAGGAGCCATTGGCCATTGTTTGCCTTCGCATCTAGATAACTGGCCAACGCGGCTACTAATGAACCAAAATGGAGAGGCCCACTTGGCGACGGGGCAAAGCGGCCTATGTATTGTTTCGTTTTTTGGGTCGTAATGAGGTGGTCGTTAACCATTAATACCTATGCGCTGCCCAATTGTTTTTCCTTTATCTCGTCAAGTGTTTTGCAGTCTATGCATTTGTTAGCAGTCGGTCTTGCTTCGAGTCTTCGAATACCAATCTCAATGCCGCAGGAATCACAAAAACCATAATCATCTTGAGCGATTAGTTCGATTGTCGAGTCAATTTTTTTAATTAATTTACGCTCACGATCACGTGTGCGCAGCTCTAAACTAAACTCTTCTTCTTGAGTTGCCCGGTCTGCCGGATCTGGAAAATTAGCGGCCTCGTCCTGCATATGGTTTACTGTACGATCAACTTCCTGCATCAATTGACTGCGCCAATCTAATAAGATTGCTTTGAAATGCTCCTGCTGCTTTTCATTCATATAGACTTCGCCTCGTTTGGGCTTGTAAGGGGCGAAGTTTTTTAAAACTGGTTGTGCGGAATCTGCGGTGGACATGCTATGTTTCGGCCTCTGTTCTTCAGGATAATTGCTTTTTGCGTGTAGGTCTAAGTTTGATCTCTATTTTTGGTACAAATATTGCGTTAATTCACCGATCTTGATGTCAGAAAACTTACAAACTTTTATTCCATGTTTTCGACCGGTCGGTAAGCTAGCAGATTATTGGCATGGAAGCTATAAGAAATCGACTGAAATTGCGCCATGATAATTTCGCTGATCGGGTGAACTAAATTATAGTTCTGCGCTTGGAATTAACGCTGTATTATGATGTTTTTAAGATTTTTATCTAGATTCCTTGATGAATCTCGACCATTTAAATTAAAAGGATTGTGAAGTTGGATTACGATAATAAACAAGCAGAATCGGCAAAAAGACCATTCGCGCGAAAATCTTTAAAACATGTCAATTCCTTTAAAGCAATGGATGTGATGCGAAGAGCATCGGAGCTAGAGAGTTTAGGCCGTAAAATAGTTCATCTTGAGGTTGGAGAGCCCGATTTTTCGACAGTTGCTCCAATAGTAGACGCAGCTAAAAAGGCACTTGAGAAGGGTTTAACCCAATATACCTCGCCGACCGGTATCGTTGAATTGAAGACTCGTCTTAGTGAGTTATATTTTCGCCGACACGGTTTGTCAGTGAACGCAGAAAGAATTTTGATAACTCCTGGTGCGAGCGGCGGGCTTTTGTTATTGGCTAATCTTTTGGTTGAAGCTGGCGACGAAATATTAATAATGGATCCAGCTTACCCTTGTGTTCGAAATTTTATAAGGTTGATGTCAGCAACACCTCGTTTGATTCCTTGCGATGCTCAACAAGGTTTTCGACCAACGGTCTCTCAATTCGAAAAAGCAAGAAACTCTTCAACGAAAGGAGTTTGGCTGGCTTCACCTAACAACCCTACAGGAACCGTTCTCGATCGGGAAACGTTGACTAAACTTGCGGTCTGGGCTAGATCGACAGCCAATCATTTTTTAGTCGACGAAATCTATCACGGATTACACTATGTGAGTGATCTTCCGAGTGTGTTAGAGGTCGAATCGGACGCTTTTGTTGTTAATAGTTTCTCGAAGTATTTTGGCATGACTGGCTGGCGTCTTGGTTGGATAGTGGTTCCTGATCAATATGTTGAGCAAGCGACGCGGTTGGCTCAGAATCTATACATTTGTGCATCGTCTATATCTCAGTACGGAGCCCTCGGTGCATTCACATCCGAAGCCGAAATTCTGCTTGAGAACCGCCGGCATGAATTTAATCAGCGTCGGGGTTATTTCTGTAATGCACTCTCTGAGATCGGACTTCCGCCAGCTGCCAGTGTCGATGGTGCTTTTTATGTCTACGCTGATGTGTCCCGCTATAACTTTGATAGCCAAACCTTTTGTCAATTGATGCTGGAGAAATTTGGTGTGGCGATGACACCTGGTACAGATTTTGGAGAGTATAAGAGTAGCCAATATGTTCGTATGTCTTTTACAACCAGCCAAGAAAATCTTGAACTTGGAATAGAGCGCATGCAGTCTGCTTTGGATTCATTTAGATGATTTTCGAGAACCCCTTGCTGGAAGGTGTTCTTATTAAGCGGTACAAAAGATTTCTTGCAGATGTAAAAGTTAAAGAGGGTAGCGTGGTTACCGTTCATTGTCCGAACACCGGCTCAATGACCAACTGCAGTGATCCGGGCAGTCGAGTTTGGATCAATAGATCGAATAACGAGAAGAGGAAATATCAGTATACTTTACAAATTATTCAGACCGAGACTAGTAATCTTGTCGGTATAAATACAAATGTAGCAAATGATCTTGTGGTGGAAGCAATAAGGAAGAATAAGGTAAAATCTTTAAGCGCTTACGGGAACTTGCGACGAGAGGTTGTCTTTGGTCAAAGCAGTCGCATCGATATAAAATTAGAAAATCCCGCTGTGGAGAGCAACGACTGTTACGTAGAAGTCAAAAACGTTAGCTACGGGTGTTCAAATGGCGCTGGTTTGTTTCCAGACGCGGTGACAGTGCGAGGTCAAAAGCACTTGAGGAATTTGATTACGATCCGCAAATCCGGGGACCGCGCAATGTTGCTTTTCTGCGTACAGCATAGTGGAATCGATTTCGTTCGGCCTGCAGATGGCGTTGATCCAGCTTATGGATCTTTGTTGAGGGAAGCCATTGGCTCAGGGGTCGAGGTTCTGGCGGTAAAGGCCGAGTTTGATATCCAAAGTTCAAAAATATATTTAAGTCACGAAATTCCGGTGATTCTCTCATAGCGTTGAAATTCTGCACATCTAAAAAGTTATAGAAAATAACTCTTGCTCCTGTATTGTTATCTCGCCGTCTTTTATCTCAAATGGTATGGATTGAAGATGCTTTCCTTGGCACGGCCCGACAAGGCATTTGCCATTGTTGATTTGGAAAAGAGCTCCATGAGTCGCGCATCGTATTAAAGTTTTATCTGAATCTAAAAATTCGTTTTCATTCCATTCGAGGGGAGTGCCGAGGTGCGGGCAGCGATTTAAATATAAAAATACTTCTTCATTTTTTTTTACGATAAAAAGAGATATTTTTTTATACTTTAATCCTTTCGATGTATCGTTAGGAATTTCACTACTCTTGATCAAGTTAATCATGGTTATTGTCTCCTGCTTTAGCGAGTGCCTGACTCAAGTCATCTAGCAGAACTTTTTCGTTTTCGATCCCAATAGCAAACCGAAGCATTGATTGCTCTATTCCCATCGCTTTGCGTTGTTTTGATCCAAGCTCGTAAAAAATGGTGTGTGCTACAGGTATCCCCAAGGTGCGATTGTCTCCTAGGTTAGTAGATGCAATTATAGTAGTCATATTGTTTAAAACTTCGAAACAATCAACTTTATTATCAAGGTTGATACTCACTAAAGTGCCGAAGGAATTGAATAATTCAGCCGCTCTAATATGCTGAGGGTGGTCCTCTAACCCAGGATAAAAGGTCTTAGTTATCGATGGGTGATCATTACAAAAAAGTGCAAAAGACATAGCGTTGCTGCACGCCCGCTCTAGTCGAAGAGAAAGCGTTTCAGAACCAATCGAAAGGTGGTGGGCCGATTCCGCGCTCAATGAAGCGCCCATATCTCTGAGTCCTTTTTTTCGAATTTGAGTTATACCCCACTGGGAAGTGTCTAAGTTTTGATCCGTTTTATTGATATTTTTAAACAGTCTCCAATCGTAAAGACCTGTATCTGTGATGGTTCCTCCCAAGGCATTACCATGACCACCTATAGATTTTGTTAAGGAGTTTATGACCAAACTCGCTTTAACAGTTTTTGGTAAGAAAAGGTATGGCGTGGTTAAGGTGTTGTCCACGCAGTAAAGTATATTATGTTTTTGGCATAGGACTCCTATACCAGAGAGGTCGGCAATCTGGGTTGCAGGGTTTGCGATCGTTTCAACAAAAATCATAACCGTATGGGAAGTTATGGCGGATTCTACATTTTGAGACTTTGTGGGGTCGACCAAAGTTACAGAGATACCTAGGCCCTTTAGTGTGGAAAGAAAGCTCCTTGTGTTGGCGAATAAAAAAGAGCTCGCAATAAGATGGTCCCCTGTGCGCAGCAATGACAGCATAGTTGCTGCTATAGCGGCCATACCCGTTGAAAAAGCAAGAGTCGCGATTCCCTCTTCCATTTCAGTAATTTTGTTCTGTAATGCAGTAACAGTTGGATTTAATTGCCGACTATATGCATATCCTTTTTTTGTTCCTTGAAATACTGCAGCTAAGTCACGCGCGTCCTCGTAGCCAAAAGCTACGGATGTATGAATCGGTTTGTGTATAGCACCGTGCTCTGGTTTGGCCGATCTATCGAGATGAAGGTTATTAGTGCTAAATTTTTTATTCGCCAAATCTTTTTCCTTTTTTGTTTTTCTTATCTTTGCTCATAAATAAAGAGTCAGTAAACCTAACGATTAATAGTCTACAGTTTTTTGAACAGAGTAAGGGAATTAATCAGATTATTAATTTCAAAAACTTTTTGTCGATATTGCTCACTATTCCGGTTTTGGTATATTTTCGAAAATTCCTCTTCCCGAATACCATCAATATTGCTGCCGATGAAAGGCATATAATCGAGCTCAGAATTGACTTCACTGAGGCGCAACTGCATTTCTAAAGCCCCTGACTGGGTTTCGGTCATGAGTCTCGCAAGTCTTATACCAACTTTATTTGCTGTCAGATCGGAAAAACTAAAGCCTGAGCCGAAGCGAGCATCGTATATCTCTTTGGTGTTTGAGATCATTTCTGCAATGGAGGGTCCAAGCGAGGCAGTGATCGCGGCAGCTGAGGTTACGTGTTGAGCGAGGTCTAGACGTCTATGTAGCCGAACTTCTATTTCCTTACGTGCAGTCTGAGTTTTGGGGGATTTTGTAGGTTGTGAGTCAGAAGTATTGTTGACGTAAGTTGCAATAGCACTGAGAAGGGCTTTATTCTCTAATATCGGATCGGCACCAGTTACAGATTTTTGATAGGCCGAGGCTGCTAGAGGCACAAGAAGAGCGTTGAGAGAAATCGCTTTTCTTTCTGGTGGCAACTCGCTAACAAGTTTGTTAATAAGGTCACTGTAGTGCGGGAGACGAGTTGGGTCGAGAGTTGCGACAAAAAGTGTTTGCGCTCGTGAGATTAATGTATCTAAAAAGTTCTGCTCCCGTACTAAGTCGAATTGCAAGGCTTCAGGTTGAACGCTCATCAGCTTGATTTTTTTTGATAGAGCTCTTGTATCTAGATCAAGACCATTCATAAGTTTTTCAACTCTCCATAAGCCGATCCGTAATGTCCAGCTTGGTATGGGAATATTGCCAATTCTGGCAGTGGTTATGTGCAAAGGGCGGGTTTCATTCTCGCTCGGGCGCACAACGGCGTGTATATTGAAAAAAAACGTCGGAAAATTTCGCCCCAAAACATTCGTGCTAAGTGGCACACTCATCGCTATGGATGCTTGATCCTCGCCGAGATCTATCTTTATCCGAGAGCTTGTTGTGATAGGAATTGAGCTGATCAAATATCGCAGAACCAAGTTTGAGTTGTTGCTGTTAAGATATATTTTATAAGTATTTTGCACAGAAGCACTTTGAGTTAACGCATTTAAAATAAGATCCTGAAGTTCGCGGGTTTGTTCGGATGAAATACCTGACGATGTCTGAACACTTGGTTGAGGGCTGCTCGCTAAAATGAACAATGAGGCGACCACGATGAAGAAAAAACTTACAAGACCCGCAAGCCACATCAGTGTTATTCGGACACTACTTGTTGACGGAGAGTAGATTGGCATTCAAGACCTTTTCTTCTTGCCTGTGTTTAACAACCGGTATGGACATATTCTACTCAGATTTCGTGGATATTTCTCCAGTTAACGGTTGAACAAAACTGCGATTTAAAGAAAATTAAAATGGTCCTGTTCATAAACTAGGGATATGATTGCTAAGCCTAGCTTTGAGAACGTCTTGTAACTGGAATTGGCTAGTTTATGCTGGAAAAATTAGTGATGCGGGGGAGGTGATTGGTGATTAATTGGGATAAATTTTTTAAGCTTCGAAGGTTAGAATTGTGGTCGCCCTTGATACTTTTGATCACGGGCTGCGCAACATTCGAGCAGCCGACTAATCAAGATTGGGAGGTTGTAGGTGAGTCCGAAACGTTACAAAGGACAAATGACTCCCTCAAAGAGAATTCAGAAACCGAGACTCAAGCGTTAGAGTCCGTAGTCGGGAGTGGGGAGTCTCTTAAGGTTAAGAATGAGTTGAGTAAGTCTCGAAGTAACGAAGGTGTGGGCCTCGTCGATGGAAAAGAAGCGGCCAATTCAACAATTGAACTGGAGGCAGACCTGACTGCATTGATAAAATCAGCGTATGAAACACAAATAAAGCTAAAAGAACAACTTGTAACCGAGCTGGGACAACAACTTGTAATCAAGACTTCTGAGGTGGATGGTAAAATACAGTCTGTTGAAAAACTTGTTTCGTTGCTGGGTGCTACCGATAACCTTCTCGCTGCGCTTGAGGCAGAGGTAAAAAAATACGCTCAGCTTAATGTCAATGGCGCGCTTGTGAATCCGCTCGCCAAAGAGAGGGTTTCGGAGCTTGAGCGAGAAGTCAGAGATCTACGGCGCGAAGTTCCTGGGTGTTAATTATTGGGTAGATTGTTTAGAAGCGATGTTTTTTTGTCGAAAGCCTTGTGGTAAAGTGCGCGCGTTAAAAACGTTATTCCGCTAGTTTGTCAATCAGGAGAAGAGCATAAATGTCTAGCATAACAATTTTAGTTTCGGTTGGTTTGTCGCTTTTAGGGCTAGTGGTCGCACTATTTTATATGAGAAAAGTTTCAGCGGTACCTGTAGACATGGGTCTTGAGACAGATGATGCCGAGAGGACTAGGTTTATACACGGTGCAATTGCTGACGGGGCCATGGCGTTCCTCAAGCAAGAATATAAATTTCTTACTATTTTTATGCTCGTATTCGGCTTAATAATAGCCGTTGCGATCGATGACGCCCACACCCCACAGTATCATGAAGGCATCTATACAATGGTTGCTTTTTTGTTTGGCGGTTTGATATCGGTTGCATCAGGATATATTGGAATGAAAGTCGCCACGCAAGGAAATGCGAGGACCACTGTATCGGCAAAACAAAGCTTAGCTGCCGCGTTTGAGGTGGCTATAAACTCCGGCGCTGTAATGGGTTTCGCGCTGGTGAGTCTCGCAGTGTTAGGGTTGGTTACTGTCTATGTTGTCATGAGTTTTTTGATGGCTGATCTTGGAGTTGAGAATAATCATATTCTCATGGAAGTAATAGCAGGATTCGGCTTGGGGGGCTCGACAATCGCCCTTTTTGCTCGCGTGGGCGGGGGAATCTTTACGAAAGCTGCTGATGTCGGTGCGGATTTGGTAGGGAAAGTAGAGCAAGGTATTCCAGAAGATGATCCTCGGAACCCCGCAGTAATCGCCGATAATGTGGGTGATAACGTTGGTGACGTTGCTGGGATGGGAGCCGATCTGTTTGGATCATGCGCGGAAAGCACTTGCGCCGCTATGGTCATTAGTGCGGTGGTATTTGCTGCTGATCCTAATGCTTTATTGTACCCGATCCTCATCAGTGCAATTGGAATTCCCATTAGTCTTCTTACGAAATTAATGGTGTCGGTTAAAAAGGAAGAAGACGTTGCTCCGGGGTTAATGAAGTTGTTGATAATCTCAAGCGCGTTGATGAGTGTCGTAATGTATTTTTTCACCGTGGCTTTGATACCCGAGAGTTTTGAAATCAATGGTGCTGAGTACTCTAATCTTGGTGTTTATTATTGTTTTCTCTCTGGTTTGATTTCAGGTTTGGCGGTGGGCTTGCTGACTGGGTTTTATACATCTGATAAGTACCGTCCTGTTCAAGAAGTTGCTGAGTCGTGCGAGACAGGAGTGGCTACTAATATTATATATGGTCTAGCTCTTGGTTATAAAAGTACGGTATTACCGTATATTTGTATCGCAATAAGCATTTTTATCTCTTGGGAGTTTGCTGGCATGTATGGAGTCGCAATCGCTTCGCTGGGGATGTTAGGCACATTAGTGGTTGCTCTCATGATAGATGCATATGGCCCGGTAGCAGATAATGCTGGAGGAATAGCGGAGATGGTCGGGTTGGATCCTGAAGTCAGGCGCCGAACGGATGTTCTTGACTCAGCAGGGAATACGACCGCTGCAATCGGCAAAGGATTTGCTATTGGTGCGGCGATCCTTACTTCACTGGCCCTATTTGCGGCATTTATAACTATCTCGGAAACACTAAGCGGTGAACCAATCACGATGAGTTTGCTTGAGCCGATGGTTTTTACGAGTGTTTTTATCGGAGCGGTGTTGCCTTTCTTGTTTACTGCGATGACCATGAAATCGGTGGGAAAGGCAGCCTTCGCGATGATAGAGGAGGTGCGGCATCAGTTTAAAACAATCCCAGGGATCATGGAACGCACCGGAAAGCCCGATTATGCCAAGTGTGTGGCTATTTCGACTCAGGCTGCGCTTCGCGAGATGATCGCGCCAGGTGTTTTAATTATGGGTACGCCTCTGGTTGTGGGTTTTCTTTTTGGTGTTGAAGCGGTAGCTGGGGTTTTGGCAGGATCATTGGTGTGTGGCGGTGTTTTGGCGATTTCTTCATCGAATAGTGGAGGAGCCTGGGATAACGCTAAAAAGTACATAGAAGCTGGTAACCTTGGTGGCAAGGGTTCAGAAGAACATAAAGCTGCAGTTGTTGGTGACACAGTGGGAGATCCTTTGAAAGATACTTCAGGACCCTCTTTAAATATATTGATAAAATTGTCGGCGATTTTGAGTCTAGTCTTTGCGCCGTTTTTCGTTCAATATGGGGGCATTCTTCTGGGGTAAGGAAAAAGGGCTGAAAGCCCTTTTTTTAAATTTAGTGCTTTAAATTTCGAGGCCCCAATTAGTTATCGATACGACTTTCAAAGTGGTAAAGAACCCAGTCCTGGTAACTTGTTGTTTCGTTAATGTCTGGGTTGCGCACAGACACGTTAACGTTTCGGATACACTGGTAAATTCTGAAAGAGTCCGTATCCTCGATTATCAGGTTTCGAACAGAAGGATTAAGGGTATAATTTGAGATCTCGACGAGTTTCCAATTCTGTTCAATGCTTCGATTTACACAAGTATCGCCACTCAGGAGGTCTGGCAGTGCGATCTCGGTTTCGGCATATTTCGCCGAAGGGATTTCAAGATCAAAAAATATTGTTATTTTTCTGGTTTCTTCAGGCAGATCGATAAAATCGATTGATTTAAGCTCGATCGCTGATAAAGATTCATTGAAAGCAACTATTCTGAGGTTGTCGCTAGTATTTTCTCCCCAAGCTGCTGAGAATAAAGCAAATTTGATTTTGGAACTTTGCTCACGGGTGCTCTCGCTTTGCGGACCTGACAAACTCATTGTGGGGGCTAGTATCAATGCAATCAGGATGTACGCTTGGGTTTTGTGTAATAATTTCATTTCTAAGTTGATATTCTTGAGTTTAAGGATTTAGACATTAGTCTGAGATGACTTGATCTTTAAGTCAAAACAAAAAATCATTGAGACAACCAATTTATCGCTGCCTTCTCGAGGTTTTTGGAGAAAAAGTACGTGAATCAATTAAATCAAGTAAACAAAATTATTTGTGTTGCATCAGGAAAAGGAGGAGTAGGTAAATCCACTACTGCAATAAATTTAGCTGTTGGTTTGGGCTTAGAGGGTCATAAAGTAGGCTTACTTGATGCTGATATCTACGGTCCAAGTTTACCAGTTATGATGGGAATCTCAGCAGGAACTCGCCCAGAAATTAGAGATAAGAAATTCATGGTTCCGCTTACAGCCCATGGAATAGAATGCAATTCGATGGGTCTACTAGTTGATTCCAATACAGCTATGGTTTGGCGCGCCCCAATGATAATCTCAGCTTTTAATCAGATTCTGATGGACACCTTATGGTCCCCTCTTGACTATTTGATAATAGATATGCCTCCGGGAACCGGCGATATTCAATTAAGCTTAGCTCAAAATATTGCAGTGAATGGTGCTTTAATTGTTACTACTCCTCAAGATATCGCTTTAGCAGATGTTCGCAGAGGTGTTGAAATGTTCAAAAAAGTCGGGATTCCAATTATTGGTGTTGTTGAAAACATGAGTGTGCATGTATGTAGTGAGTGCGGTCACGAGGAAGCTGTGTTTGGAACAGGAGGGGCTGATAAGCTTGCGAGCGATTATGGGATAGATGTGATCGAACGCTTACCTTTAGATGTGCAAATTCGAGAACAGACTGATAGTGGGTTGCCTGTGGTAATATCAGATAGTGGGAACGGGGTTGGAGCTTCTTATATCTCGCTGGCGAAGTCACTAAACAAAATTGTTCATAGTGATGCCTTCTGCGAAGATTCTGTTCCGGAAATTGTTATTAAAGACAATTAAAAGTTAGCTTGAGTTCCGTTGATAACAAAGTAAGTGATACTTCTTGTAAAAGTATCTGAAAATAGGGGTTTGATGTGGATGCAGTAAATGATTTTTTGATTTTTGTTGACGGTTATCTTGGAAGCGCAATTTGGTTCCCAGCGTTACTGTTATCGACCGGCGTATTTTTCACTCTATATCTTAAATTCCCTCAGATTAGGTATTTTCGACATGCGATTTCGATAACAACCGGCCGATTTGATAAGTCTGATGCTGCAGGGGACACAACTCATTTTCAGGCTTTGGCAACAGCGCTATCGGGTACTGTTGGCACAGGAAATATCGGAGGAGTAGCTTTGGCTCTTCATCTTGGAGGTCCGGCTGCATTGTTCTGGATGTGGGTAACGGCTTTTTTCGGGATGACATCCAAGTTTGTCGAGGTTACCTTGTCGCATAAATACCGAGAGAAAACTCCAGACGGTTCAATGGCTGGCGGCCCCATGTATTACATGGAGAAAGGTTTAAACGCTAAGTGGTTAGCGGTCCTTTTTGCATTGGCAACTGTTTTGAGCTCGTTTGGCACAGGTAGTTTACCGCAGATTAATAGCATAGCAGCTGGGTTGAAGAGTACGTTTGACATTGAGCCAATCGTGACGGCATGTTTTCTTTCGGTCTTGCTCGCGCTTGTCATTATCGGTGGAATAAAAAGAATTGCAATGTTTGCCGCTGCCGTAGTGCCGAGCATGGCTATTATTTATTTGATTGGAGCGTTCGCTGTTATTCTGCCAAATTTAGAAAACATTATACCGTCGTTTGCTTCGATTTTTGCCGACGCTTTCAGTGGCTCCGCTGCAACCGGCGGATTTCTTGGGGCCACCTTCGCATATGCTTTTGATAGGGGTGTGAATCGAGGGTTATATTCGAACGAAGCGGGGCAGGGATCTGCACCTATTGCTCATGCGGCAGCTAAAACAGACGAAGCAACTGACGAGGGAATGGTTTCTATCTTGGAGCCTTTTATAGATACTATTGTTATATGTACGATTACGGGATTGGTGATCTTGTCGTCTGGAGTCTGGAACGAAAAATTCGATAATCAGTTTCAACGTGCTGATATGGTGTTTGTTGCCGGAGCTTACGATCAGTCTGATCGAGATGATATTAATAGTATCTCCGCGATGCTCAATGGCACTGCGACCCCCGCACAAGAATATTCTGGCAAGATTTCGCTGGTCGAAGGCGCTGCTCAGAACAAAGAGGATTTTACTTTAATAAATTCTCGATCTTTTGCCGAGAACATTCGGTTTAGCATTAATGATAAACCACTCAGCGGTGAGGTTTTTATCACTGATGGTCGTTTAGATAATCCGGATATAGTTGTGAATGGTAAATCATTGATACATTCCGTACCGTTAACTACCGTGGCTTTTACGAGGGGCTTTTTTGGAGCTTTCGGTCAGTATATTGTGGCTATAGGCTTGATGCTTTTTGCTTTTTCAACTGCTATAGCATGGTCATATTATGGTGATCGAGCGATGACTTATTTGTTTGGTCCTCAATCGGTGACGCCGTATCGCGTCGTCTATGTGGTCGCATTTTTTTATGCAGCTTTGGCGGACACGACTATTGTTTGGAATCTTGCGCTAATCACCATAGTTTTAATGACAGCTCCGAATCTCATAGGCATCCTTGTTATGCACAAGGAAATGAGAAAAACTGTAGCGGATTATTGGTCTCGAAAACGGTAAATTTGGCACTGCGCGATTTCATGAATGATTTTTATTTATAGCTGTTACGGCGGAAGGTGCAATGGAATTTCCTCAGAGGTTTAAGCGGAGGTATTTGGCTAACTTCTTTTTATGTATTTCTTGTTTTTCGAGCGGGGTTTTTTTCCAATTACGCCATAGATGCCTCAATTGCTTGCGATCGAGTATAGGGTATGCTTGAACAACGTGATGTATTGCGCTCTCGCCCTCCTTTAATATTCTGTTCACTAAATTCTTTTGAATTTCTTCGACAGCTTCTTCGTGTTTGAATTTTTTCGGCGCGGTTTTTATTGCCTCAAAGCAATGCTGCAGTTTATCAAAATCGAAGTCCCGCATAAGTTTTCCGATATATTGTAGTTGCCTTTTCTGTGCTCCATGACTATTACCTAGTCGTTTATGCTCTATGAGAGCTCGTAATAATCTTTCGTCAAGTTCGATTTTCGCGAGGTCGCTTTCTTTTAGTTTTGATAATTTTCTTCCAAGCTCTT
>PAEL01000084.1 GCA_002700775.1 Gammaproteobacteria bacterium | reverse complement strand
TATTCTTAAAAGTTTTCCTTGGAACATATTGCGAGAGATTAAGTTTTTAAGCAATATTTTTCTTGGAATGGAAGAGCGGTGTTCTCTTGTGATTTAAAGAACGGCAGCGGGCGATATCATTTAGGCATAAGGTTTACCTTTGTTTCGGTGAACAAATATACTGTTGTAGTTCAAAACACTCAGCGCCCTATAATAGTGTTATTTTAAGGCGTCTGCGGAAAATTGATATCCCGTGCCATTGGCTGACCTTTCTATAAGAAACCAGCTTTTCTTTGCATTCGCGACGGATTCGTTGTCGTTTTTATAAGCTGTTTCCGTTAAGCAATCCAAAAACATTCCACCATTTAAAATAAGTTTTTCATCTAGCTCACCACGCGCAACCATCAATGCGAGAGCGGCTGCACCCTGAATAGTAGACAGGTCAGTATCGCCTCTTTGGTAAGAAGTTAAGGCATCTTCAAGTATCTCGCTCAGACCATTGTTTCCACTTGAGTTCTTGATTCCAAGATCTCGATTAGTCATATTGGCAAAATAATGGGCTGTCCCTTCGATAATCCAAAAATTATTGCTATTTGGGTCGCTTTCCCTTAAATCTCTGCAAGATTCGTTTGCTAGGTCCGTTTGAAGAGCATGGTACGTTTCATGAACAATAATGTTAGAGGCTTTACCTGTATCCCACGTTGGTTCCACAGCGATCAATGAAACTCTTCCCTCAGGGCAGTAATCAAATTGCGAGGCGACGCCAGCTCCTTTTTCGAGCCAAACTCTGAGTTTTGCAATCTCCTGCCCTCGATACTGCTCAAGCTCAGCTTCGTCAAAGTTTTTATATTCCTCTGGAATTGGACAACTCGCGTCGTACCAAGTTTTCACCTCGGATACTATTGAGTCTATCTCGGAGGCAGAAATAATAACCTGATGTTTATTGTACGGGTAGCCAGCAAAACCGCCTTCCGAAATCATAGGTCCAATGCTCCATGCCGCTACAATAATGTTTCTCTCGCCAGTTTCTACCTGGCCCGTTGCAGCTTTTACATACCTTTCTACATTAGCTGTGGAGATCCGAGAGAAATTTAAGATTTTAATCAGTTCGGAGGACGTTTCATTGTCAGAATCTTCCTCAATAATTGACGTTGCCGCATCGTCCGAGGAGGCTTCCGTCTGTGAGATACTTTCCTGAACGCTTTTATTGAAAGAGCTATCAGGTGTCCCTTTGAAGCAATTGAGGGCCCATGGAAAGGCGTTTGTTATGTAGTAACCATACTGACCAGAATAGGTCATTCCATTGCACTCATCCAAGTCTCCTGAACCTTCAAGAAATTGATAATCATCGCGATAAGTGCCGTCGTAAGTGCCTCCCGGACTGCCGACGCTTGTAGGGCGAGACCCCGGCCGCAACTGATAGCTACTCTTTGCCGCTCTGATGATCCCCACAGAGTCCTTAAAATAAGAACCAAAAATTGGGAATCCGTCGGCCGCAAAGCCAATCAGAGGTGATTCAGCTTCAGCAGTTCGAGGGAAGAGTGCGTTCGGATCGCCGTGATAGTGATATTTTCCGTTAGCCTGCGAGTGGCCATTGTGCGAGTCGGTATTGTGCTTCGCATTGCTACTCATCGGATCATAACGCCAAGGTTGACCCATATCGTTGCATCCCCTGTTGCCATCATTAATGCCGAAGCACCCAGCAGCAATTAGGTCTAGTTTGACACCGTTTAGAAATACCCCATTGTCCACGGTGAGTGATAAGGGCGTAGTTTCTGCAGCCCGCGTTGGTTTGGAGGGGATCCGATACTCCGCGTTAACTTCTTTAACAGTATGCGCGAAGTTATTCTCGGCGTTTGCAAAGCTATGGTTTGGTATTGAATTGCTCGTCAAAATACAACTTTCCCCATCCATTGTTATATTACTGGACGCAGACTTAGTCTCATTTGTAGACAAGTCTTTAGCTGAGGCAATAGTTTGCGAAGCATAATAGCTGCAGTTTGTATCTCGAAGACTAAGATTTTTATCAGTAAGGTCGGTAACCGTTTTTGTTATATAGGTGGACGTAGTCCCGGCTGGCACAAGGCTCGGTCCTAATGCACCACCCACGCCGTATAAAACATCGCCATAGAGGGCTAAATAGATTCCGCTGTCGGGGTAAGCCCGATAAGTATAGCCCTGCATCCTAGAAATTGATCCAGGTGACTCAGGTGCACCGAGTACATCTGAGTACTTAGACTCGAACCAGGAGAATAATTTTTTTGCATCTTTTTCGTTGTTAGAAAAAGAGTGGGGAGCGGTGAGCGTAGCCACAAGGCAGAGAAAAAAACGAACATTAATGACGAATTTCATAGCGATGAACCTCTTTTAAAATTAGTTTCGCTATAAATCATGAAACATCAGTTTCTGATATTTCTTAGCTCAGTATTTTTTTAAATACCTCAATTGCCTGGGTCATCTCTTCACGACTTCCTAATGAAATTCGGCAGTGTGAATTCTCCATGGGTGGAAAATCCCTGCCGACCGCGATCTTTTCACTTAGACAAGCCTCGCGAAATTCACTAGCCGGTCTCTTTAAGTTGACGAAAAGATGATTGGTGTGGGACTTCGGTACCTCAAAGCCCATATCTTCAAATGTTTTGGTGACAAGGGCTTTAATCTCGGCATTCTCTTTTCGTTCCCATTCAATGTGGGCTTTATCCTTAAAAGAGGTCAGTGCGCCGACCGCACCCAGCATAGTGACATCACCCATGCCCCATGAGTTATCGATCGCTGATATGGTATCTGCGTGCCCCAGAGCATATCCAATTCTTAATCCGGCCATCGCATGCGCCTTCGAAAATGAGCGGGTAATGAATACATTTTTAAATTCATTAACGAGTGGGAGTGCAGTCTCCATAGCGCCTGGGTCGGCATAATCTATGTACGCCTCATCGATGTGAATGATTGTCCCGGGAGCGGTTTGCATTACTTGGCGGACAAACTTTTCAATCGCGGCTGGCCCATGTATGGTCCCCGAGGGATTATTTGGATTGCAAAGGTAAATCATTCCAGCGCCGGGTGCTTGCGCAGCCATGCCTTCTAAGTCGATGGTCATTGAGTCGTCGAGTACGACTTCCCTCACCGGAGCGCCAATTTTTCTAGCCATGCTTGCACTGGTTGAGAACGAGGGAACTGCGGTAACTAGCGGTTGAGTGCGAGAACAAAAAGCTTTTACTGAACCGTCAAGGAGGGGCGTTGAGCCAGAGGCTAAGAGTACATTGCCCTTATCTAGATCAAATTCATTCGCTATGGTTTCATGAAGTTCGTTGACATAGTCAGACGGGTATCCTCGGCCGATTCGTTTTGTTGCATGATCTCGAATTGCTTTTAGGGTGTTTGGGCCGGGGCCACGGCCGCTCTCATTTTGATTGAGCTGAATAATTCCATTGTCAAAGATTTTAGTGGCACTGGCTTCCAATGTTTGCGCTTCAGCTTTAAATCTTGGCAGCATGGTCCCTGCCGTGGCGCTGGCAGCAATGCCCAGCCCTAATGTTTTAAAAAAACTACGGCGGGTTGTTTTCATAAAGCCTCCGGTTATTTTATTCATTGTTTACACAACTAAGGCTGGCCATATCATTCGATGGCACAGGTGCGCTTAAGCCCTCTTGATTGCCGATGCCATGGCGTCAAAAACTTCTTTGAGCACGGATCTAGATGATGCAATGTTTAGTCGCATATGCCCCTCTCCGCCAGCGCCATAATTTGACCCCGGGTTCAGATAAGTTCCTGAGTTATAAACGAGCCAGTCCTGGAAATTTTCTTCAGGGGTATTTCTGCCATACAAGTTGTCGAGTTCCTCATTCCCGATTGAAGCTATAGTTGAGCTGAAGTCCAGGAACGTCATGTATGTACCTTCGTTTCGGGTATAAACCACATTGGGCATATTGTCCCTGACGTATCCTTCTATGAAGGTGTGGTTTTCGTCCATGTAAGAATTGGCTTGGTCAAACCACTCTCCTCCATGCTGGTAGGCCGCAACTGTCGCAACAACCCCAAGTGTGTTCAGATCGGCCCAGTGATACTGATTGACTCGGCCAAGCAGCATTGGGTTCTTTGAGTAAAAATATGCGTTTTTCATTCCGGCCATGTTAAATGTCTTGCTTATGGCAACAAACGAAAGACTATTGTTAACAACCTCTTGGTCAGGTATCGCTGCGAATGGAGTTAATTTGTGCCCCTTCCGTACTACGTCTGCGTGAATTTCATCGGACAAGACGACAATGTTGTGGTCCAAAGCTAACCGCCCCATTCGATGAAGCTCGTCCGATTTCCAAACATTTCCCGTTGGGTTCTGAGGGTTACAGACTATCAAAAGTCTCACATCAGGAGTCATTTTCGCCTCTAAATCATCCCAGTCGACTTCGTAACGCCCATTTTTTATAACCATTTGACTATCGACAGTCCCTACATTTGCTGCCCTAGCCATAGTGTAAAAGCCAGAGTAGGCGGGAGTAATAATGAGGATTTTGCCGCCAGCGGGTACAAAAGCTCTCATCGCTGCGATCATGCCAGGGTACACGCCATCCGAAATCGTAAGTTCATCGGGATTGAGGTCGAGGTTGTTGCGGTTTCCGTTCCACTTAACGATTTCTTCCTTAAGATCGTCTGTTCCGCCCATATATCCCCAGTTGTGATGGTTGACCCGCTCAGCCAAGGCATCGGTTATACAGGGCGCGCACTCAAAATCCTGAGAGGCAACCCCCATCCCGTACTTAAAGACTCCCTCTGGATATCGGCGGGCCGCGCTGTCCCACCGTGCACAATTCGTACCGACTCGGTTGTAGACTGTGTCAAAGTCATATTTTCCGTTAGCTAGTTTAGGCATTGCAGACGGTGCTGCGTTGACAGCGGTTGAAGTCAAGGAGGCGGTTGCTCCGGCAACGGTAGCGAAACCTGCGGTTTTTAAAAAATTTCTTCGGTTTAGATCTGCAATGCTTGGCATGCCTTCTGACTCCTTTTTATTATTTTTACAAAACTCGACTCGTCGGTGGTTTTATACTCAGGTTTGGAGTGGTTTCGCAAGCAGTTTTTAACAAAAAAACGGTCCTTTTACGCAGAGTGTTGTTTCGGGGGTATCTCAGTATTAAAAAAATCTGGTTATGACCTCGGTGTTGAGTCCATTGCCCTTGACCTCCCTGAATACCATCCTTATACTCTCTAACCCTTAAGTTCCGAGCAGCACAAAGTAGCGCAACTATTTGATGGAGCTTTATCGATTTGATGCGGGGTGGAGCAGTCTGGCAGCTCGTCGGGCTCATAACCCGAAGGTCGTAGGTTCAAATCCTGCCCCCGCTACCAATTTTGAACCGCCTACGAAGACGCCCTTATAAGCAATTGTCTCTCTTACAGCGCTAAAAAAGTGTGGTTATCCCCAGAATGTGATGGAAAAATAGCTTTTGGGCGCTTATACTGTTGGTGGAATTTTTTGTTTGAGTTGAGTTGCATTCAGCTCAGATGCAGTCCGTAAGTAATGGCAAATTTTGCGATGTTAAGAATTTGCTTGGAGAGCTTTAGTGTTATCTGATGCAGCAGAGTCTTTTCAGTCATTGAAAAGACTTTCCTCACAGGAACGCAGAGGCACCGACGACACACTGATTTTTTATTGAGAATTTTTTGATAAAAAACGTTTCAAAGTGGGCCTTCGGGCCTTTTTTATTGCCTGAGATTTGGGATAAAAGTTTAAGGAATAGAATGAAATATCTAAAAGAGCTCGATAAATCAAGAGCCTTTGCGTGAAGGGTGCCTCCGCTGTAGTTGATGAATTAGTGGGTCCGATAGTTGCAGCGCTCGCTTTGGATTTTTGGGGCTGCGAGTTAGTTCGACAGGGAAAGTATTCCTTGATACGAATTTATATAGATAAGGAATCTGGTATTGATATATCGGACTGCGAGAGAGTAAGCAGGCAAGTCAGTGCGGTTTTTGATGTGGAAGAGCCGATCGCTGGTGAGTACACGCTTGAGGTTTCCTCGCCAGGGCTTGAGAGACCTCTCTTCAGACTCTCTCAGTTTCAACAGTATGTTGGCGATGAGATTCAGTTGCGTGTGAAAAGGCCGCAAGACGGAAGGAAGAATTTTAAGGGTGATCTTGTTCGAGTAGGTGACAACGGGATCTTTTTGTCGATAGATGGAAAAGAGTTTGAGTTCCAGCATTCTGATATCGATAAGGCAAATCTGATTTATTAGAGAAGATAGTTACAATATCTGGTTAGTGATTTATTTTTAAAGCAAGTAAAAAGAATGGTGACGCAATTATGATGAGCAAAGAGATTTTAATGGTCGCTGACGCGGTCTCGAATGAAAAAGGCGTGTCGCGAGAAGTTATTTTTGAGGCGATTGAATCTGCGCTAGCGATGGCTACTCGAAAGCGGGACGATGAGGAAGAGATCGATTGTCGTGTGGTTGTGGACAGAGAAACTGGGGAATACGAGACATTTCGAACTTGGGCTGTGGTGGCCGATGAAGAGTATCTCGTAGAGGAAACGCAGTTAATCATGGAGCAGGTGAATGAGAGGAAGTTGAACCTTTCTGTCGGAGACACCTATGAAGAAAAAATTGAGAATATTGAGTTTGGTCGTATTGCCGCGCAAACAGCGAAGCAGGTCATAGTTCAGAAAGTCAGGGATGCTGAGCGTGAAATTGTAATTGAGGAATATCAAGGAAGGGTAGGTGAGCTCATTGCTGGGGTTGTTAAAAAAGTTACGAGGGATAACATAGTTGTCGATCTTGGGGGTAATGCCGAGGCGCTTCTCACTCGAGACCAGATGATTCCGCGTGAGACATTTCGAATGGGGGATAGGCTTCGAGCACTTTTAATTGATGTTCGATCGGAACAGCGTGGGCCCCAGTTGTTTTTAAGCCGTACGTCGCCACAAATGCTAATCGAGTTATTCAAAATTGAAGTTCCAGAAATTGCGGAAGAAATTATATCTATCAGGGCTGCTGCCCGAGATCCCGGCTCGAGAGCAAAGATAGTTGTCAGCACAAATGACGGTCGGATTGATCCGGTTGGGGCGTGTGTGGGAATGCGCGGGTCACGAGTACAAGTCGTGTCAAATGAATTATCGAACGAGCGCATTGATATCATCCTCTGGGATGACAATCCTGCACAGCTGGTTATCAATTCTATGTCTCCCGCAGAGGTTGCCTCAATTATTGTGGAAGAAGACAGTCATACAATGGATGTTGCAGTAGAAGAGGACAATCTGGCGCAGGCAATTGGAAGAAATGGTCAAAATGTACGATTGTCGTCTGAGTTAACCGGGTGGTCCATAAATGTTATGAGCTTAGAACAAGCGCGAGAGAAGCAGGAGCAAGAATCCACCGGATTTATCGAGCTCTTTGTAAATCGCTTAGATGTGGACGAGGACGTGGCTGAGGTTTTGGTTCAAGAGGGGTTCTCTTCTCTGGAAGAAATAGCGTACGTGCCTTTGGACGAAATTTTGGGTATCGATGGATTCGATGAAGACATTGCTAACGAGCTTCGGAATAGAGCAAAAGACGCATTACTCACTCAGGCAATAGCTTCTCAAGAAGATTTGTCGAAAGCTAATGTTGCTGATGATCTGATTAATATGGACGGTATGGATGATGTGCTTGCCTTAGCGCTGTCTAAGATAGACATTACTTGTATGGAAGATTTGGCAGAGCAATCAATCGATGAGCTTTTAGTTATTGAGGGTATGAACGAGACTCGGGCGGGAGAGTTGATTATGACCGCCAGAGCACCTTGGTTTGAGGAAACAGAATAAACGGCGTACACGAACCTGGGTCTGTTTTTTTGGATTGGTAAAAGAGTAATTTGAAGGGAGTACATTGAATGGCCAATGCGACGATAAGCGAACTTGCGAAAGTAGTAGGAGTCGCGGTTGAGAAGTTGTTGTCTCAAGTAAAAGAGGCAGGGCTTCCTCATACCGAAGCGGGCGATGTTATTTCTAACGAGGACAAGAATACTTTGCTTCAATTCCTTCGCAGCAGCCATGGGGAGCGAGAGGAAGCTGTAGCACCTCGCAAAATAACTCTCAATCGAAAGACTGTTGGGACATTAAAAGCCGCGTCGGGTCACGGTCGCGGGAAAACCGTGAATGTTGAGGTGCGTAAAAAGCGGACATACGTCAAGCGCAGTGAGGTAGAGGAGGAGGTTCCTGAAGAAAAAGTTGAAGAAGATCCAAACGAAGAAGTTAAGAGTCAAGAGGCAGAGCCCGCAGATTTGGCCGACGCTGGCCGTAAAGCGGATGAAAAAGTCGCTGAAGATGGTGCTACAGAAAGCAACAAAAAACAAAAATCGGAGTCGGACAAGGTGGTGCCTGAATCGACCCCCATCGAGGTGGCGGCTGACCGGGCGGACAAACCCGGTGCTAAGCGTGTCAAATCGCAAACGAAGAAAGAAAGTGATGGACAAGATGAAAAACGTAAGACGGCTGCTCGAAACGCTAAGGGTAAGCCTGCGAAGCGAGCTCAGAAGAACATTCATGTAAATGATGATTTTGTTCTCGAGGGCGGAGATATCGATGATAGTGGACGCGGTCGTCGTGGAGGTCGAAAGAATAAAACTCGTTTATCTGCGCCCACTCATACCTTTGAGAAGCCAACTGAATTTATCGCGAAGGATATTACTATTGGGGAGGCGAATTCGCTCTCTGCGCTCGCACAACAGATGTCACTGAAATCGGCAGAATTGATTAAGGTGCTCTTCAAAATGGGTGTGATGGCCAATATCAATCATGTTTTAGACGTGGATACTGCTACCCTGCTTATTGAAGAGCTTGGACATCGAGCCAAATTTGTTTCAGAAGATGCCTTGGAGGAGAATTTAGCAGAATCGTTGGCAGCAAAGGTTGGTGAGGAAGAGGTAGTTCGGGCACCTGTCGTTACAGTAATGGGCCACGTGGATCACGGTAAAACTTCCCTTTTGGACTACGTGAGGAAGTCGACTGTTGCTTCGCATGAGGCCGGAGGAATTACCCAACACATCGGAGCTTACAATGTACAGACAGATCAAGGCATCATTAGTTTTCTCGATACACCGGGTCATGCTGCTTTTTCTGCTATGCGAGCAAGAGGCGCCAAAGCAACAGACGTTATTGTGTTAGTAGTGGCGGGTGATGATGGAGTGAAGCCTCAAACCCAGGAAGCAGTAGAGCACGCGAAAGCTTCCGGTGTTCCTGTTGTAGTAGCGGTTAACAAGATGGATAAGGAAGGTGTTGATCCAGAGAGGGTTAAAAGTGAGTTGGCGGCTCTAGAGGTCGTGCCCGAGGATTGGGGAGGCGATACCCAATTTGTGCCAGTTTCAGCTATTACCGGTGATGGTATTGAGAAGCTTTTAGAAGCAATACTTTTGCAAGCAGAGCTTCTTGAGCTGAAAGCCTATACAGATGTCCCTGGTCAAGGGGTGGTTATTGAGTCTCGGCTTGATAAAGGTCGCGGGCCTGTGGCTTCCGTGCTCGTTCAAAATGGCACGCTAAATGCGGGAGATGTCGTTCTCGTCGGTCATGAGTACGGGCGAGTTAGAGCGTTGGTAGACGAGGTCGGCAAGAACATAAACTCGGCAGGGCCGTCGATTCCGGCGGAGATACTCGGTCTGACCGGGGTTCCGGAGGCCGGTAATGATTTTGTAGTGGTCGCTGATGAGAAAAAAGCGAGAGAAGTTGCAGAGTTCAGGAGAACTCGTTCAAAAGATTCTTTGCAATCGAAACAGCAGGCAACAATGCTCGAGTCAATGTTCTCTGGCATTGGTCGCGAAAACTACAGTGTGCTTAATGTAATTTTAAAAACTGATGTGCGCGGGTCTTTGGAAGCGTTAACAGGATCCTTGCAAAAGCTTAATACAGATGAGGTTGAAGTTAAGTTGATAACGGCCGGAGTGGGAGGTATCTCTGAGACTGACGTTCACCTTGCAGTAACCTCTAAGGCGATGATTATTGGTTTCAATGTGCGTGCTGAAAAATCGGCTAAAGCAATTATTGAAAATGAAGGGCTTCAACTCCGCTACTACAATGTAATTTACAATGTTATAGATGATGTAAAGGCAATTATGGGCGGAATGTTGTCTCCGGAAATCCGAGAAGAAATCGTTGGGATTGCGGAAGTGCGTGACGTTTTTAATTCTCCTAAGTTTGGCCAGATAGCGGGAAGTATGGTGATCGAAGGAACAGTCTATCGCAGTAAACCAATTCGGGTTTTGAGAGATGATGTTGTGATCTATGAAGGAGAACTTGAGTCTCTTAGGCGTTTTAAAGATGATGCAAATGAAGTTCGTAATGGGGTTGAATGCGGTATTGGGGTTAAAAATTATACGGACGTCCGGGTTGGGGATAAAATTGAGGTCTACGAGAAAACCGAAGTTGCCAGGAGCCTTTAAGCGGTGGTTGAGCTTTCTTCAAGAGGTCAAAGAGTTGCCGATCAAATCCAAAGGGAATTGGCTACTTTGATCCAATTAGAAGTGAGGGATCCGAGAGTAGGAATGGTTTCCATCACCGGCATTGATTTGAGTCGCGACCTTGCGCACGCCAAAGTTTTTGTCACTGTGCTTGATACTGTGACAAACAGCGGTGCGATAACTAACTTAGCGACGGCAGAGGAGGATGACTTGGATTTGCTTCAGGTCCGAGACAATGTTGAGGCTCTGAATAAAGCGGCAGGATTTCTCAGATCCCAATTGTCTAAACGGTTGGCGCTTCGTGCTGTGCCCAAGCTTCGCTTTTTTTATGACGCGAGTATTGAGAATGGTCAGCGCTTATCCGGGCTGATTGACGATGCGTTGAATGCAGATAAAGATCAGAGGCCTGAATTAGACTTTGATAATCTCAGAATCGAGGATTGATTCTTGGGGAGACAAAAGAGGGGCCGGGATATCAGCGGAATTTTCTTGTTGGACAAGGAGCCTGGTGTAACTTCGAATCAAGCGCTACAGGCGGTGAAACGAATTTTTGGAGCAAAAAAAGCTGGACACACGGGAAGTCTTGACCCTTTGGCGACGGGGGTTCTGCCCCTTTGCTTTGGAGAATCCACAAAAGTATCGCAGTATCTGCTGGATTCTGACAAGAGTTATAGAGCCAGTATAATGCTTGGCCAAACTACAGAGACAGGAGATAGCGACGGGCCAGTGATTGAAACAGTCTCTGATTTCAACATCACTGAAAAGGACATTATTTCGGCTTTAAAGCAGTTTGAGGGGACAATAGACCAAACTCCGCCCATGTACTCGGCTCTAAAAGTTGGAGGAACGCCTCTGTATAGGCTCGCTAGGAAAGGAATAGTTGTTGAGAGAGAGCCAAGGCAGGTCGCTATTCACGATATAAAATTGACAAGGTGTGATTTAGTCTCGAGAGAGATAGAGATAATTGTCTCTTGCAGTAAAGGTACTTATATCCGCAGCATTGCAGAGGATCTCGGTGGGACGCTGGGCTGCGGAGGGCATATAACAGCACTGCGAAGACTTAAGGCTGGAAAGTTTGAAGAGTCGAATTGTCTTACTTTTTACCAGCTCTGTGAAATTTTGGAGCGAAAGGGTTTATCGGGGGCCGAGGAGTGTTTGTTGCCGACGGATTCGGCAATCATTCATTTCCCGAAGATAAAGTTGCCAACTGAGGCTGTTAGGTGGATTTTGAACGGCCATGCAGTAAACGCCAATGAATTGCCTGAAACTGGGCTTTTAAGAATGTATGATGAGAACACTTTTATTGGCATTGGGTTCGTCGATAGCGATGGAAAACTCGCACCGAAAAGAATGATGCAATCCGTTCATAAACCGATGGATTGAATTAAGTATTCTCAGGTCAAAGTGGTAGCTTTATATCTGAGTCTCGTAAAAATATCAGGCGACTATTAATATGCGTGGTTGTGCTGGTTTTGCAAGGTAATCGAACTGCCGAACTGGGGAGTAACAATTAACCTTTCATTTATTAACTGCATATTTTGGAGCAGAGAGATGGCGTTATCAGCGGAAGTAAAAGAGGGAATTATTAAGGAGTATGCGCAGGGCGAGGGTGATACAGGTTCACCTGAAGTTCAGGTGGCTTTGCTCACAGCAAATATTAATGAGTTACAAACTCATTTTAAAGAACACATCCATGATCATCACTCGCGGCGAGGATTGATTCGAATGGTCAACAGCCGTAGAAAATTGTTGGACTATTTGAAAAGCAAAAGCGTGGATCGATATTCGTCACTGATTAAAAGATTAAGTCTGCGACGCTAAATTGATCATTAAATTTAAAAATGAGATTAACTCAGTCAATGGGATTAACTAGCACCAGGCCTGATG
>PAEL01000083.1 GCA_002700775.1 Gammaproteobacteria bacterium | reverse complement strand
CTTCAGCCGACGTCTGGCCCCAAGGTGGGAGAGATAACAGAGAAGATTAGGGTTACATCCCTCGATGGAAACGAATTTGACATCGGTGGGTCAGGTGATGGGCAAAATATAAAGTTTATTTTGTTTATTTCCCCAACATGCCCGGTCTGTAAAGAGCTTGTGCCAACAGCTATTGCTCTAATTGGGTCAGAAGCTCAGAGGATGGAACTTTTTTTTGCGAGTGACGGTGAAAATATGCAACAACATAAGTCGTATGTTACTGACCTTGAGATAACTGATTATCCATATTTCGTATCGGAGCGACTAGGGCTTGCTTATCAGGTGAGTAAGCTACCGTTTGCCGTTTTAATTGATGGGGATGGTGTCTTGAGAAGTAAGGGTCTTGTTAATACTCGAGAACACATGGAAAGTTTGATCGAAGCAATGGATACTGGGGTCGCGACAGTCCAGGAATATGTTGGGTTGCAATCATAATTACTTCCTAACTACTATGTGGTTGGCGTTGGAGAGAACTTTATGAATATCGAAAAGGTTGTTGATCGCGCGTATTATTGGGTCGATGAAAAAGCAAAGAGAACAAGCTTGCTTTTCGCGAGAAAACTTTCTCGGCGTCATTTTTTGTCTCGTATCGGAGTCATGCTTGCAGGCGCGACTGCCTTTCCATTGTTGCCTGTTTCTAGGTCGTTTGCTCAAAATTCTGTGAACGAAATTGGAGATCCGCAGAGCTGCGATTATTGGCGATATTGTGCGATGAGTGGAACTCTCTGTACATGTTGTGGAGGCACTTATACTTCTTGCCCACCCGGATCAGAAGCTTCGCCGATAACATGGGTGGGGACTTGTCGGAATCCGGTTGATGGTTTGGATTACCTAATGTCTTACAACGATTGTTGTGGTAAATCGGTATGTTCCCGTTGTGGATGTCATAACACGGAGGGAGACAGACCTGTTTATTTCAACAGCAACAGTAATACTGTTTTGTGGTGTTTTGGCACAGAAAATACGAGTTATCACTGCACGGTTTCCTTAATTCTCGGGACAGCAGATTGAGCGTGAGGGCAGAATTTTTCTTTAGCCTTATTCTCTTGATTCTTTCTTTGTCCGAAACGGCGTCGGCTGCTAGTCCGCAAATTAACTATTTGTTGTACTGTAGCGGATGCCATACACCAAACGGACAGGGGAGTCCTCCAAATGTTCCGACTTTGAGGGGAGAGCTAGGAGAAATGATGGTCGTAAAGGAAATGAGGGGCTATCTTGCTCGGGTCCCCGGCTCGGCCCAAGCTCCAATCGATGATGCTGAGCTCACTGATGTGATTAATTGGATCTTGCAAGAATTTAATAGTGAAACGTTACCGAAGAGTTTCATTGATCTCACTGTGGAAGAAGTAGCTAGGGCTAGGAGTACCATACTGGCTGACCCAAATAAATATCGTGAGACTTTTTGGCGGGCATATTAGCTGGATTTGATGAGGGCTCTCATGGGTTTTTTTTCTCACTATGTTTAATATTGAAGTCCTTGATGCGTCGTGTGGAGCTGAAATAACAGGTATCGATTTATCTCAATCATTGAGTGCGCAGGTTGTTTCAAGAATCCGGAAAGCTTGGCTTAGCCATCATGTTTTGGTTTTTCGAAATCAGCAATTAGACAAAAGTGATTTGGAGCGGTTTACACTTTACTTTGGTGATTTCGGGGAAGATCCTTTTTTTAAACCTATTCAGGGCCACAAACATATTGCTGCGATCAGGCGAACGGCCTCAGAGGCAACTCCTTTGTTCGCTGAAAATTGGCATACCGATTGGAGTTTTCAGCCTAAACCTCCAATTGGGACTTGCTTGTACGGTGTAAAAATACCCCCGGTGGGTGGAGATACTTTATTTTCAAATCAACACGCAGCCTATAGAAATATGCCCTCTACTCTTAAAGCGAGGGTACAACACTTGACTGCAATTCATTCTGCTTCCTCGGCGTACTCTTTGGATGGAGTTTATAGCGACAAACGTAAGGAAAACATAGGCCGGGGCATGGATATTGTGGTTTCAGAGGACGCTCTTGCGACTCAGACTCATCCCCTTGTTAGACCCCACACTGAAACAGGAGAGCTGGCGATATATTCGACGGCGGGTTATATACAGGGCTTCGTTGGTTTGGATCAGAACGAGAGCAAAGACCTGCTAGACGAATTATATAGGCATCAAGGATCACTTCAGTTTGTTTATCGTCATAAATGGGAGCCCGGTACGCTTGTTATTTGGGATAACAGAAGTATTTTACATAAAGCGACAGGTGGCTATGATGGCTATGAGAGACTGCTTTACAGGACAACAATTTCTGAACGTTTGTGAAAAAAATGATTATTTCCCTTCGGGAGGATTCGATCAGAATAGCTTGACTGGTGTTATATTTTTGATCAATACTCGCTAGCTATCTTTTTTTTGATGATCCGCAAAATGGTATGATGACCTTAATTTCTTCAACAAAATCTGCTTTTTTCAGAGCGCCAATAGCAAGAGCTGCTTTAGCTGCCTTCTTGACGCTCACACTGATGTCGGTTTTGTGGGTTGATCTGAATCATAACCATTTTCAAGAGATACAGTCGAGCGGTGAATGTGAGATATGCCTTAAAAGTGGTTCCTCCGACGATGTTATTTCTGAGCCGCCATCGATAGTTTCTGAACCCTCATCTCCCGTCCAAGAGGCCTTGCTGCCGTTTGACTTCGAGGGTTCTACGTTCGTCAAGCCCTCTGCTCGCGCCCCGCCAATTGCCTAACTTCAAATAAAATCATTATGTTTTCTTCGATGCTTTTCGCATCGTTGTTTCTGTATATACAATTTTGAAGCTTTAAGGGTTGGTAATCGTTATGAGTGTGAGTGATAAATTTTTAAAGAAAAAGCTGTCGGTTTATATCAGTGCCTCAATAGCAGGTCTCGTATCTTCCGCATACGTAGGCGCGCAATCTGAAATAGAAGAAGTGATAGTTAGGTCATCTTTTATAGATCGAACAGTCGATCAGATAATAAATCCCCTGCACATTGTGAGTGGCGACGACATTCAAGCTGGCGCAACTCGTAGTTTAGGTGCGTCGCTAGACGGATTGTTAGGTGTTGCGTCTGCCGATTATGGCGCTGCGGTCGGCCAGCCAATAATACGCGGTCTTTCCGGAGGACGCGTTAAAGTTTTAAATAATGGAATGATCGTTAGAGACGTATCTGGCATCGGTGTCGATCATAATGTCGAAGTCGATCTGAACAATGTCGATCAGATAGAAGTGGTGAGAGGGCCCTCGTCCTTGCTGTATGCGAACGGAGGCGTTGGCGGAATAATTAATATTGTTGACAGTACGATTGCACGAGAGGATTTCACGGAATCGGATCTCCGCATCGGTTTAGAGTCTCAGTCCGTCAACGACGGTGAAACTTATGATTTTTCATATCAAGATAATCTGGGTGGGTTAAACTTTAGCTTGGGCTATAAGAAATCTGAATTTGGTAATTTTGATATTCCGGATGGTGCAGTGCTCCATGAAGAGGAAGATCACGAAGAAGATCATGACGAAGGGCATGAAGAAGAGGGTCATGAAGAAAATTTAGGTTACCTAATGAATTCTGATTCTGAAACGGAAAATAAAAGATTTGGTGTTTCTAAGGTTGGAGAATGGGGTTATTTTGGGGTATCAGTCAATAACAATGAAAGTCTTTTTGGGATACCTTTTCATGGCGACGATCATGGCGATGAACATGGCGGTCATGATGATGACCATGACGACGACCATGACGACGACCATGAAGAAGAGGGTCACGACGAGCACGAGGGTGAGAGAATTTTTTCAAAAACAAACTCGGACGTTATAAATCTGGCTGGTGCCTTTAATTTTGATAATGGCTGGTTGAAAAGAATCGATTACTCCATTAGGGATTCAGATTACGCGTTAACCGAGCAACATGCGGAAGGTGAAGAAGGGCATGAAGAAGAGGGTCACGAGGGCCACGAGGGCCACGAAGAGGGACCCACTACGTTCGCAAACGAGGCTCGGGAATACTGGACGACCTTTGATTTTTCTACGGACTCGCTTTCTCAAAAAATGGTTTTGAATTTTGTAGATGAGGATACGTCCGTAATTGGCGCCGAAGCATTTATGCAGCCAGCCCAAACAAAAGAGAAGTCTCTCGGATATTACTTGAGCACAGACCTAGATTTGTTTCACCTAGATTTTGGTGCGAGATACGAACAGATAGAGAGGGACGGATCGGTGGTTCATCGTGAAGAAGAACACCACGACGACCATGACGACGACCATGACGACGACCATGACGACGACCATGACGACGACCATGATGATGATCATGCGGAGGAGATAGATTCTTTTAACAGAGATTTTAATAATACCAGCCTTGCCCTAAGCCTGGGCCGGGATATCAACGAGTATGTTGATATTAACTTTGGTATTTCTAGAGTTGAAAGAGCGCCCAATGCCGTCGAGCTCTTCATGAATGGTCCGCATCTAGCGACTGGAAGGCTTGAGATTGGGGATACAACTCTTAAGTCTGAGAAGGCAAATAACTTGGATTTGACTATTAATGTCAACGCCGGAGGCTTCTTTGGGTCGTTCACCGTGTTCAAAAACGACATAGACAATTACATCTATTTACAAGATGAGACTGAGGAAGAGCATGACGAGCACGAAGAAGAGCATGACGACCATGGAGGACTAATCTTATCAAACTATATGCAAAAAAATGCAAAGCTTGAGGGTTATGAGTTTGAAGTAGGTGGCGTGTTTGAATTAGGTGGTGGCGACTTAACACTTTCATATGCCAAGGATTCTGTTCAAGGCAGGTTTGCTGATGGGTCTAATATCGCGAGAATGGTGCCTTCAAGAAATTTCTATAACATCTCTTATTCTTACGATGATCTGAAAGTTGCGCTTAACTTGAAAGACGTGGTTAGGCAAAACGATGTAGCGGCAGAAGAGACTGCGACGGAAGCGTTCCAGATGTTGGATTTTAAAATACAGAAAACATTTAACCTGTTCAATGAGAGCGAGTTAAATCTGTCCGTATTTGCTAATAACCTTCTTGATGAGGTTGCCAGGAATCATACATCATTCGTGAAAAATGAAGTTCCTTTACCGGGTCGAAATTATGGTATTCGAGGAAGCTTTAAGTTCTAAGATGCACTAAAAAAATAAAACTTCTCGGGCTCGCTTTTTAAGGGCCCGGAAGTTTTATTTATTTTTCAGAGAAAAATCCCATATTTAATTAACGAATCTTTAATTCGATCTTCCTTTGTCGGATTGATACTAATATGTGGTGTTCGGTTTTTAGTTGCGTGAACTTACTTTTTAGTAAGCTTAAGGATAAACCGATCTGTTCGTCCTTTGATCTGATCGTCAAATGGGCTCAGGGTATGGTCGTCGTTTAGATTCTCGAGTAAATTACTGGTGTCCGTAAGTATGAACCCGGCAGCGATACTAGCTTGAACTGCCTTCTTAAATGTAATGCGATGCAATGCACTGTTATCTAAGTTGTCGCTACCTTCATGATCAATAATCCCTAATATCCCGTCAGGTTTCAGTGCCTTAAAGATTTCTTTAAGCATCTTGTCCGCGTCCGCTGGAGAGCGATTATAAACATCATGGAAATTGAGTGCGGTAATAGCAAAGTCGATTGAGTTCGCTGGAATATCTGAAACTGAACCGATAAAATCTTCAACATTAGAAAGCCGAGCAGTTCGTTCCGCTCGTTCCGCTGCACTTCTCTCAGTTATTGGAATAGGGTTGTTGTGCATAAAAACAACCCCGCGGTCTCCAACAATATGAGATAGGACTTCACTATACCAACCTCCCATTGCGATGACATCGAGAGTCGAGTCCCCTTTTTCCACATCAAAAAATTTCGATACTTGTAACGGTTTTCGATTTTCATCCCGTTTGCGGTCAGCGATGGGTCTTTGAGAATTAGCCAAGGTGAGTTCCAGATTGGATGACTCTTGGGCAAAAGTGCTGTCGCTAAATATCGCTGAAATGGTTATGGCTAAAGCTAATTGTGAGTTCATAGGGCTTCAGTCATTTAAAATCAATTTTCCTTTATCGGGTAACGTAATCGAAGCTCGGGTTTTGAAAGAGGGAAATTAATGACAATCTCGCGACCGATGATTACTCCAGAGGCGAGATTGCTGTCGCGATGCACGATATCTGCTTTACTGGGGAGTCCATACAAAGACTTCCCAGTCTCTAAGCGGCTCTGCTCCAGAGTATGGTACTTCATCGAGGGACCTTCCTGCCTTTTGTCCCCAGAGCTCCAAGAGTGGGAGTCGAGCGTCACCGACAACTTCTGTGGCTGTCATGGCGTAGGTTGAGTCCTCAATTCGAAGCCAGCCGTCGCCTCCGCGCTCTCTTACCCGTCTAGCCCAGTATCCATTATCGGGACGGGTCGCAGTAATCACTCCGTCTGAGGTCGCTACCCATGAGAGGTAGTTTACAAACGGCGGAAATCCAGCCTGCTTGAAAGTTAGCGGGCCTCGCGGGCCATTCAGCGAAGCTAAATCGGTTGGCGGCTCGGTAAGTGTGCCACCGATAATTACTCCGGGTGTTCGTCCAAGTCCTTGGTTGCTTAAGTAGGGAGCCGTAGATATCCATCCGATTAACCCACAAACGATTAAGATGCCAACTAACCCACTTACCTTTCTGCCTGAACTCATCGCTAACCTCCTTTTCAACAATTATGGCCTAACTGCGTTTGACTTTACTCCATCATATAGCCAATGGGACGGGAGGTAAATTGTTCTTAGGGGTTTTCGTCATCAGTGAAGCGGGTAATAACTAATCGGTCGCTGCTCTCACTTGTCAAAGCGAGGAGGAATTCAGTTTCAATCGGATCGTAAAGAAGTGATGTAACTGACAACGTTTCTGATTCCGGTGTCGTCTTTCAGCTGTTTTACCATAGTAACCATTTGCTGGCCGAAAATATCGTTTTCATGAGTGCCACGATATCCGTTTGTAAAATTTTCAAGCTGCTTTACCAGATACCAGTCGTTTTGATACGCTAGCGGCGGCGCCCCTATAGCTTCATTTCCGCTGGCGTCCTCGCGATGACAAGCTGCGCAACTTGCATAGAGCTTTTTCCCTTCTGCTTTGTCGCCATCCACCGTCGCATCAGGTGGAGTGTACTCCCAAGTTTTAATCCATCCGACTATATCCCTTATACTTTCATCCGAGAGACTGTTAGCCATCGCTTGCATGGCAATACCCCGTTCGTCCGAGGGGTGAAATCCACGCACTTTGCCGCGATAATTTTTAAGCTGGCGAATTAAATACCATTCTTCCATGCCAGCCAGTATAGGAGCTTGAATGGCTTCGTTACCTCTACCGTCGCTCCCATGACAGGTTTTGCAGTATCTGTCATTAACTGGCTCATTGGGAGCGCTAACGCAGATAGCAGAAGCAAGAGCAAACGTAATGAGGAGAGCCGGCTTTCCATATCGTCTTCTGATTGCTCGTGAGATTAAGTTTGGCATGAGAGTTCTTCCAGGCGTTAAGCTAAATCTTGACGGACATATGCATCCAGCTTGGTTAACGACCACTGTGCTGACATGACCGCACTTTCTTGCCAAGCTGAATGCATAGAAATTTGATCACCTATAAAGAAGTGGCGATTGTTAACGGGGGCCCTGAGTGTTTCGTATAATTTCTCTTCGTCATGTGTCCATCCAGTGCTGAAACTACGCTGCCACCGAGCTGAGCATCCAAGCATATGATTCATTCTGTGCCAAGCTACCGTAATCGGTTTTTCGACGTTATCGCGAAAATCAGGATGTATTTTTTCAGCATCAGATAGATGAGCTTCGATACGATCGCTTTGTGACATCTGGGTATGATAAATTCCGCCACCGTAATCATAAGCTGCGAGAACAATACCTTTCGATTTGTGGATCCCATGAGAGGGGTACCAAATTTGGCGGCTTGGTGAGTTGGACCATGAAATTCCGCCATAGATTTCTTGATCCTCCCAAAATCGACTTTTAGCTTGAAAAGCAGCCTTATATGCATCTCCACGCCTGACATATTTCATCGCCTTTTTATAATCATCTGGGAAATTGTTCGTAATACCCACCATCAGGTGAGTAGGGATACAATTAAAACAATAGTCTGCGTCAAAGGACTGGCGAGCGCCATCGTGGTCGTAAACAATTTTCACTCCAGAGTCTAGAACTTCAACTGAGTTCACAATTGCTCGGTATTTTACTCGTTCACCGACATGATTCAGAAACCCGCTAATAATTTTATCCATTCCACCAACCGGTTGCATTAGTATCGGCCCGGTATCGCCTTCGTTTGCGCTCAAAAGTTGACGCCCCAACCTCGATTTCAAGAGATCTCTGAAAGCAATCATATCCTTTTGGACACCGTGCTTTAAAAAACCTCCTGACTTGTATCCAGCGCGAAAACTTCCCTCGTATAAATCGTTTTCCTTCAGATCTCCAAATGCACGGATTGAGCTAAGCAGTGCCTCAGCTTCTGCGTCAGAAAAGGGTTGATTTAGTTCCTCATGGGTTAACGCCTTCGCCATAAGCTCTGCCATGAACCCGCGCATGTTCGTTGTGAATTCTATGTTGCGTATTCTGTTTCCGCTGAGCATCTTGTCGTCTTGAACATACGCGCTTTTGTTTTCGTTTATGAAAACTTCGAGATCAACGCCGAGTTCTTTGCAGTATCCTAAGATGTTTTTATGTGAGCTTGGAATTCGAGCTGCGCCGGCATTGAAATACATGTGGGGTTCGTCATCAAACGAACAGTACTGCGGGTTTCCTATTTCGTCGATGAGATCGCCGTGTCTGACCGTAAGAACTCTTCCACCGCATCGATGCGACGCCTCAAGCACGGTGCAGTCATAACCTCGTTTGGTCAGTTCGTATGCAACAGTTAACCCTGATAATCCGCCGCCTAATATTACGACTTGCTTTTTACTTGGGTCTGGAGACCTAAGGTCGAGGGTTTGCGCATGGGAGGCTGCGGGTAGAAGATTAAGCGCCGCACCAGCGTTTAGCGCAGCCCCTGTGCCGCCAAATGCTGCAAGTAGATTGAGAAACTCTCGTCTTTTTACGCGTACGTTCACTTAATATCCTAAGCCTAGTAATTAGGTGGCCCGTTCGCCCCCCCGCGTATACATTCTAACATGGGATGTGGTCGAGCGACGAGCCACTAAGGCTAGCTGAAAGGTCTTCAGTTCGTGTCAGAACCTTTGCGCGATTGCGGATCTTCCATTTGTTGAAATTCCCTCATCGTTAGGGCTAATCCAGTGATCATTAGGGTGAAAACCGCGAAAGCAACGCCAAGCAATACTGAGGTACTCATTTTCTCTGCCCGCCCAAAATAGCCAATTTAAAATAGATACCGAAGCATAGTATCGACGGCACCCATACAGCTGTGAAGAGTCCTTCTTCCCTTTGTCCCGAGAACCATAGAAAACCTGAGACAGCGAATGAAATCGCGACCGCAAGCAAAATGAATTGATCTGATTTTTTAAACATATTAATTCCTTTTATTCGTCCCAGAATCCAATCGCCGCAGTTACGCAACCTCCGACGGCTAAACCTGCTAAAGATCTCAAGCCTGAGTGCCCGACGAACTCAAATGCCTTGAGTTCTACGAAACCGAGGATGGTTGCCACAGCGAGCGCAGAGGAAGCGATGATCATCGCAATCCCCGTGTAGATTGCTACCGACTGCCATACTTTTCGATGTGGATCAACTTTGTTCACGTGGGTGAATACGGTCAATAATTACGAATAGATCAAGAGATAAATCTTATAGAGGGCAAATAGCTGGGAAACAAGGTTATCTCAGTCATCCACTGCCTCGGCAATAATTTCTAACAATTGGCGTTGTAATGTGCCAAAATTTCAAAAATGCACGAATAAAAAGACGGAATAATCCGCAATCGCAGATTTCGAGAAAAATAAAGTGTGGAAGCACGGTTAATCTTTCTGAGCCGAAGGAGCGTTTCTGCCGACTAACACTCTTGATTTTCTGTTTTGGCTCGAGGTCATAATAATTGGAGACACATATGAGTACTTCTTTTTCTATAAACGGCATTGCGCAGTTAGTTGATGTCGATCCTTCGAAACCCCTACTTTGGGTAATTCGAGAACAGCTGTCGCTGTCGGGCACCAAATTTGGTTGTGGAATCGGGCAATGTGGAGCATGTACGGTCCACGTTGACGGTCAGGCGATACGCTCGTGTTTAACCCCTGTTTCGAGCGTTGAAGGTAAAGAAGTCACCACCATAGAGGGTCTAGTTTCTGCCTCGGGAGAATTGCATCCGGTCCAACAGGCATGGGTTGATCACCAGGTCCCTCAATGCGGTTACTGTCAGTCGGGTCAAATTATGTCAGCGTCGGCATTGTTGGCTCGCTCACCTCAGCCAACCGACAAGGAAATTGACGGGGCTCTGAGAGGAAATATTTGTCGTTGCGGTATGTACGGCCGAATCCGCAAAGCAATAAAATCAGTAGACATCGCCAAAGCGGATGACGCGCTATTTTACAACGTTGCGGAGGTGGATCATGTCTAAATGGACTCGACGGGCGTTTTTAACAACGAGTGCGGTTGCTGGCGGCGGAGTGGTCATCGGTGTTGCGATGAGGCCAGGAAACCAAGTCAACGACTTAGCGGATAAGATCGGGCCAGAAGGGGGGAAACTAGTCCATACTTACGTGAAGATTGACGAAGATAATGCGGTGACGGCGATAATACCGCACTCTGAAATGGGACAAGGGGTTCACACTGCGTTGGGTCAAATGCTTGCTGAGGAGCTCGAAGCCGATTGGGATCAGGTGAATGTTGTGGAAGCTCCGGCACTCGGTGAATATGCGAATTATTCTTTGGGCCGGACGTATTTATTAACTGGGATAGATTTTCCCAAAATCCTTATCCCGTCGATTGATGGCGCGATGATGGGCGTTGCAGATTCCCTGGATATGCAGATCACTGGCGGCAGTATGAGCGTGCGTACATCAGGAATTTTAAGCATGCGGGTTGCTGGCGCAGCAACGCGTGAAATGCTTGAGAGAGCTGCGGCTGACGCTTGGAACGTTCCGGTCGAAGAGGTGTTCGCAGAGAAAAGCTTCCTCGTCCATGGGCGAACTTCGAGGAGGGAGCCTTTTTCTGCCTTTGTGAACAAGGTGGCATCAATGACTCCTTCGTATACACCAGCTTTCAAGAGACCTGAGGATTACAAAATTGTTGGTCGGTACGTGCCGAGACGAGATATTCCCTCGAAGGTTGATGGTTCTGCAAAATTTGCCATGGACGTAAATCTACCCGGGATGCTTTATGCGACAGTGCTCCGATCGCCTGTGCCCGGTGGAAAGGTAGTTAGTATGCAAGATAACGATGCAAGGAACGTTGAAGGCGTTCATGAAGTTCTTGTTATTCCTTCTGCCTCTTACAGCACGATGGTGGGCGGTTTCACTGCCGGTGAGACCGTGGCTGTCGTCGCAGATAGTTATTGGTCTGCAAGTAAAGCATTGCAGCAGATCGACGTGCAGTGGAGTGAAGTTGGTTACGAAGAAGTTTCGAGTGAAACTATATTTTCTCAATTTGATAAAGACATATCTGCAAAAACTGAGAGGCAGGCTGATGTAACGCAGGGTGATGCGGAAGCAATATTTGCCGGTGCTACGAAGGTTATCGATGCCGAGTACAATGTTCCGTTTCTGGCCCATACTTGTATGGAGCCCCTTAATGCGACGGCTGACGTACGAGGCGGTCAAGCTGAAATTTGGGTGGGGTGTCAGAATCCATTAGGCTTCAGGAGAGCAGTTGCGGATAGTCTTGGATTAGAGTCTGAAAAAGTAAAATTGCATAATCATGTTATGGGCGGTGGCTTTGGCAGGAAGTCTGTTCCAGATTACGCCTTACAAGCGGCTCATATCTCGAGCATGGTCGGTGCTCCTGTTCAGCTCATTTGGTCGCGGGAAGAGGATGTGCGTCAAGACTTTTATAGACCTGCGGTTAAGAGTCGCTTTCGCGCAGCGTTTGATCAAGAAGATAATCTTATCGGATGGTCGAATACGTATACAAACAAGAATGAGCCTGTTGAAGCGCCTCTTATCCCATATTCTGTTCCTGCGCAGGATATCGGCTATGTCAGTAGCCCGACTCATGTCCCGTTTGGTGCTTGGCGGAGTGTGGACCATTCTCAACATGGGTTTTTTACTGAATCTTTTATCGATGAGGCGGCTCACGCGGCGCAAAAAGACCCGTTTGAATTTAGAGCGAACTTGCTAAATGACAAGCCGCGGCATTTGGCAGTTCTCTCGAAAGTCGCCGACGAAGCGAAATGGAGCGATCCCTTGCCTGCGGGGCGAGGTCGCGGGATTTCTTTGCAAGAGTCATTTGGATCTATCGTCGCCCAAGTCGTGGAAGTTACCGTTACCAACGGTAAAATTTCTGTCGACCGAGTTGTTGCGGCCATAGATCCTGGGCTTGCTGTTGCGCCTGACGGCCTAGCTGCTCAAATCGAGTCAGGAATAATTTATGGACTTACAGCCGCAATGTACGGAGAGATCTCAATTGAGGAAGGAGCTGTTGTTCAGGGAAACTTTAATGATTATGAATCTATCAGGATGGATGACTCTCCAGTGATTGAGACACACATCATCAATAGCGGTCACGATATTGGCGGCGCAGGTGAACCAGGAACGCCGGGTATCGCTCCTGCGGTAGCTAACGCGGTCTTTGATGCAACGGGCATAAGAGTGCGCTTGTTACCCCTTAATAATTTTGATTTAAATTACTTAGTAGAAGAGGAAGGTGTCGCGGGCTGATACAGAGATTTACTCGGACTCAGAGGATGCCGACTGAGGGGAATCTCAGTCGGCTCAGCGAGAGTTTCTTGAATGTTAAGGGAAGGCTTCTATTGTTTTTTATGAGCTTTCAGAGGAGACAAAATCCAATGATTAAAGTACAAAGTTTTACTCTGCTATTGCTCTTCCTCTCTATCGGATCCTGCACAAGTCTGAAGCCGATAACCCCAGTGGACTACGTCGACCTCGAGCGGTTTATGGGAGATTGGTATGTAATTGCAAATATCCCAACGTTTTTAGAAAAAAATGCTTACAACCCGATTGAATCCTATGAAATCAACCCAGACGGAACCATAGCCACTACATTTTCGTTTAACGTCGGTAGTTACGATGGAGAACAAAAAGTTTATCATCCAAAAGGGTTTGTCACTGACGGCAGCGGAAATGCTGTGTGGGGGATGCAATTTGTTTGGCCTATAAAAGCTGACTATAGAGTGGTTTATTTGAATGAAGACTATGATCAAGTAATTATTGGGCGTAACAGACGGGACTACGCTTGGATAATGGCTCGTACCCCTCAGATTTCTGAAGAGGACTACGATAAGATGGTAGGTCTGGTCGAATCGTTCGGTTATCAGATCAACCGACTGCAAAAAGCTCAGCATCGTTAGTCTTGCTGCCTTGCGCGCCGGATCAATCTGCAGTCCTGACAATTCAGTATCCTCTTTTTATTGTGTCTCACCCTTGAGCCACTATAATTCTATCTTTCTCCTCCATTGATAGGCGTGCGATGAACGAACAGCAAATTATCTTGCTTAGCATCTTGTTTGTTCTTTTACTGATGTTAGTTTGGGGTCGGTATCGATACGACATTGTTGCCCTTGGGGCTCTTTTTGTCGCTGCTCTTTTTGGTTTGGTCCCTCAGGGAGAATTGTTTTCAGGCTTTGGCAACCCCGCAACGGTAACCGTCGTTATTGTACTGATAGCGAGCTCGGGATTAACAAAATCTGGTGCGGTAGATTTTGTGGCAAGGTTTATTGAACCTCTTTCTTCTCAGCCTTATCTTCATATCGCAACTCTGACCTTTCTTGCAGCTGCCCTCTCCATGTTTATGAATAACGTTGGCGCTCTCGCATTATTGATGCCGATTGCCATACAGTCTACTGCGAAAGCTGGCCGCTCGCCTGCGACCGTTCTTATGCCCCTGTCCTTTGGGTCGATCCTTGGCGGACTGGTTACGATGATTGGAACTCCACCGAACATTTTGATAGCGAATTATCGTGAAGAGGTAACAGGGGAAGCTTTTGCAATGTTTGATTTTTCGCCTGCGGGGTCCCTTATCGCTTTGGGTGGGATTATTTTCATGCTTTTATTTGGGTGGCGATTGGTTAAGGTTCGGAACAAAGCTTCCGGTTTAGAAGCTTTTGAGGTTGAAGAGTATCTTTTCGAGTTGAGAGTTTGTGAGGAAACGGATTTTCTTGGAGAGAAAGTTGGAGAGTTAAGAAAGTTGTTAGGTAAAAATAATATCGATTTGATCTCTATGATACGTAAGCAACAAAAAATACCCGTCGTTCACCGGTATCAGGTTGTAGAGCTGGACGATTTGATTATTCTACAGGGCTCCCACGAGGAGGTAGACCAGTTTGCGGCTCAGCATCATTTGCAAATGCTGTCTGCTGAAAATGCGAAGCAAGAGATACTGCATTCCGAGGGCTCATGCGCCTCTGAGGTAGTGGTTACCGCAAATTCAAATCTGGTGGGTCGAACTCCTTCCCAAATCCGCTTTAATCGGAAATATGACATCAATTTATTGGCGGCTTCGCGCTCAGGAACAACTCATCGAAATCGATTGCGAAATATGGAGATACGGGTTGGGGATGTTTTGTTGTTGCATGGAGGAGAGGATGCGATAGCTGATGCTGTTGTTAATATGGAATGTTATCCGCTGGCGAAGCGTGATTTAGCTTTTAGCAAAAGCAAGAAAGCGATTCCTGCTCTTCTCAGTTTTTTTATTGCAATAACAGCTGCAGCTTCGGGGGTTGTGCCCATCCAACTTGCCCTTGGAATTGTAACTATTGTAATGGCGGTGTTAAATATTGTGCCGGTGAGGGAATTTTATGATGCAGTTGATTGGCCAATTGTAATATTGCTTGGAGCGATGATTCCTCTTGGTGCCGCACTGGAGACAACTGGAACGACGATGATGTTAGTTGACGTTATCTTAAAAATTACAGGTAATTTATCGCCGCTCTTTGTTTTAGTGATCTTGTTGACAGTGACCATGACGGTGTCAGACGTTTTGAATAATGCTGCGACCGCTATTCTGATGGCGCCCATCGCTTACAATATTGCTTTAGCGTTAAACGTAAATCCAGATACATTCTTGATGGCTATTGCGATTGGTGCCTCTTGCGCTTTTCTTACACCAATAGGGCATCAGAATAATGCACTTATCATGGGTCCTGGTGGGTATAAGTTTAGCGACTACTGGAGGATGGGTTTGCCTCTTGAGATTATAATTATAACTGTGGCTGTGCCGGCACTGCTCTTTTTTTGGCCGCTTTGATTTTTTGGTCATTTTCTAAAATATTACTCAAGGAAATGTAGTCAAGGTTTTGAAGCTTGGGTTTTTAGGTTATCTTCTGCTTATGAAAATAAAAAAAATAAAGAATGAAAATGAGTTGGTAAAAGAAGCTATTCGAGTCGGGGTTCGTTACTTGGAAGCACGTGGAGCCGGAAAGTTTGAGGCAACAGATCATGCGGACACCAAGGTCCGGGCTGTCTACCTGCTATTGGTGAAGGACGGCTTGTTACAACCACTTGCTGGAAAAGACACAGATCTTAAAAATATGCGCCATAAATTAGCGATATGGATTTCAAAAAAATTACCCCCTGACCACCGGCTCCTAAACTAGTTGAGGACAAGCTAAACAACTCATGAAGACTAAAGTTGCAAAATTTTCAGACTGGATTTCACCATTAACACCTGAGCTAATATTTTCAGATAGGCAAGCTGTGAGCAATTTGCTACCTTGGAATGATGGTCTTCTTTTTCTTCTCTCTGATCCCTCTGAGGGCAACTCTCAGGCATTAATGTTTAGACATTCAGACGGAGTGGTTATTAGATTATCGCCCGTCGGTATGAATATAAGGAGTAGAGTTCATGAATATGGGGGCTTTCCGTTTACAACGGACGAAAACTCTGTGTTCTATTGTAACTTTGCGGACCAAGAAATATATAAACAAACCTACGACCATGCCACTCGCATATTCTCAGAGCCTCAAGTGATTACCTCTAGTGAGAAGAGTTTGGTTCGCTACTCGGATCTGATATTTGATGGGAATCGCAACCGACTGATTGCGGTTAGAGAGGATCATCGTAACAGTGGTGGAGATGCGGCTGATGTTACCAACCAATTAGTCGGAATTGATCTATCAACGGATAAGCTCCCGGTCTCAACAGATCATCAATGTATAATATTCGACCAAAGTGACTTTGTTGCGACTCCGTGTTTGTCGCCGTGTTACAAGATGATAGCTTTCGTCTCTTGGTCACATCCAAATATGCCTTGGGACGATACTCAAATCCAACTCGTAGCACTGGATGACGCTGGCCTTCCCATAAAAAGCCTTGAAGTTGATGAGGACTGTAAGTCTTCAAAAGTACAACCCCTGTTTGACGATCAAGGGGAGTTATATTTTTTATGCGATCGAGAGAATTTTTGGAATTTACAAAAATGCAGTGTGAAGTTGAACACGACTGCTGCAAATAGCTTGAGTGTAATAAGGCGGTCAGGGGAGTTTTGTGGCCCCCCATGGGAAAGTGGGCGCCACAATTTTAGTTTCCTTATGAAAAACAAAGTTGTTTTTTCTCAAGTTAATAAGTGTAAATGGTCGCTGTGTGAGTTCGACTTACAAAAACAGGAAGTTTTTGAGATACATAGGGACCTTGGGTCACTAGAAAGAATATTCTGTGTTGACAATGCTATTTTCTATCTTGCCGCGACGGATTCTGATTACCCTTCAATTTACAGATATGATTTTTTTGAAAAGACAAAGGATCATGCTCCGAAAATTCTTTTTGAGAGTGCCGTCCCTCGAGAATTGACGCCTCAAATAATCTCGAAACCAATCCATTTTGAATTTCCAAGTGCTTCCGAATCTTTCGCGTATGGTCTGTTTTATGCGCCAAAGAATCCCTCTTTTATGGCACCGAATGGCGAAGCTCCTCCATTGATTGTAAACGTGCATGGAGGGCCGACCGGAACTGCGCGTTCGGGGCTTAATCCGCTCCATCAGTTCTGGACAAGCAACGGGTTTGCTGTCGCTGATATTAATCATCGTGGGTCCTCTGGTTATGGACGAGAATTCAGGAGAGCGCTGTACCCTGAGTGGGGTGTGGTCGACGTTGAAGATGTGATCGCTGCGGTACATTTTTTGGTCGGAAATAATAAAGCAGATGCTAATAAAATAGTTATTCGTGGAGGTAGTGCTGGTGGCTATTTGGTGTTAGCAAGCCTTGCAGCATCTGATATTTTTTCGGCTGGTGTGAGCTACTACGGCGTGACTGATTTAGAGTTATTAGCAAAAGACACACATAAATTTGAACTGCGTTATCTCGATAATTTAATCGGCCCTTATCCAGAGACCGAAGACCGATACAAGGAACGGTCGCCGGTGAATAAACTCAACCGAATTAAGGCACCCGTCCTGATTCTTCAAGGGGATAAGGATCAGGTAGTGCCTCTGAATCAAGCTGTAAGTCTTTATGACAAACTTAGACTTACAAACAAAGGGACTAAATTGATCCGATATCCAGATGAAGGACACGGATTTAGGAATCCCGAGACTCAAATAAATGCGCTCACAGCAGAGCTAGATTTCTATCGTAAAACTCTAGGTTAATCTCTGAGTCTTTTGAAACTTTTTAATTG
>PAEL01000082.1 GCA_002700775.1 Gammaproteobacteria bacterium | reverse complement strand
TATCGGTCTCGAGTTTTGCACAAACAACTTATCAAAAGGGTCGCCATATCGAGCCAGCTTACGAAGGCTGGCGTCCGAATCCAGATGGATCATATAGTTTTATGTTCGGCTATATGAACGAAAATTGGCTTGAAGAGCCATTTGTTCCAGTAGGTGACGAAAATTTCTTCAGCCCCGGCGATAGAGATCAAGGCCAGCCGACGAAATTCCTGCCCCGACGTAATCGATTCACTTTTGAAGTTATCGTTCCTTCCGACTGGGGCGATCGAGAGTTGGTATGGACTTTGAAAGTCAATGGAGTTGAGCGCAAAGCATATGCTACGTTGAAGGACGACTATCTTGTCGACAACATGGTGATTGCCTCAGAGACAGGGTCTCTCGGTGCCGGAACAAGTAGCCCGGAGTCTCGTGCGAATACGCCCCCAGTTGTTTCTGTATTGGGAGACGAAATCCGAACCGCCAAAGTTGGGGAGCCAATTGTTCTGACAACAAGCGTCATAGACGACGGAATTCCAAAAAGTTGCCCGCGTGGGGTAAGCATAACTGGTGGTTGCACTGGTGGCGCTCCCACAGAGAGTTTTCTAAAGGCAAGAATGATGCGTCCCCCTACTCGAATTACCGTAGGAAAGACCAACGGATTATTTTTGTCATGGAATATATATAGGGGTGACGGCAATGTGAGCATTGATCCTCCCCTACCAAAGCCTTGGGAAGATACAAGGACCTCAGCTAACTCCCCTTGGGGAGCTCTTTGGCTCCCACCGGAGACACCTGAAGACGGAATCTATGAAGTCACTGCAACTTTTGACAAACCCGGTACCTATACATTATGGGCTAGAGCGGACGACGGAGGTCTCTACCACGACGACTACATCACCGTTAACGTGACAGAGTAATTCAACGTGATCAGATTTAACTAGTTAATCTGGATTACCAGCATCAAGGCGAATCGTGAAGGGGGGATCTATAACAGGGGGATCCCTATCGATAATAATCTTAGTTCGGGGCGGGGTGACGAAGCGGGTGTTCTCATCCTCCCCATTTCTAGTCCGCAACGCCATTTCCTCTAATTCTCTTATCAAACTTGGCCGCTCCGCACCTTCACCAAAAGAGAAACTAAAACTCCCTCGAATTAACCGGTCATTTGGCTCAAGAATCGCCCATTCTGCCGTGTAATAATCAGATTTCTTCAAACCGGGCAGCGGCCAGTTAAAATCATCACCTTTTCTCGGACTGTATCTGAAATTAAAGTCGACCCACTCGTGGCTTTCATCACGCAGAATCAGCTTCACAAGATGCACATCTTTAGGAAAAATAAGGCCTAATTCTTGAGGGGCGTTGATCAATATAGAATCATCAGCAGGTGACGTTTTCGTTTTTGCGACAATTTCATTAAAGCCAGGTCTTTGCTGAGGATAAGAAGCCAATGGCATTTGTGCTCTAACAACACCAACCGTCAGAATAATAATGCTACCGAGAATGGTCATCAAATGTTTGAAGTTGTTATAATAGAAGCTGAGAATGCCCTTCAACCATTGTTCTGAATTAATTTCGACACTCACGACTTTGACACATCTCCAAAAGCTAAGGACTTTACTTAAAACCGCAACCCTTCGCGGAGTGTAGCAGAATAAACAAACGCCCTAAACATAGGCACTATGATTAATGGAATGAATAAAGATATGACCTACGATCACATGAATTCCATCCTACAGAATCTCGAGGACTCTGACGAAAACACTACCAAATTTAGCTCGAGATGGTCTCAAGGGCGTGCTGCTTTCGGAGGCCTAGTAGGCGCGTTCGCTTCTCTGAGCATGCGTAAGCTGATAGGGCAAGAAAAACCGATACGCTCATTTATGGCATCTTTTGTAGCCCCAACGCCCGCAGGTCTTGTAAGAACAAACGCACATATCCAACGCCAGGGAAAAAATGTGACACAGTGCAATTCCTCTGTGTATTCAGAGGATAAAAACCTATGCTTGCAAGCGATGGGGGTCTTTGGAAATGCAAGACAAACATTGAACGTGCAACCTCGAAATGACTTTCGGCCAATTTCTAGAGATGACGGGGTTCCTTTTTCTGAAGCAAATCGATTTCCACAATTCTTAGAAAACTATGATGGCTATTGGGTTGGGCCGGGTATGCCTGGCAGCGGGGCAAGCGAAACACTTGCAATGTGGGTTAAACACCGATGTGATATGTCAAAATATCCCGCTGAAAGTATTCTCGCTATCGCTGATATGCCACCACCCGTCCTACTGTCCCACTTTACAGAGCGAACTGTTCCTGCAAGTTCAGTAACATGGTCAGTGGAGTTTCTGATTGAACCCAACACCATCACCCACGATTGGTTTTATTTAGAGTTTAAGATGGATGGTGCAAAAGATGGATACACACAACAATCCGGTCGTATTTACACTGAAGATGGAACTCTATGCGCCCTAACCCGTCAGTGCATGGTGTACTTTGGGTAACATAGACGTAATCTTTAGGACAATTTTAACCACGGAATCAATTTGGTAGACTAGGCGCATGCAAGATAACATTTCAAAATATTTGAAAATAGTGCGGAGAACATTCAGGCTACTGTGTTTCGCGCTTGCCCTTTCATCATTTTCTAATCTAACTGCACAGCATAGCCACGGAGTGCTTACTCCAGGTGTTACTTTTCCCAAAGATGATTCCGTCTTAAACACCCCTCCGCAAATGATTACGATGAGCTTTAGAGTAGACGTCAAATTACTTAAGCTTGCATTATATAACGCCGAGGACCAGTGGATTAATATCGGGTTCACCTACCTTCCTGACCGTCTGAGCCACAGCTTTGTCTACCCTTTGCAAGAAAACTTGCCACCATCTGATTACTATATAGCACGCTGGTCGGTCACAGACGGCAGGGGCAAGCTTTTGAACGGTGAGTTTAAGTTCGCATTTGGTGATGATGCTATCCCACCCTCTGAGACAATCTCTACGCGTGTGAGCGATTTGGAAGAAGTTTTACCCAGCACCGGCTCATACAGAAGGGATTCGTTAAATTAGTTGTTACTTAAAAGTATTATTGAAATTTAAAACCTTGGTTTTTTAAGTAATCTCTCATATGAGGCCGCGATTTTTCGCCCAACAACTTAGAGACTTGTTGACTCCACGTGATCCCGTGACCACCACCCAATCTTTGCTTGTAATATTCTTCGATTTGCTCGTCATACACCCTCACGTCTTCCTCATTGCCCCTCTCATTATATGTTTCCTCTTTCACTATTACAGACAAAGGCAACCTTGGCTTAATTTCTGGATCTTGATCAGGATATCCAAGACAGAGCCCAAAAACAGGGTAAACCCCTAAGGGCAAATCGAGCAGCTCCGTAACCCTTTGAGGGTCATTTCTAATTCCGCCGATGTAACAAATACCAAGTCCCTCAGACTCCGCAGCAATGACTAAGTTTTGCGCTAACAGCGCAACGTCAACAGTCGCGATGATAAATTGTTCTGTATATTGTCCTTCAAAAGCAAATCCATTTTTAATACAGTAATTACCAGCTCTTTTTAGATCCGCGCACATCACTAAAAACTCTGCAGCGCTCTTCACATAACCCTGATTCCCAGCGCTCTCTGCGATCAATGCCCTCGTTTCAGATGACTTCACTCTCACAATGGTTGTACCTTGCAAAAAACTTGAGGTTGCTGCTGACTGCGCAGCAAGGAACAATTCATTTAGCAAGGCAGGAGGGATAGGCTGCGCAGTAAATTTACGAATACTTCTGTGCTTTTTTAAAAGCTCTATTGTTGGATTCATTGCATTAATTACCTTAATTAGATTATCGAATGGGCCGGGACTACTTCGATTTTTGCTCAGAGTTCTCTTTTGCGAACAGCATCTGTTTTACAAACAGGGGAACTACTTCGTTCATAATGTTAGATTCAGCATTTATCATTAAAACCATACCGATATTTTCCTCCGGAATAAACGCCATTTCCGACCTATACCCCCTTACTCCTCCCCCATGATGAATTACCCTTGTACCGAACATGTCCATAATACGCCAGCCAGTCCCGTAATATGCTTTTTCAATGCCCTCCCACCTATTGAAGTAATTCCTGTGAGGCGACTCAACAACCGGACTATGAATTTCGTCTAGCACTGCCCTGGGCAACACCTCGGGAAAAGCACCTAAATGCGCTCTTACCCATACACCCATATCATTAATTGTGGCATTTACCCCGGCAGCAGCCGCAACAGAGTAGTATGCTGAATTTGTACTCGTAGTTCTCCACTTTCCCCTAACTAAACGATGTGGTCGAGAGACGTTGTCTCCATCAACAAACGCCTCTAACCCAACCGAAGAGCGTCGCATTTCAAGTGGCTCAAATATATTGTCCCAAAGAAAATTCGAATAGGAGATAGTGCTTGTCACTTCGACAATATTCTGTAGCAGAGAAAAGACAACATTCTGATATCCATAACAAACACCTGGCTTACAGACCGCCGGAATTTGATGAACTCTCTTCTTGATATTTTCGAACCGCAAACCATCATCCAAAAGGTTTGAATATGCATGCGGCATCAACCCAGTAGATTGCGACGCGACATGTTTTACAGTGATTTTGTCGTGCGAATACCCATTACCGAGACGCATGCCAGGAAAAAAACTCTCAACAGAACGATCCAAATCTAATAAAGATCGCTCTACAAGCATACCTATCGCGGTTCCCGCAAATGTTTTCGACATCGACGCAATTCTGAATACAGTCTCATCATTGATCACATCCTGGAGCGCCACGTCACGAACTCCCCAGGTATGAGTTCTAATCACTTCATCTTTCGATACTATTGTGAGTGCCGCCCCAGGGATATCATTCTCTTCCAACAAAACTTCGATAGACCTTAGGTAAGAGTTAATGCTGTGGGCAGCACGAGAATCCCCAGAGCTCGGAAAAAAAGTCAAAAGTATGACAGGTAATAACAAGGAGAATAGCTTGCTTTGCACTACAAAAATCCTGTTCAATCGCGAAAATAAAACGAACCCGGTAACGCCTGGGAACTAATAAAAAGAACTACTTTGTTACATGCGGGTCATTTTAGGTTATCGGCCAAAAAATCACAGGATTTAGAGCATGGACATCGGACTTAATTGTGAAGAAACGTATGCGGTGATTACCAACACAATTGCCGAGAGAAGCACTTCAATCCGCAAACTTTGTCGCATATTTAAACGCGATGCCACATCAAAACCTTCAAGTTCAGGAACGAATCGCCATTTATTCAGGGCAGCGACAAACAGAATAGACAATACAAAAACGATTTTTAATAACAGGTACTGTCCGTAAGCCGACAAAAATTCCTCAATTGAAAAACCTGTCAGCCGGTACGTAACATAGAATCCAGTGGTAACCATCAATCCAACTGCTATGCTACCAGCAACAGAAAATCGAGTTAAAAGAGTCTTCGCGATAACCATTGAACTATTCTCGAGAGTCCAATGCAGAGGAAACAGTGAACCTATCCAACAGCAAAATGCCAAAAAATGGATTCCAACAACAATCCAACTGAGATCATCCAACACAGATACATGACCGCTGATCCTAAACACAGAAATAATGAGTAACAATGCGATCCCTTGCACTATCAAGAGTGGATAGAAAAACATCTTTCCTGGTGGGCTGGACAATCGTACTAACTTACTGTGAGTAAAAAATGCAACGATCAGCACTAATAAAAATGCAAACGATCGATAGCGCAACACGACGCCTATAGGCGTGCGCCATAAAATTTTGGCATACCCGATATCGAACATCCCTAAAAAGCCAGTGTCTGCTAATTCTCCAACTTTCAGGAGAAAAAATAAAAGCTCCGCATGAACTCCAAGCAGACTGCCAAAACCAATGTACTGAAGGAGCAAAGTATAGTTGGGGAAGGTCTTGTCATTAAAAAAGATCAAGCACAAGGCGCCGCCTCCCAGTGATAAGGAGCCGAAATAAAAAAGAAACTTAGAAAAAACGGAAGCGATCGCCCAAACCGGTATAAATTCCACTATATTTGACACCAAGGTAGTAAATCCAGCGGACTAGTAGTACCTATCTGTTCAGGCGCTACTTGACTGAAAAACTCAACGTATCGCGAACAAGATGGCCATCAGCTCCAATGATCGAAAAATCTGCTTCAAACTGCCCGATACTGCTTTCGCCAACTGAAATTTCATAAGACCCCAAAGGTTCGGCTGCTGCTAAAAAATCTGTAGAGATTTTGTTCCCACCTACTGTCAGTTCAAATTTTACAAGCCGCACGGGACCGTTAAATTCTAATGAAATAGTGTCGGGGCGAACATTAAGTTCGGATCCCTTTGCCGGGAAAGACCCCTTCAAAGCACTGTGCCCAAGGGCTTGAACAGATAAAACTGATAAAATCAGCCCAATGCTTAGAGCCTGACCAGTCATTCTCATGAATTGCATGTTTGTAACCTCCAAAGACGTTTTTCTTAATTATCTCAACACTGAGGCACCAAGGACACCACAAGCCGGGCATATTACTGCGACATAACGTCGCAGCAAGGGCACGAGGCATCCATTACATGTAAGCACTCAACTCTTTTCTTGCCACAACGCGGCGATGCACTTCGTCGGGGCCGTCGGCTAACCGAAGAGTTCTTTGGCTAGTCCATAATGTTGCCAATGGGAAATCTTGGCCAATACCAGCTGCTCCGTGCATCTGAATCGCGCGATCAATCACCCTCAACGCCATATTAGGGACAGCAACTTTGATTTGCGAAATAGCATCGCGCGCTGCTTTATTTCCGATAGTGTCCATTAAATATGCCGTTTTAAAGGTTAAGAGACGACACATTTCAATTTCTATTCGACTGTCAGCAATAACGTCGTAGTTACCGCCCAATTCCGATAAAGTTTTACCAAATGCCTCCCGACTAACTGCACGCTTGCACATCAACTCTAACGCTTTCTCAGCAGCGCCAATCGATCGCATACAGTGATGTATCCTTCCCGGACCTAATCTACCTTGCGATATCTCAAACCCCCTGCCTCGGCCCAAGATGATATTTTTCTCCGGCACCCTTACGTTATGAAATTTGATATGCATATGCCCATGCGGGGCATCATCACGTCCAAAAACTTCCATTCCCCGAACGACCTCAACGCCCTCTGTATCCATCGGCACAAGTATCTGAGACTGTCTAGAGTGCTTTGGCGCCCCCGGATCGGTAACAACCATCGTGATCATTACTTTGCATCGTGCATCTCCCGCTCCTGATATATAAAACTTTTCCCCGCTAATAACCCACTCATCACCATCGAGAACTGCGCTGGTAGCAATATTGGTTGCATCAGAGGACGCTACAGCGGGCTCCGTCATTGCGAATGCTGAGCGAATTTGTCCAGCTAACAAAGGTTCTAACCACATTTTCTTTTGTTCTTCTGAGCCATATCGCTCAAGCACTTCCATATTCCCTGTATCAGGAGCACTACAGTTCATCGCTTCAGATGCTAAGCGACTTCGCCCCATTATTTCGGCAAAATGAGCATACTCTAAGTTCGATATACCGGCTCCACCCTGACTTTCTGGAAGAAAAAAATTCCATAACCCCCTTGATTTAGCTTCTTCCTTTAAACCATCCAAAATTTCATCCTGGCGATCCGTATGGGACCAGCGATCACCGACTCCGACTTCGTTATGATAATCCTGCTCCAGAGGTTCTACGTTTTCGACAACAAACCCCCTGATTTTCTCTCGGACGTCAACTAAATCTTTTCTCAAATCTAAATTCATAACTCTAATGCTCCATTAAAAATACCGTAACTATCGAAATACTCATTAACTGGCTATTGTTCCTCCACCATCGATCACTAACGTCTGCCCGGTAGTGAAACTTCCAGCACCAGAGGCCAGGAAGACCGCTGCACCGGCAATCTCATCTGGCTCTCCAATGCGACGAAGTGGATAATTAGCAACCGTCGCTTCATAAATTTTCGGATCCTCCCATAACGCACGAGCAAAGTCGGTCTTCACTAGCCCGGGCGCAATACAATTTACTCTTATATTATCTGGCCCCCACTCGACCGCGAGATTACGCGCCATTTGCATATCAGCCGCCTTCGAAATTGCGTAAGCGCCCAAAGACGCACTCCCTTTCAAACCGCCGATCGAAGAAATTATTACTACAGAGCCACCACCCAGCTTTTTCATATTTGGAATCACCAATTGGCAAAGCCTATGGACACTGCCAATGTTAGCATGCATCACTTTATCAAAAGCCTGATCCGGTATCTCTTGAGACGGACCAAAATATGGATTTAATGCGGCATTACAGACCAGTACATCAATATCTCCAAAAACAGAATTAGTTTCTTCGACCAAACTTTCAAGTTGCTCTTTGTGGTTAATATTGCACGAAATCCCTACCGCATGCCCACCTTTAGAAACTATACTCGTAGCCACATCATCGCAAAGATCCTGATTGCGACTAGATATCACCACACGGGCGCCCTGCTCTGCCATTCTCTCGGCGATGGCCTTACCGATACCTTTTGTCGAACCCGTAACTACTGCCACCTTCCCGCTCAAATCAAACAAACTCATTCGAACCTCCAAACATTATCGTCAAATCCTATGGTGTGCCTTTACATCCATTCCCTTTTGCCTTTTGACACGCTGGTGCCACCATCAACGGGAATGACGGTTCCATTAGTGTAAGCCCCGGCCCGAGAAGCGAGATAAGTTACCACACCAACAATTTCCTCTGATCGACCAATGCGACCCATAGGACAATCATCCTCAATATCTTTCCGGTAATGTTCAAGAACATAATCAGTCATCTTAGAGGCGAAAAAACCAGGCGCCACAGCGTTTACAGTAATACCCAAAGGCCCTAACTCGACCGCTAAAATTTTAGTCATGTGATGAAGCGCTGCTTTACTGGCCGAGTAAGCCACCGTCGAAGTCCTTTGAACGACAGGAACATGGATCCCATCCATCGAACCGATGTTGATAATGCGAGCCGGCTCATCATCTTTTAAATTTTGCCTTAATGCAGGAACTAAATCACGAGTTAATGAAAAAACCGAATTAAGATTGGTGTCTAACACCTTCGCAAAACCTTCATCCGGATAGTCTTCAAATCGGGCACCCCAATTGGCCCCGGCATTATTGATTAAGATATCAAGGTCCGAAAACCGTTCGGCAACAGCACTGACCAAGTCACCGCGCTGACTCTCATTCGTAACGTCACAGATTACCGCTGAAACATCACCATAAGTCAAAAGTTCGGCGAGCGCTCGCTCACAATTTTCTGCCTTTCGTGAGGAAATAATCACACGCGCACCATTGATTAATAGGCCTCTCGCCAACATTAAACCAATGCCACTACTACCACCTGTAATTAATGCCGTTTTATCCCTCAAAGAAAAAAGGTTGGAAGATTGAAGAGCTTCAGCAATCACTAGGCACCCCAGCTAATTGTTATTTAGTTTTATTTTGTCCAGGCGAAATCGCTGACTAAGCATTAAGATTAGGAGCCTTCACCCTGATGGACGGAGTTCGAGAGCCTTCTTATTACGACCCAAGTTTACTCTACGTGGCTCATGCCGACAACTTTGCGACCGCGCGCAAAATCACTTAAATCGGCTCTTTACGACAGCCGCTTGATCAATCAGATCTTTAATTTCCGCATCAGCAAAGCCGAAATCAGAAAGTATCTCAGTAGCATGTTCTGAAAATTTTGGCGGCATATGACGAACGGAACTTGGCGTCCGAGAAAGTTTAATAGGGGAAGCGACCGCTTTATAGTCACCATGATCCATAATCATTTTTCTGTGCGCAGTGTGAGGATGTGAAACAACTTGCCTCGTATCGTGTATCGGGCCTACCGCTAAGCCGGCTTTCGCAAGTGTCTCGTAGAGTGCAGAACCGTCGATTCTGACGAGACTTGTCTCTAGCTCAACCTTTAGCTCTTCTCGATTTTTAACTCGATTAATATTGTCCCGAAAGCGAGGGTCATCGACAAGCTCTGGTCTCTCAATAACATCACATAGTTTTAAAAAAGCGCCATTATTCCCAGCGCCAATGAACAAATCGACCGTTTTGGTTCTAAATGTATCGTAGGGGCTAATATTGGGATGTGCGTTCCCTGTTGGGCAAGGCACTTCATTTGAGTACATAAAATTCGGAATGTGTGGGTGCATAAGAGCGATAGCACAGTCAAATAAGGTCATATCTATGTATTGCCCTACACCCGATTTTTCCCTTTCAATCAGCGCTAAAAGAATCCCAATAGTAGTGTACAAACCGGTACCCATATCCACTAACGGCAGACCCAATCGCGTAGGTTGACTTTGGGGGTCTCCGTTAACACTGAACCACCCGGTCATAGCTTGAATGATAGCGTCATAACCAGGGAAGCCACCTAAAGGACCACTCTCTCCAAACCCACTGACTCGGCAATGAATCAACTGAGGGAATTGCTTACTCAAAACATTTTCAAAACCTAAGCCCCACCTTTCCATAGTCCCTGGCTTAAAATTCTCAACTATGACATCGGCACTTTCAAGTAGCCTGAGAAGAACAGCCTGTCCTTCTTGCATACTTAAATTTAATCCAAGAGACCTCTTATTCCTATTCACACCAATGTAATAAGCGCCGTCATCCTCATGAAACGGCGGCCCCCCGTTCCTTTTCTCCTCTCCCAGGCGCGGGCCTTGTTTTTTTT
>PAEL01000081.1 GCA_002700775.1 Gammaproteobacteria bacterium | reverse complement strand
TTTTTGATCAGGCCACAGATAATCAAACTTATTTGCATCAGCGAGACCGTCTACAATCCTCTCAAATTGATTTAGCTATTTCCTTTTCTAAACCAACCGAGTTATCCCTCAAAACCGCATCTTTTCGGCCGATAACAATGAGATAAAAAATCATGTCGCTAATTCAGGAGCACCTTAATCAAAATGGCTAACCTACCCGTTATTGTAGGATTTGGTGGTATTAGTCCGGCCGGTCGAAGCTCTGGATTAAATGGATACCGCCGCCTAGTATTTGAAAGTCTAGACCTCCCTAAAAGAATAAACACGCTTCAGAACCTCGGCTCTTTGATGGGTCGCATAAACAAAGATTCAGATGGATCATGGTTGTGGGATAAAAATACGGTTTTAGATATCGAAAAATGCCTCATGGAAAACACCCTGGATCTTCTCAATGGGACGCTTGTCAGAAAACTTGAAACTAACTTATTTGATCCCAGTCAAATAATCCAGAACAAAAACTTCAACCTTATTGCTAACAATGAGCGAGGAATGCAGTTCAGCATATTGAACAAAAGCTTACCCCGAGTACTTCCTAAAGAGTGGCAGTTTTTAAGTAACAATGGCGAAACCACTTCTTTTAATATTTCACAATCATTTCAAATTAATTTAGCTCAATTTTCTCAATCGCCGGTAAACACAGCTGGACAATTACCTACAGGTTTTGATCCAGCTAGCCTTTACGCCTCGCGCAACCATCCCCGGGGACTCCAGCTCACGGTTTTTGGCGCATCAGACGCGTTGGACTCAATGGGCATTGAGTGGGAAAAAATCAGAGAAAAAGTCGCTCCGGATAGGATTAGTGTTTACGCCGGTAGCTGCCTTAGTCAATTAGATGTCAATGGGAATGGAGGGTTGCTTCAAGCTCGCTTGCGAGGCAAACGGGTCAGCTCGAAGCAGCTACCGCTGGGGCTTGCTGAGATGCCCGCCGATTTTATCAATGCATATTTGCTTGGAAGCATGGGCACAACTGGCGCGACTCAAGGTGCTTGCGCAACGTTTTTATATAATTTAAGGAACGCTGTAGAGGACATTCGTCGAGGAACACATCGAGTTGCAATAGTGGGAACCAGTGAGGCCCCACTTACTCCGGAGGTTTTAGAAGGGTTCTGCGCAATGGGCGCGTTAGCTGATGATGCCGGATTACGCACACTTGACGGATTATCAAAGGATGCGCAAATCGATCATAGAAAAGCATGTCGACCTTTTGGCGAAAATTGCGGATTTACCTTGAGCGAGTCCGCACAATTTGTAGTCCTTTTTGATGATCAATTGGCGATTGAACTTGGAGCAAACATACAAGGAGCCGTTAACGATGTCTTCATAAGTGCGGATGGCTTCAAGAAGTCTATTTCTGGCCCAGGAGCCGGAAATACAATCTGCATGGCAAAAGCGATGGCGGCGACCCGTCATGTTTTGGGAGAAGAAAAATTCACAAATAGATGCTTTATGCAAGCGCATGGGACAGGGACTCCACAAAACAGAACAACAGAATCAGCTATGTTTAGTCGATTAGCGAAAGAATTTGGTATTAAAAACTTGCCTGTTCTTGCCGTTAAATCGTACCTTGGCCACTCGGTTGCCAGCTCTGCCGGAGATCAATTAATGGCAACCCTCGGCGTTTGGCAGGATGGTATCCTTCCAGCAATTCAGAACGTCGATAGCCTTGCGCAGGACGTAACATCTCAGAATTTAGATTTCGTTCTCGAACATCGCAATACCGGTACGACCGCATTTGATGCCGCGTTTCTAAATTCAAAAGGGTTTGGCGGCAATAACGCCAGCGCTTCAGTGCTATCTCCGACAGTGACGAAAGCTATGCTTCAGCGCCGACATGGAAAAAAGGCGATGAAAACGCATGAGACAGAACATTTAAAGGTTCAGGAACTTCGCGAAAGCAATCAAGTCAAAGCAAGGGAGGGCTCGACGGCACCTCTTTACAGATTCGATTACAATGTTTTAGATGATCAGGCGCTGTGCTTCGAGGGCGATGCTATAAACATTAGAGGGGTTGCGCCTAGCGTAAGTCTGACTCCCTCTTCGGCATATGACGACATGATTGATTGAAATAATCTATGTGAAGTTAAGTATTTTTCGCTCTGCAATTTTCTCTTTCCAAATTTTAGGACCTGTCTGATGGACCGCCGCGCCGTTCACGTCAACCGCCACGGTAACCGGCATGTCCTCAACCACAAACTCGTGGATAGCCTCCATACCAAGATCCGCGAAAGCCACAACTTTTGATTTCCGTATAGCCTGAGACACTAAGAAAGCAGCGCCTCCAACGGCCATTAAATAGACCGCGCGGTGTTTCCTAATAGCATCAACACCGATCTTCCCGCGCTCAGCCTTTCCAATCATGCCAATTAACCCTGTACCTGCCAAGATGGCATCAGTAAACTTATCCATTCTAGTAGCAGTTGTTGGCCCAGCAGGGCCAATAACCTCATCACGGACCGCATCAACCGGACCTACATAGTAGATAAGCTTATTCTTAAAATTAACGCCCTCCGGCAAATCAATACCCTCAGCTATCATTCCGACCAGCCTCTTATGCGCTGCATCCCTACCGGTTAATATTGTTCCGGAGAGCAGAAGCGTCTCGCCAGGAAGCCATGCGGCTGTTTGCTCTGGTGTCAATTTGTCTAAATTGACTCTACGTGCTCGAGGACCTACATCCCATTTGATTTGCGGCCATTCGGTTAAGTTTGGTGGAGAAAACTCAGCTACACCACTTCCATCAAGATGAAAATGAGCGTGCCGTGTCGCTGCACAATTCGGGATCATAGCGACTGGCAGTGATGCTGCATGAGTTGGATAATCTAAAATCTTAACATCCAAAACTGTCGTCAATCCACCCAGTCCTTGCGCACCAATGCCAAGCGCATTCACACGCTCCATAATCTCCAAACGCAGTTCATCTAGTCGGCTGCTAGGACCTTTCATTCTTAATTCATGAATATCAATCGGATCCATCAAAGATCGCTTCGACATTAACATCGCTTTTTCCGCAGTGCCCCCAATTCCAATCCCTAACATCCCCGGTGGGCACCAGCCGGCACCCATCTGAGGGACAGTTCTCTCAACCCAATCTACAATGCTGTCACTTGGATTCAACATTGCTAACTTCGATTTATTTTCAGAGCCACCACCTTTTGCAGCAAGCATTACATTGACCCCTGCGCCGCGAACTATTCTGGTATGCACGACAGCAGGAGTATTATCCTTACTATTTTTTCTTGCACCCGCTGGATCTGATAAGATACTGGCCCTCAGTGTATTGTCGGGGTCGAGATAGGCCCTCCGCACACCCTCGTTTACCATTTCCTCAATTAATTGATCACCTTCCCACTGCACGTCCATACCGATGTCTAAGAAAACACAAACAATACCAGTGTCTTGGCAAATCGGACGCTTCCCCTCCGCACATAAACGAGAATTAATTAAAATCTGAGCCATTGCATCCTTTGCTGCTGGCGATTCCTCCATCTCGTAAGCTTTATGCACCGCCCGAATAAAATCAATCGGGTGGTAATAAGAAATATACTGTAACGCATCCGCGACGCTCTGAATCAGATCCTCACTCCGAATTAACATACTCAAAGCCCCTCATACACTAATCGTTTTCATACGTATTATTGCTCTTAAAAAAACTGCGATTTCTAATACTCACTATATCTGCTTAAAGCCCACTAACTGAATGAATATCTCAATTAAAAGGGAAATAACCTGCTCTACATCTCTGCCGAACTGCGATAGTATTTCTGTTCACGTAAATATGGAAGAACTCTATCAATGCTTAACTCACAAGACCCTCATATTGAATACAGCCTAAAAAATAAAGTGTTCACACTCAAGATCGATCGTCCCGATAAAAAAAACGCCCTACTTCCGCATATGTATCGCTCCCTAGCTGCTGGATTGAGCTTGGCGGACTCGATGGAAGATGCTGCTGTCATTCTGATTACAGGGGTGGACAACTGTTTCACGAGCGGCAACGATGTAAATGGTTTTATAGCAGCGACCGACTCAAAAGAGTCTAGCGACGACCAACCATCGAAAATGCTAATGCACGCTCTGAACGAAACTCAAAAACCAATTGTTGCCGCAATAAGTGGGATGGCAATTGGAATAGGCACCACCCTTCTTATGCATTGTGACTTAATATACGCGTCCGAAGACTGCTTTCTACAATTGCCCTTCACCCGCCTTGGATTATGCCCAGAGGCCGGCTCTAGCTCACTTTTGCCGAAACAGATTGGCCACCAGAGGGCAGCAGAGCTACTGCTGCTTGGTGATCGAGTTAGCGCTGAAAAGGCTTACGAGTATGGCCTAGTAAACAAGGTACTGCCTCAACCTGATTACCTCAACTACGCAAGACAAAAGGCTTCCGAGCTAGCGGCGTTGCCATCAAAATCGGTGCAAACCAGCAAAAGGCTATTGAAACAAACCACAATCACAGAGACTCGAGCTGTGATCGATAAAGAGCTCATCGAGTTTGCCGCTCTACTCGAAACCCCGGAAGCTCAAGAAATTGTTAAAAGCTTTATCAATAGATCGGCGTCTGGAAAATCTGGCTGACAATACAGACTACTCCTCCCCTGAAAGGACCTCTTTAGCTCGGTTAATTTTTTTAGCTAGGTAGTCTGAACCACCCTTGTCGGGGTGCATTTTCCGCATAAGGGAACGGTGCGCAGACACTATCTCATCGTACGTCGCGTCACCGGGCAGCCCAAGAATCTCCAATGCGACAGCACGGCTCATTTCAACAGCGCCCTCATCTCGTTGCGCGCCCTCTCGAGATAAATCGTTGCCCTCCCAATCCGGATGCATGCGTTCAATGTAAGCCTGTAACACTTGCCGTGAATCAGCATCCTCGATGCATTCACTGAACAATTGTGCAACCTGAGCAGCGTCTAAGTCTTCTAATTTCCTGCCGATAAATCGACCATTCAATACTTCACCCACCATGTCTCCCGTCTGATGATTTAACTCCATTGCTAAGAAACGCGTTCGCAACTTCGAACTATCGGAACTATTAGGAATACTTTGGGTTTTACGATTTCTAAACATCTGCCAAATAGGCAAAAATCTAATGAGTGTTGGCAGAAAACGGACCATAAAAGTTGCCGCCACTCCGATTGGAGCTAAAATAAATTGAATAGGTAGTCTCCCCAAGGCTATTAAAACCCCAGTCAAAAGCACTGCGGAAAGCGACACAAAGACAAATATTTTTTGGCGTCCGGTGAAGTTAAAACGCGAGGAAAGAGCCTGCGCCAGATAATAAGAAGCCAAAGGCAAAATTAGTAAGGCGATCAAACGTAGTATCATTTGTGTATTAAACTATTTACCGAGCTGCTGTTCCAGTAATTTCAAAGAACCGCTAGCGCCAGCACAATGTCTAGTAAGTGCCTTCACCCCCCCCGCCGCATAGACCGCAACCGCACCAAGCAATATTCTAATTTCATTGGCACTTCCCAAGTCAAACGCGGAATAAGCCCCCCCTGACAACCTCGCAAGATTTTTAAAAGCTGTTTGAACGAGAGGATCGGCGCCCTCTTGAAACATAAATATTGGAACGTTTAGCAAACCAAGCTTGCCGGCCAATTCAGCCAATGTATCAAGATTTTCTTCCATCGCATCGCCCACAAAAACCAACGCCTTAAGTTTTTGCTTTCTATTTTCATCAATCGCGTGATTAAAAACTCTGTGAATCTGAGTGGCGCCTGCAGCACAACGAATCTTGCGCATCTGCGCCCTTAATGCTGAGCCATCTCTATGCCATTCACTTGCAAAAAATTCACCAAAACCACGAAAATAACAAAACTTAATATCTAAGCCCCCAAGGTCGTGTGCAGCAGAAAACATTTCATCTTGCAGCTGACTGGCGACGTCCCAAGTCGCCTCGCGACTCGCCGTTGCATCCAAAGCAAATAGTACGCGAGCGGCTTTATTCATTTTTGGGATAATGGCAACTTGATTCAGAAAATTTTTGGCGTCGGAGCTACTGGAGCTAGCTGATTGGTTCGACTCACGATTTCGATTTTTTAGAAATGTTAGAAGTTTAATGACAGTTTACTCGTATTGAGGAGTTTATAATCCGTTTTAAAAGAACCTGTGTTAGCTTCAATTCATGCTAGACCAAGCTTATCAGCAGAGCCCAGCAAGAACCAATCCCGACAAGAACAAACACTCCATACTGCCACTCAATGACTTCGCTATCGTGGTTTACGCACGGCTTGGCTAGTTTGATAAACACAGATGCACAGTTTGTGTACAACAATGAGTTGAAACCAAAAGCCAGCGCTGGACCAATGACCGTTAGATCATCCGCATAAGCAAGACATAAGACAAAACCGATCAAGAGTCCAATTAAACCAGCATAAGGTAAAGAATTGGCGACAAGTTTCAGAACATTTTTAGAGTCAGTGGCGACGCCTATAAGTAAAATACAACCGGCTGAGGCTAGTAGAAATAAACCTGATCCAAAATCAAAAAAAGCAATTAAACTATCTTCACTATCAGCGGTTACCAAGATCAAGTCAAATAAAAAAATAAAACATGCTGCCAAAAGAAACTTAAATTGAAATACTGCTGGCAAAGTAATTTCAGAGTTATTAATAACTAAAGTTGCGACTCCAAAAACAACAAAAACATAAACGAATGCGAGGAGCAAAATAGAAGTCGCCGGGTACAAAGCATCGAGATCTGATGCATTACCAAGCATAAAAATCGCACCTACTAGCGCTGCAATAACTCCTACCTGAATACTAATACTTCTCGCTATGACAAATCCGTATTTAGATCCTCGACACGCGATAAAAGCGCAACCAATTGGAAGGGATATAAATAAAATAGATGTCAGGTCAATAAGCGCAGCAAACATATGACGCCACTCCTGAAAGACTTATTACAACTCATTCGGTCATCTCAGAGAAACGAGAAAATTTACCGAGAATGGTGCGGATGGGGAGACTTGAACTCCCACACCTTTCGATACTAGAACCTAAATCTAGCGCGTCTACCAATTCCGCCACATCCGCATATGAGCTGAAACTTTGAGCCCCATTATACTCGAACTAACAAACAAACCAAGCTTATCCGAGGAGCAACGCTCTAATTTGATGGGTAGTACTAAAAGTCAAAAGATGATGTATTATAAATGGATAAGTTTTGAGGAGATAAGAATGTCAGATTTAGAGATTAAACACCATAACGGCATTGCTACATTAACAATGAACAGACCAGAAGCGAGGAACGCCCTCAGTTTGGAGATGCGTGAGGAACTCATTCAGGCTCTTCATGATGTTGAACATGATCCTGGAGTGCGTTGCGTTGTGCTTAATGGTGCCGGTGAGCACTTTATGGCGGGCGGGGATGTTAAAGGAATGGGTCAATCGATAAATAAACCCAGAGCTGAGATCAAGAAAGAGTTTTTGCTTCGAATACATGATTTGCACCCTATAATGTTTTCGATGCGTCGTATGCCGAAACCAGTAATAGCCAGTTGCAGGGGAGCATCTGCTGGCGCTGGGGTCAGCATCGCGCTCGCATGCGATCTGGTTATTGCTTCTGAAGATGCATTTTTTACGCTCGCTTACTGCAAGATAGGCACGAGTCCAGATGGCTCATCATCATTCCATCTGCCCCGAGCGGTCGGGATAAAAAAAGCGATGGAAATTGCATTACTTGGTGACCGTTTCACTGCTGAGGAAGCAAAGAATATCGGGATGATAAATTTTGTTGTGCCTACAGAAAATTTAACCCAAGAAACAGAGGCGCTTGCAACCAGGCTTGCTAAAGGACCCACACATGTCTACGGTAATACAAAAGCACTTTTTTATAGATCACTAGAAAGTGAGTTTGAAAGTCAGTTGCAGGCAGAAGCTGCAGCGTTTGCTGACTGCGCTTCACGCGATGATTTCCAAGAGGGCGTAACCGCCTTCATTGAAAAACGCACAGCAAAATTCAACGGCACATAGAACACAAATTAGTAAATGACTTAGATTCCGGCTGGAACTGATGCAGATCGTTGTATTAATTCCAGTCTTTCTTGCAACCGATATAGGCTCTCATTCACTTGCAAGCGATGTGCATTTATCGACTCTATCGACTCCTCCATATATTCTAGTCGACCAACTAGTCCCAAAACGGTACTATCGCCGCTATTCAACGACTGTCGAATTGACTCCAAGTCAGACCGCAAATTTGCGAGACTACTTACACTTTCCTCAAGGAATTCGACAACGAGGACAGTTTCTGCAAGATCTACCTCGGCGGAGTTTAATGACCTTTCAAGGTTCACTATAAGCTCAGATGTCCCCGCTAACTTTTTATTAAGATCGGTTAATGACTCATCTTGCCCACTATTTACCAACTCAGTGCGCGCAACGCCCCCCTGAATATCTTCTAACGCATCATTTATTACTCGCCTCGCCGCCCAAAGCTTATCTATCTCGGAGAAATTCAAATCAATCCTCTCATTTAAGTTTAGATTAGACTCTTCTGCATTGTCACCGGCAAAAGACAATCGGCGCTCCAAGTCGGCTATTCTCATTAACGCCGCCTCTCGTTCTGTTAATGCTTCTGAATAAGCTAAATAACCGAGATAACCTGAGCCTAAAAAACTAAATAACAAAAAAAGTATCGAGAACCTCATCCACCCAGAGACATTCGATCTATATGCTTGGTGCTTGCCGTGGGGAGGGGCAACAATCTCTTGTCCCTGCGCTCTCCGACCATTTCGATGCGCATTTACATCGTCTATCTCGGGCACCATTGAAGGTATATCATCTAAGTCATATTTATCAGCCATTCAGGCATTATCCTAAAAATCAACGCGTCTGGCCATCGTTAATAATTTAGCATGCTCATCCGAGAGCAATGGCATCATCAAAATCTCAATGCTAAAATACAAGAAAAACTATCACTATCATCACGAGGAAAGTATTTATGGAAATCACCGCTCTCGACAGCTACTTATTTCGCTGGGTCCACATGCTCGCTGGGGTAGCATGGATTGGCCTCCTCTACTATTTCAATTTTGTTCAGACCGAATATTTTAAGGTAGCTGAACCAGGTGCTAAATCTTCCGCTATCTCACAATTGGTGCCACGAGCACTATGGTGGTTCCGCTTTGGAGCACTTTTCACTTTTTTATCCGGCTTGGCACTTGCCGCTTATCTGGGCGCCGCGACAAACTACTACATTGCTGTAGGAATGCTTCTAGGAGCACTGATGTTTCTCAACGTGTGGCTTATTATATGGCCAAATCAAAAAATCGTTATTGAATCTAATACCGAAGTGATAGAGGGGCGCCCCGCGCTCGCAGAAGCGCCAGGCGCTCAGGGTAAAGCAGGTCTTGCTTCTCGCACAAATACACTTTTTTCTTTACCAATGTTGTTTTTCATGGGTGCGTCGGGTCACTTAGGCGGTGCCGGGAGTATTCCCATGTCAGCACAGACTGATATGGGCGTTAGCGACCTTGGTCTCGCTGTCGCAATAATCATTGTTCTAGGACTTGAAGTAAACGCAATCAAGGGAAAGATGGGGCCTATGGCAAGTGTTGTTGGCGTTATACACATGGGTGTATTACTTACTCTTGGCCTGATGCTCAGTCTTCAGTTTTTGTGAAACGAAGCACTAATTTTTAGACAAAAAAAAGCAGA
>PAEL01000080.1 GCA_002700775.1 Gammaproteobacteria bacterium | reverse complement strand
TTTTGTAATTTTTAAAATTTGATTTGGGCAGCTACCGGTTCTTACGCTCGCAGCAGCCCAGAGAGTAATTGAGCGGTTTCCTGTCCGGCAAAAAGCATGGACCTTTTTATTGCTATTTAGAATTTTTTCGAACGCTATCACGTCTTGTTCTGTTTGGTTATCTGGTTTGAAAGAGATATTAATCGGCGTTATACCCATATGCTTTGCTGCAGCGGCAATGTTCTCGAATCTTGGCTGTTCTGGACTTTCGTTATCGGGGCGATTGCATACAAGAATATCTACGCCATTTTTTTTTAATTCATCAAGATCCTTCACGACTAGTTGTGACGATACGGTTATTGTTGCGCTAAGTCTATAAAGCTTCATCCTGGAATTATACATGTTAGATGTTTGATTTAATTTAGTTTAACCTGAGAAAGTCGTTTTATTTAAGGAGATTTTTATGAAGACTATTAGTATTAAAGAACGTCTTCCTTTCAGCGCGCGCGAGGTATGGGAGGTTATTAGCGATGTTGAGAGATGCGATTGGGTGCCGGCGGTTGAGAACATAAAGCTGGATGGTGATGTCCGTTCTTTTACCATGGAGGGAGTCGGAGAGGTGCAGGAAAAAATTATAAAAAAAGATACTGAGAGTATGGTTTTGCAATATTCCGCAATTAAAACCCCATCTCAAGTTGAGCATCATCTTGCAACGATATCGATTACTGAAGAAAACGAGGGTTGTGAATTTGAGTGGGTGTCCGAGATTTCTCCGGATCAATTTTCAGAAGCGATACGGTCGGGTATGGGTATATCATTTCAAGGACTGATAAAAGTGCTGTCGAGTTGAGGTAACGCCCTTGATTGGTGCAAAAAAGGTTGTTGTGTCCCACAATGGATGCGCTTTAAGCCCGTTTGGATAGATCTATTTACTTTTCTTTGTTTTAAACAACATAAATTTCAAGGCAGATGTAATTTTTTTTTTTTTAAAGCTTCATTTCAGCAGGGTAGTAGTTTTTTTAAAGGGAAAAGACTGATTAAAGATTTTTTCGGTCAAGTTGGTATGTTTTTTGCTTTATCTTTAGCACTTGGAGCTTGCTGAGGTGGATTTTTGAAGATTTCTCTCCCTTCTCTTTTAAACCTGTTGCACTAACCAGTTCACAAGTACCTTAGCCCACTGCATGCAGTGGGTTTTTTTTAGAGTCTTTATTGCAAACACATAAAAATATGTTTCAGCGAGAAATTCGCTTTACTCCAGTGGTTTTTCCACCAACAACAGAGAGTTCATAGGCGCCAGTAAAATTTTGACTTAGAATGACTTCTGGATTCACCAACGAAGTCTTCCATCGGCCGCGGCGACGCTGTTGCCACGTTTGTCCGTTCTCAAGTACGAATATTGTCTTACCGGTCCAGCCGGAAAATTCGCCGAGAATTCGGGTCTTGACTCCTTGTTTTGCGACTTGCTTCACCTCAGAATTTTCAATTTGTAATGCGGGTGCTTCATTCGCTGTATATCGAACAAGCCATTGATTAAGCGCTTCTAGTTGAGTTTTAGATAATGAGCTTATGCCTGAGTTTATTTGTTCTGCTTCGTTCATCAATTTTTCAATTCCTGGAAAATCGTTAGAAGCTATCCCCGTGCTTGCAAAAAAACATAAGGACCAGATTGCGTGAGAAAGGTTGGGTTTTAGTTTCATAAATAGTTAACAGCACCGAAAAAGAATAATGATTTCATGAAAGAAAGCATAATAAAATTTATGTAATTTTACGAACATCTTTTATTTTAGGCATTATGCTTCCAGGAGTTATTACTAATCTGGCTTTAAAATTGACAATATAGCATACTACAAATATCGAATTCGTTGGCTTCCACTCCCTTCTGAGAAAAATTTTATGTGGTTTCAAAACCTTCGCGTGTACCAATTTACAAAGCCATTTATTTTAGAGCCTAAAGATTTAGAACTTGCGATGGAACAATATCGGGTGGTTCCGTGTGGCTCGCATGAAAAAAGTCGTTATGGTTGGACTTCTCCCCTTGGCGAGGATAGCGATATGCTGATCCATGTCTCTGGGTGTTGCATAATGATTTGTAGTCAAAAACAAGAAAAACTTTTGCCTACTACAATCGTGACCGACGCGGCAAATGAAAGAATTTTGGAACTGGAGAAACGACAAGGAGATAGAGTTTCTGGTAAACAGAAACGTCGGATTCGTGAAGACATATTTATGGAGCTTCTCCCTCGAGCTTTCGTCCGTAATCAACAAATTTTTGCTTATATAGACACGACTGAAAATGTATTGGTGGTTAACAGTTCAAGTGCTAATAAGTCAGAAGAGTTATTGAATTTGCTAAGAGAGACATTAGGTTCGCTCCCAGTTGAGATGCTGGACCCCCAAAAAGCACCGAGTGAACTTATGACTTTGTGGCTGCGAGAGAGGAAGGCTAGCGATAACTTTGTGATCGATGAGGATTGTGAATTATTTTGTCCGCTGATCGCTAACAATACTGTTCGGTTGAAAGGGCAAGATTTGCAGGGAGATGAAATAGGCACATTGTTAGATGCCGGTAAAAAAGTCAAAATGCTTGGGGTAACCTGGAATAGTTACATCAGTTGCTGCTTGTGTGATGATCTCACCATTAAACGTCTAAGGTTCATCGGTATCGGTGAAACCCAGGAGCAAGTAGAATCCGCAGTTGATCGGTTTGATCAAGATTTTTCAGTTATGACCGTTCAGCTCCAAAAGTTTATAAACGCGCTTTACTCTGTCTTCGGGGTGATTAAGTTGTAATTTCGGAAAAGCGTTATACTGAATTTAAGGTGATTTTTAATATCTAATTTTTACCGTACTTGAGTCGCAGTGTTCATACTGCATAGTCGGGTATATGTTCTATTTGAATTTAAAATTGGAATGGAAGTGCGCCGTTATGACTCTCAACGCCATCATAAATCCTCAAATTGCCTATTAAGCACGGAAAGGCTGCTTCACAACTAAATTCAGGTGAATAACCTTCCGGTATATCCTCCATTGAAAATAAAGGAGTGAGTCGATCAGCTTGTTTCGTGCATCGCTGAGCAAGCTTCCTGCTTCCTATAACCGATGTTAATTGGCAGTCGACGTTCTGGATATCCATGCCATAAATGTCAATGTATTGACTGACTTTACGATCGATAAATACCTGCTGTTGCTCGTTAAGAGAATGATAAACTCTCGAGTAGAGAGCTGACCAATCCTTGTTTTCAATTTCTAATGCTGTCCCGAGCCAAGCCATTCCTACAGGGATTGAACGTTGCACGTATTCACCCTTGAGGTACATGAAACCAAGCAGATACTGTGCCTCCTTCATTCCGCTCTGAGCGGCAAAGGAAAGGTTGTCGTAGGCCGAGCTAAAGTCTCCTTTTTTATGTGCATCAGCGCCTTCAACAAACTTATCTTGAATCTCTGAAAAAAGCATGGTTTTGGTAATCGTATTACTTTGAGAAAAGCCCAGAGGCGCATTCAGCAGAGTGAATAAGAGTGTTATAACTAAAGTAAAATGATTATTCATAGCATGTAATTTGACTCGTGATTTTTTTACCAGTTGCTCGCTAATTCTTCTGGGTCGGAGCGCAAAAAACTAATTAAGTCCGAGTGAAATTTTTCTGGTATTTCAATTTGCGGTGCATGACCGATATTCGGGTATAGCAGTAGCGCAGAATTTTGTAACTGTTCGGCTACATTTTTTGCGAGTGCGGGAAAATCAGCAACAAGACCATCTTCCTCTCCGCCAATGACTAAGGCTTTGGTTTTGATGTGCTGCCAATCGTAGACAACGGGGTCGTCATACAACATTTGGCCTTGAAGTCTTCTGACTTGTTCTAGTTGTGGCCATGCCCCGCTTAGAGTCTGTCCATATTGACGTCGCACAAATTCGAGATGTGCGGGTGGCCACTTTATCGGAAAGTATCGTTGGTGGCCGCGTAAAATTGATTGGTAGGTGGTCTTTCCACCTTGGGTAAATGGGTCGCTCCAGGGTCGGCTCTGGCGCTGATCTGTTAATCCAATTTGGTTTATCATCACAACATGGCTAGTTGACTCTGGGGATACCATTGCGAAACGGCTCACCCCCATCCCCCCCATTGAGTGGCCAACCGCTGCCACTTGATCAATGCCTAGAAAATCAATTAATGCCTTCATGTTCGCAGCAACGAAATTAAAATTGTAAGGAACTATTGGTTTTGAAGATTTGCCGTAACCAATCCGATCAACCGCTAAGACTCGGAATCCCTCATCTGTGAGTGCATTTATGGTGTCAGTATAAGCCTCAGAATAAAAATTCATTCCGTGCTGTATGAATACCGTTTCGCCGTTCGGAGTCCCATTGGGAGCGACGTCCATGTAAGCATATCTCATTTTTTGGTTAAAGCGCTCCAGCTCAAGATATTGGACAGGAAATGGATACTCGATTTCTTCAAAATAAGCAGAGACTGGACCCCAATTTGCGGGAGGTTCGCTTGGTGCAGTCTCCGGCCATTGAGCCTGAGCGATCAATGTAGAGGACATGATTATAGCTAACCCAGTGGAAAAAAATTTCGGGATTGCGCGGGGAAAAGCGAAATGGGTTTCAGTTATCATATTAATACTCCTGAATCGCATGCAACGGATTTGTAAGTTTATCTAAGTCAGACCTAACAACTCTACCGCTAAAGCTGTTGCTTCGCCACCACCAATGCATAGCGAAGCAACACCCTTATTACGGTTATTATTTTGAAGCGCAGAGAGCAGAGTTACAATAATGCGCGCGCCAGAACATCCAATCGGATGGCCAAGAGCGCACGCACCCCCATTTACATTCACAATTGAATGATCAAGGCCTAAAGTTTGAATTGATGCCATGGGGACTACAGCAAAGGCTTCATTAATCTCAAATAGATCAACTTCAGAAATTTTCCAATTTACTTGGTCCATTAGCTTTTCAATTGCGCCTATGGGCGCAGTGGTAAACTCTGACGGTTCCTGAGAATGAGATACATGCGAGACTATTTTAGCGACAGGTTTAATGCCTCTTGCCAACGCCTCTGAATTTCGCATTAGAACTATTGCGGCAGCACCGTCAGAAATGGAACTCGCATTAGCGGCAGTTACGGTGCCAGATTTTTTAAACGCCGGTTTTAACAAAGGTATTTTGTCAAACTGAGCCTTTAATGGTTGCTCGTCAGATCGGACTGTTTTGAGTTTGCCGCGGTGACTTACTTCTACTGGGACGATTTCATCATCAAATGCGCCTGACTCAATGGCGCTTTGAGCCCGACGTAAGGATTCTACTGCAAAATTGTCCTGAGATTCTCTGTCGAATTTATACGTGTCTGCACATAACTCAGCATAGACGCCCATAGGCTCGCCCTCGTATGCGTCTTCGAGCCCATCAAAAGCCATATGGTCAATAATTTTATTATGCCCAAAGCGATAACCCTTTCGGGAGGCTGGGAGCAAATGTGGTGCGTTACTCATGCTTTCCATTCCGCCGGCAATCACAATCTTCGCAGAGTTTGCCACAAGGACATCATGCGCAAGCATAACTGCTTTCATTCCCGAGCCGCATACCTTATTAATTGTGGTACACCCAGCGGACTTTTTTATTCCCGCCGCTATCGAGGCCTGACGCGCGGGTGCTTGACCAAGACCGGCGGGAAGAACGCAGCCCATTATGACCTCATCGACGTCTGTTGAGCTAACTCCCGAGCGGTTTAATGCGGCTGATATTGCGATAGACCCGAGCTCTGTTGCTTTTACAGGCGAAAGTTCGCCAAGGAAACCACCAATAGGTGTCCGAGCGATTCCTGTAATTACGATTGGATCTTCAATTTTCATTATTTTTTTTCAATTAGTTTATCTGAAAGGTTTTGGAGAGGATCACTCGTTGCCAAGTATACACGGCATAAATAGAAATTCACCACCCTGTTACGCTTGGCATGAACGGTTTGATTTGTCATTATGTCGAAGTTTTTTTAGCGTCGCTTGCCAGGCTTCAGCGCAAATGCAAAAGCTTAAGTAATTTAAAATTTATAGTAGCAGATTAAAAAGGAATTCTTCCATGGCTATACCAGCAGTAATGAAAGATAAGCTCTCGATTCCCGTGGTTGGGTCTCCCTTATTTATAATCTCGGGGCCTGAGTTAGTAATTGCTCAATGTAAAGCTGGAGTTGTCGGCTCTTTTCCGTCGTTAAACGCTCGCCCTCTAGAGGTGCTTGATGATTGGTTAGTGCAAATCAATGAAGAGCTTGATGCGTATAATCAAGCAAACCCGGAGAGTCCAGCAGCACCTTTTGCTGTTAATCAGATTGTTCACAATTCTAATGACCGCCTAATGCAGGATGTCGAATTGTGCGTTAAACATAAGGTGCCAGTTGTTATTACTTCACTTGGTGCTCGTCCGGAGGTCTTTGAAGCGATTCATTCTTATGGCGGTATTTGCTTGCATGATGTGATCAATAATCGATTTGCAAAAAAGGCTATAGAAAAGGGAGCTGACGGTCTTATCTGCGTCGCTGCAGGGGCGGGAGGGCATGCTGGAACCTTGTCGCCAATGGCATTTATTCAGGAGGTGCGGGAATGGTTTGATGGCCCTGTGTTGTTGTCTGGGGCTATTTCCACCGGGGACTCCGTCTTAGCCGCTTTGAGCATGGGGGCTGATCTTGCGTATATTGGTTCTGCGTTCATTGCGACTAAAGAAGCAAATGCGGATCCCGCCTACAAACAGGCTCTTGTCGATTATGCTGCGAGCGATATAGTCTATTCAAACTTATTTACTGGCGTTCATGGAAATTACCTTAGACCTAGTATTGAAGCTGCTGGTCTGGATCCGGACAACCTTCCCGAGAGTGATCCGTCGAAAATGAGTTTCGGATCAGGCGGAAGTAGCAAGTCGAAAGCTTGGCGAGACATTTGGGGCTGCGGTCAGGGAATTAATGCTATAAAAGATGTTTTAAGTACGGCCGAGTTTGTAGAAAAGCTAAAAGTCGAATTTAAAAATGCACATGATCGAATTTTTAATTTATAGATCGAGTAGTAAAAAGACCCACATTTCTTGGAACGTCCTTGATTACAGAGTGATTAATTCTTTTAATTAATCAACCGGATTTTTTTTCAAGAACGAAGAAAAAAAATAGGCAACAAGCCCTGTCCCGATGATACCTAGGCCAAATAATCCTTCAAGAGGTCTATTCATAAGAACGAACCACAAAGTCCATCCGGTGAGCGCGAGATACACGAGAGGTGGTACTGGGTAGAGAAACGTACGATAAGGTCGTAGTAGGTCGGGCTGACGCCAACGGAGAATGAAAATCCCTAAAACTGTCGCGAAGCTGTTTAATGCTAAGGTGAAGCCTGAGAAAACTAAAATTGAATCGAAAGTTGAAGAAAATATAAAAAGCAAAGCGATAGTGGACTGTAAAAATATTGCATTGGCAGGAACTCCAGACTTATTCGTTTTTCCAACAATCGACAGTGCCCGGAAGTCTTCACCAATTACTTGAATTACTCGAGGCCCAGCTAGGGTCATTGCACTAACCGTAGAGATGAGTAGTAGCGCTAATATAAGACCCATAAACCTCCCGCCTGTAGGGCCAAAAGCGGCCTCTGCAGCAATAAATCCAACCTCTAACTGACCCTCCATGGCTTGTATAGGTGTGGTGTAAAGGAAGACGAAATTGAGGGCGATGTATAGCGCCATAACGATTAACGTTCCGCTAATTAGTATCAGCGGGAGGTTGCGCTGAGCGTTATCAAGCTCGCTTGATAAATAGGTAGCAGCATTCCATCCAGTATACGCGTAACTAACGTAGATCAAGGCTACCGCAAATTCGCCACTTCCGAGTAACGCAAAGTCATCGGTACCGGGAGCGAAAGAAATTAACTGCGGCTTATCTACAAAAGCTAGTGCGCCAACGCAAAAAAAGATAATAATTAGGATCTTTAAAATAGTGAATACGATTTGAACATTCCCACTGTGATCTCGATTGGTTGCGTGCAAAAAAGTAAGTCCAATAACAAGCCCACTGGCAAGCAATTGCTGGGTAAAGTCGCCTTGCGCCCCAGGGAAAATTGAGAGAGCGTAAGCGGAAAAAGTTAATGAAGCGAGCGCAACTGGGCCGGCGAATCCAATTGTTGCAGATACCCAGCCAGAGACAAAGCCCGCAGCTGGGTGATAGATCCGAGTTAAGAAATTGTATTCCCCGCCCGATCTTGGCATTGCCGCTCCAAGTTCTGCATATGTCATGGCGCCGCAAAGCGCAGCAATGCCTCCCACTCCCCAGAGCATCAATAAGGTGAATCCAGAGCGTAAATCGACAAGTTGGAATCCAAGGCTCGTAAAAACGCCGGTACCTACCATGTTTGCCACAACCACAGCCGTCACGGTCGTATATCGAAATTTTTTTAATTCCATATTTTTTTTAGGAAGATAGCTATGTTTAAGAGTTTAATTAAAAGGTCTCTCTATTATAATGAATCAAGCATAAATTTTTCATATGCCTTATCGCAGTAAGGTTTCTGTCTTTTAATTTGAGAATGATCGGTAAATTTTAATATAAAAAAATATTTCAGCACTTTGGGTTTTGATAATTATTTCTGGAATAAAACAACAAATTGGCTGGTTTTACCCCTAATTGTTGGTGAAAAAACGCCAACATCAAGTGGATCATCAGGGTTTTTGAGGAGGTCAGAAGTGCGCAGCACTGACAGGCCGGCTTCCTGAGCTAGCTTTGAGACAACAGTCTCGCTTACACGGTGCAAAGTTCCTCCGGCTTCAATTCCAGAACCGCTCGGCGCTATGTGATCCGATGCAAGGAAGACGCCCCCCGGTCTAAGAACTCGTGCTATTTCTTCAAAGGCTTTCGAGGGATTTCCGAGGCTTTTCCCTTGCGGAGCAAAACCTAGCTCATGAGGCCCTTGCAGCCACGTGACCATATCGACGCTGTTATCGTCAACATCCAGTGCGTCAAAGTTTGTTATACTTACGCGAACGTTAGGCAATCTATTGTCGGCTGTCCTCACATCAATACCATCTCCCACAAAGCCCATTAGACCAGGCGGGTGCTGCATGATTACGCCCCCATTGCTTCCTATAGATCGGCTAAGTATTTCGGTGAAATAGCCTCCCGAGGCTTCCATGTCTAAAACTGTCATGCCTTCTTCAAGACCAGCAAACGCGAGAAGGTTAGCAGGTTGGCGCTGAGAATCTCGTTCTACATCTGCTGAAGGTCTATCTGGGTGATTTAGTATTGCATCTACATCAACCTCAGGCGCGGCCGCAGCAATTGATTGAAGGGCTGCCTGAGTTAATGTGACCCAGCAGGTAAGCGCAATAAAACGTTTGCGTGTTCCCATAGAAAGCTCCAGTTTTGATTTACGACCTATTACCCTAAGTTTAAAGTCGTTATTAGGATCTTAAACGTTAAGCCGTCACAAGTGAAGTGAACTGTATTTTCAGTTTTCTCAAATTCTTGTACTTTAAACTAATGTTGATTTTACCGAAGAAGCGTAACAGATTACATTGGGATATAGACTTCCTTGATGCGTGAGTTAAATCGAACCATGGGTATGGTGTGCTGCTTGAGTGTAAATAAGATAAGATCGTGGCCACAAAAATTACTGTGGCCACAACAAACAATAAGGCACTTTCTTTAGGTCTCTATCTAAGTCTAGTACTTCCATTGAGTTCTAATGGTGAACACATCTAGGTCGGGTGCATAAAGCCGGATTGAATTAGATTTATCAGTGTCTAATATCCGTGTCCAGTCAGCCATTACCCTGACGTTCTGGTTAATATACCAATTTACGCCTAATGTTAGCGCGTCTTCTTTGCCCCCTGTTATGTCGCCATCGTTAAGATCTATGGATGCGTATCTTGCAGAAAGTTCCCATGCGCCAATTCCGCCATTAGAAATGTCAAAGTATTTGGTCGGTTTTATGCCTTTAAATTCGCCAGAGCTCAGGCGATAGCCAGAGGCATGACTTTCACCAGTTAAGTTAAATGAGATGGCCGCGTTCCAACCGGTGAATTCAGCAGAATCCTTACCAGTACGATCTAGTTTTGCGGTCGAGTGTTCAGCAGTAACGTAGACAGGGCCCCATGAGGCGGCTAGCTCCGGACCAAAAAGTGTTGCAGACTCGAGATTTGGCAATGCTCCGGTGTTTACAATATTTAAATTCGAAAAATCAGTTGTTTGATCTTTAATTGTTACTGTTGGCGTGGATACATCGATTGATCTGTATGCGCCTCGAACCCCGAGGTGCAGAACTCGATTATCTTCAACGAGGGGTGAAAAAATTAACCGACCAGCCGACCCCCAACCTTCGTCTCCATTCGTTGAACCGGACTTAAGGCTGTCACCATAAATGCCGCCGGCAACAAACCAGTTGTCCCCATGATTTTCAAATCTGCCTCCGATCGCACGATCGGTAAATGCAGCTACTAGAAAATTATCGACACTTCGTTCTACAAATGGCAAATCGTTTGAACTCATTTCTAAAGATAGGCTGTAGGGCTGCTTCTGGTGACCGATGTAGTAGGTTGCGCCTCCAGAGGATTCATAACCTAATTTTAGATCTTTGATGGCCACTTTATTTTTCGCATAATCAAACTCGGCAGCGTACCCCCAGTTTTGATCAAAAACGCCATCAATCTCAATCCGCCCACGTCGGATCTGACTTCCACTTATAGGGTCAGCTCCGAGTCTCGGATCGTATGAATGGTCAATCATATCGAGTTGCAAGCGCCCACCAATCTCAACTTCAAAATCGCCATCTGGTGATATCACTTGGAGTCCACTTCCGCCTGCAAAATCGATTTTGGCAAGATCAGATTTATTGAGGCTTTCTTTTTCCATTAGTTGATCATATTGCCCTTGGGTTATTGCCTCATTAGAGAGCAAAATATCGAGTAATTCTTGATCGGCCCCTTCAACAATTGCGCTAAAAGCTAGGAAAGGCAAAAAGCAGAGGGTTTTGGAAAAAGGGTAACGAACGTACGATTTCATTTTGTCTGTCCTCTAATTTGATTGACTGATTCGTAAAAGGCTTATAGGTTTAGTTTTACGCTGATTATGCTATGACATTTTTGTTACGGTTTTGTGACAAATTAAAGATAAAGTCGATATGTTGAGAAGCTAATTGAGCGATGTTTGATCGCCGGAGATCTTTGAAAATAATTAAACTTTTTTAAATTCTCGATTTAATCGCAGGGAGATTGGACATGCCTAATGAAAACTTGAAGTCGCGTCGTGAATTTCTAAAGACTATGGCGGTTGCCGGCGGTGCCGCTGGTTTAGGGGCGTGTGCAGGTTCCCAGCTAGACGAGGAAAGTAGTAATTCGCAGTCGTCTCTTCAATCGCATGCCCGCAATTCTTTTCCAAAGCACAATGAGCGCACCAAGGGATGGATGCGATTCATGTGGCAAAAAGCGACAACACCGGATGATTGGGGGTATAGTGCGGATATAGAACGCCCGTGGGGTATTAACCCCGCTGCGTCCAGAGGCCCAATTGATTTTACGGTCGACGGCAAGGGGCCCCATCCTTGGTGGGATCAATATACGGCCCCTCCATATCTGAGTTATCCGCGCTTTGATCTTGCTGATTCAAGTTATCCTATAATGCTTATGGCTGACCAGACTCCTGCCTGGAGGGAGGTATACACCCGCATTATGGATGAGCTTGCAACTCGGCATACAGCTTATTGGGCAGCTATTGACTGGAATACATTCATCGGGACTAACCCAGAGCGTCAAAATTACGGGCCGGGTGACGCCATGTATGCGTTTTGGCCGGAGCGCTTGCGTGGCAATTATGACGCTGCGGGTTGGACGGCGAATGGTGTCGAGCCATGGGGGTTACAACCCGACCCGATCGGTGCGGATGGAAACCTGTTTTTCCGAGGTTGGCTGAACTTAGTTTTGTCGATTTACAAATACGTATCTGGCGATGATAAATGGGAAAAGCCTTGGCAGATTGCAGGTTACGAGAATCAAAAATTCGAATGGACTCAACCAAAAATTGTCGAACATTTGCATCGCCAGTACACAGCAAATCCTGAAGGGCCACAGTGCGAGAACACTAAGATCTGGCCTTCATGTAACTCAGCGGCGGGACTGGGTATGTATCTCTCTGATCAGCTTGCTGTGACAAACGCTCACGGTGTTTTTCAAAACTGGGTGGAGTTCATGAAGGATAATTACATGAGCATCAACAGCCAGAATCAGATTGAGTGGATGACCGCTTATTACGACCCCCTGGCTGATTTCAAGGTGAATCTGCCGGGAACTGCTGGTACTGGGATCATGTCGGCGTTTTATTTGATGCCGCAGTCACCTGAGATAGCAACGCAAATTTATGACGCGGTAGCACGGACAAATGGCTGGCGTGATCCCAAGAGAGAGATTCAGCCCGATCCAATAGGTCAAGTTCTGGCAAAGGCGCTAGGTGATCATGCCGCGGTTGGGCGTCTTACTGCGGCTGCCGAGCGATTTTCAGAGCCTCGATGGTTTGGTGAAGATATGGACAAGTTTGGTTGGTTTTTTAACAACGGCGAGCCTTGGCCCCGAGGTCAGACTTGCGCTCGGCTAATGGTCAGTGAAATAGCTGAGGGAAATTGGATAGAAGCATTTAAAGTTAAGCACATGGATAAATATACTGCGCCAACCATTGAGGGAGTCGATTATCCAAGTATCGGAATTGATATGGCGTGGAATGATAAAAGTAGCGGCGTTCTCAATGTTGGGACCTATGCAGCGGATCGAAGTTCCGCCGGAAGACCGACGAGTTGGCGAGTTACTAATCTCCCTAACGCTTCTGAGGCAGTTGTGATATGCGATGGATCCGCGATGAGCAATCTTCGTATTCTTGATCGAAATACGATTAGCGTGCCATCAGATATTGGTAATCATAGTTTTCAAATTTACACGGGTTACTTTGGGCAAGAGCTTAATGTTTTAAAACCCTCTCAGTTGATGCCTGGGGATGGGATTAATGTAGCGGCAGTGAAGCGGACTGCTGAACAAAATGCTAAGGCGGCTGAGTCGGTATTTGTTGCAAACGGAGCCGGGTGCCCGTGTTGTGCGGGTGCGAGTTAGAGCTTTTTTGGGAAGGAGCATGAGATGTTTTCAAGAGAACTTTTTACAACATACGTAACGCTATTTCTTTTTTTTCAAGGGTCGATTGTTTTTGCTGAGCTCCCTCCTGAAGAAATGTCAATCGAAACAATGCCAACCCCCGGTGCTAATTGGTTTATTTCAAAGACTAACAATGGAGGTTATATATTTGACGCGGTTTCAGGTCAAATGCAGGGATTGTTATCGTTGTCTAGATATACACCTGCAGTTACGCACCTTGACTCTCGGAAAGAGTTTTATGCAGCAGAGTCTTACATGGCTCGAGGCGTTCATGGAGAGAGAACGGATATTGTTGCTATCTATGATTTTGAAAATCTGAGTCCGGTCGGCGAGGTGATTATTCCTAATCACATGGCAAGATTGGCAGTGCGAACCCACCTGGCCTTAACGAATAATGGGAGGCACCTCGCTATACTTAATATGAACCCAAATCACTCGATTAGCATCGTAGATGTTGCCGATAGGATTTTTGTTTATGAGATCTCAACACCGGGGTGCGCTGTAACTATGCCGGTCGGAGAAAACGATTTGTTACAGGTATGCGGAGACGGGACTCTTCAACTTATTCAATTGGATGCCAGCGGTTATGAGACAAACCGTGTTCGTAGTGAAGTTTTTTTTGATGTAATTGAAGATCCTATTTTTGATCGAGTCACTCGAAGCAGAGACGGATGGTTTTTAATTACTCATGCCGGAAATATTTTCGAAGTCCGTACAGAAGGGGGGGAGATAATAATAGAAGAGGGTTGGGGTCTGCATGATGAGACACATTGGAGGCCTGGCGCTAGAAATGAGGTTATTGCCTCTCATGAAAACCTTGGCCTTGTTTACGTAATCATGCATGAGGGTGAAGTCGATACTCATCACGTTAATGGAAATGAAATTTGGGTTTACGACGCCGGCAAAAAAAAACGAATTCATCGGCTTAAGTTGGATTCGCCTGCCGGGAGCATAATGGTGACTCAGGAAGATGAGCCTAAGTTAATTGTTGCCGCCGAGGGGGTCGATGTTTACAACGCATTAACATTTACTCATGAGAGAACAATAGAAGCGCCTGATGCTCAAAATTTTGAGGATTTTTAATGATTGTTTTTGACCCTCTCGTTCAACTTACTTTGTCTTTGGGTTTCGGTTTACTCCTAACGATTTCTGGACTATCGAAACTATCCAACAGAGAGTCATTCGAATCTGTGTTGCGTGGCTATGACTTGCTTATGGAAAAGGTGGTGCCTTCGGGCGCCGTTTTAATTGGAGGTCTTGAGCTTGGTTTGGGGCTTCTATGGTTCTCTTCGAGTGAAAGTAAATTTGTGGTGGTTGGATCATCTTTATTGTTACTGACTTATGCTTTGGTAATAACGATCAACCTTGTTCGAGGGCGAAATTACATTGATTGTGGTTGTAGTTTTTCTTCTCTGAGGGCTAATCACAATAGGAGCTCTTCAGGGCTTTCCTTTCATCTTGTATATCGTAATATAGTTCTTATGTGTTTCGCGTTCCTGACACTCGTCCCGGTTTTCGAGCGCGAATTTAACGTTCTCGATTACTTCATTACCTTTTTTGCGCTTGCTTGTTCGGTTCTTTTTTACGGGGCAATGAGTCAAATGTTGGTCAATAGAAGTACGATTAACTCTTGGAGACAAGGTGATGCTTGAGACTGTTTTAATTTCGAGCATTATTCAATGGGTTATCATTCTGATTTTAAGCGTTATGTTGTTTGCTTTGACACGACAGGTCGGAATACTCCACGAGAGAGTAGCCCCTGCGGGGGC
>PAEL01000079.1 GCA_002700775.1 Gammaproteobacteria bacterium | reverse complement strand
TAGCAATAAATCATTCAATAATATTAGTAAAGATCTTCCTCAACCTAAAGATATTAAACGGCAGGAAACACAAGAATGTCGAATTAGTAGCCTATCAGTTTATGATGAGTCCAATAGAGAAATTACCGAAATCGGACCGTTAAGCAATTTAATTTTAAAAATGAAAATAGAAGTACTGGCCGATAACGTAAACGGGCACTTCGGATTCGCATTTATGCGCTCGGCGGAAGAGCCTATATCGTCTTTCCTTTCAACAAACAGTGAAAACGTTAATTTAGGAGAGTGCAAAAAAGGTGATGTAATTACGGTGTCTTTATTGGTCGAAAAAATTGCGATGCGCACTGGCGAGTTTTTTGTTCTTGGTGGCCTTGCGGACAAAAGCGGGCTGTTATGGTACGAAACAAAGTTTAGCAGCGCACTTTCTATGACGCCGACTAAAGGTGTTGGACCATTGATTATGAGTTCAAAATGGACCATTGAAAAATAAAGCAATTAATCAACTTCTTCAATCAAAACCAACACAGTAGGCAGGCGCCCATAAGGATCTACCTTATAGACCCTCGGCAACTGATTAAAATTATTCACCTCAATGATTTCCATGTAGGCTTGTCGATCAGAGACTAAGCCTTGCTTCACCGCGCTTCCATCGACAAATGTCTCGCTCATTATGTTTCGAAAATATTTATCATCACTTAAATAGTCTTCAAAATTTGTATAATAAGTCAGAGGATCGAATTTACTTTCTGTTGCTCTTTTTAATATGACCTCCTGTAATGAATCTATTTCGTTACGCATGCTAACAAAAACAGAATAAAAAGAAGATGTCTCATTACCAACCCATGTTGAGAGCTCAGCTAAATTTTCAAATGGAATTATTTCGCCCAGCTCGCTTCTCGTGTTTATATCATCGCGCAAACGATAAGCAATTATTTCGTCTGCAAGTTCCGAGTTTAAACCAGGCAATAGCAACATCGCCTCCCTTGTGGCAAGGTTTAAATTAACCGTCCTATTGTTTCCATATACTGTGAAAGCCGCGTCTAAATTGAGTCCAGCAAATAATTCTGCAAATCCACGAATATGCGATATCTCCTCGACCGTATCCAATTCTGGGTTGTTACGAGGACTGAAGGGTGGGTCTAAATCCAAATAGTATTCACTTTCCGCGCCATCTAAGCCAGACAGGTCATTCAGATCAGTCCAGTCAGTCCAAGCATCGAGTAGGCTTTGAACTTTTTCGGGGTCGGCTTCCTGACCCCCAAGCCTTTTTTCAATAAGCAATTGCATATTTCTTCTAGGAATTCTATTTAAGTTAATTTTACCCGCATGGCTGAAAACCCGCAGTTCCATGTTAGGAGGGATAGGATAGCTCGGAACTAAAATTCGCCCGTCAAACCGGTGAGCCGGATTACGAATCTCTCCTTCCGAGTTAGTTTCTAGAACCTCTCCAATGGGCCTTGGCATGAGCTCGAGCATAATTTCTGCCTCGGCTGAATACAGAGTAGTCATAACTTTAGCTGCATTTTCTGCTGCAGAATTATAATTTAAGACACTTGTTGCTGCGAGTTTAACCCTGCCCGCCATCGCAGTAACTAAGATAGTCATAAGTGCTGAGGTCCATAAAACAATCAATAAAACAGCGCCGCTCTGCCTGTTTAATGGAGAAAAGCTCCGCCTAGATCGCAAGTGAAATGTCAAACTCATAACTGAAGTCCAATGTTAGGCCTGATGGGCTGCAAGCTTCTGTGGCTATTACTACGAAGCGAGGTGAGCAAATCGGCTCTGCCTCTATTCACACGAGAATTTTCTGGAATGAATTCTAAATAAACCGCACTCGGCAGAGACATTAACTCAGAGCCGTACCAAACAGAAGACCACTCCATCTGACGCTCACCTCCGGGGGTTAAGTAACGAACTTCAAGTCGGTAATTGGGCAAAACCAACGAAGGTTTAGCTTCATTGAGGCGAAGTTGAGGATTATCAGTAAATGCTGGTGCAAGCTGTAACATAACCCCCAAACTGGGTTCATTATACAGACGCCATGCAGTTAGCCCCGGCTTTCGCTGTGGAGAAACCGTAGACACCCAACTTAAAGAATCACTCTCGCCAGAAAAAAAAATTTCTCTCGCTAGCGACTCTGGATTCGCATAGCTATGCGGAAATGCGCCCTGCAGAGCGCGTTCGAACTGAAGCAAAGACAGATTTTGATCAATCTGAAACTCCAAGCTCTCAGAACTTCGATTCCATTCTTCGGAAGCGATATACATGCCGCCACTTAATAAACTGAGAAGTAATGCAGTTAGACTTAATGACAGCAAGACTTCAACTAGCGTAAAACCTTCAACATTTGCATCTTTTTTTTTCAAGCACCGACACTCGCTTGTTAGAATAAGTGTTATTTAGGTAAGTCTTCTTGCTGCCATCTAGACAACAAAAAACTTGCTCCTGTTTTGCGATCAGTAACCTCAAAAACTTTTAAACTATGGTTCATTGGCTGAGTTTTCCGCGCAGGCGATGCTAGCTCATAACGGTCTTCAACATCGAATCTGTCAATGCCTAAAATTGGTTCAAATTCATTGTAACCATCCTGCAACAGACTGAAGTTATTTATTGCACGGAGTTCTAAACTCCTGCTTAAATGCCCTCCGGCACGAAAAGAAAGTTCTTTACTACCGCTAATTAAAGAGAACAACCCGCCCAGTAAAAACCCTGTAATGGTAAGCGCTACAATAGATTCTAATAACGTGAAACCTTTTGCTTTTTGACTCTGATTTTGATTCATGAAATAAAACATCAACCTTACTCTCTTTTTATGCGACCGGAAAATGGATCAATAAAAATCGTAGCGGCCTGTTCGTTTTGGAGAAATATAAAGGTTCCTCCACTACTCCCTCCTTCGGGGTAAAATCTAACTTCGAAGCCGTTCTTTTCACTTATCATTTCCCGCTCAGTACTATCAAAAAATTTAAGGCTGATGTCATCACTAAACCATCTAGCAGCTTTTTCTTCTTTAACATTAGAAAAATCAAAATGATTCTCCCCCGAAAGCAAAACCATCGACATCCGACCATTAATAACTGCCGAACGCCTTGCGAAATTAAGCTGAGAAACCGCATCTCGAACTTGAACAGAAAAACTTCGTGACTCTAAAACACCAAAATTTGGAACCAACAAAGAGGCTCCGATGGCAATAATTCCAAGCACTAAAAGAATTTCAAGGAGAGTAAACCCTGAAATTTTTTCTCTACTATAAGGATATGTCCGCGTCCTCACCTTCACCGCCTTGTTGCCCGTCAGCACCAAACGAAATCAAAATGAATGATCGGCCATTTCTTTCATAAACATAATCGTTATTCCACGGGTCAAGCGGCAAACCACGACGCAAATATGGTCCATTCCAAGATACATCTCGACCGTTGTCTGAAACGAGATCTTCAAGGTCATTTGGGTAACGGCCCAAATCAAGCCGATAAGTATCCAACGCGACTTCAAGTGCAGATATTTGGGATACAGCAACATCCCTCATGGCACCGGCTTGTTGACGAAATACATTTGGAGCAACCATAACAGCAAGCATCGCAACGATTGCCATTACAACTAATAACTCGATAAGAGTGAACCCATGCTCCAGTCGTATTTTTTGATTTTTGATGGTGTTGCTAGGTAGATACATAAACTATTCCTAATCGTAGTTGCTTACAAACTTCCAAACCTTAATATTCTTCAAGCAATCTCGACGCAAGCTCGAAACGTTGCAAAATATCTGAATATCGCCCACTACTCTGAGAGTTAAGGTTAACAATTTCAGGCCGTAATACAATGAACAACTCGCGCCGCTGGGTTGCTTGTTGACGATATGAAAAAAGATTACCCACTAGAGGCACTCGATTAAGTACAGGCACACCAGTATTAAGGCTCTCCACATCAGTTTGGATTAGGCCTCCTAAAACAACATTCTCACCATCCCGCACAACCACCGTCGTATTAATCTCTTGATTATTAAAAATTGGATTGTTATTCACACCCTCAGCACCACTCTCTACGGAAGACAGTTCTTGACGAATAGCAAGATTCACAATCCCATCACTATTAATCTGTGGGGTAATAGAAAGAACAATTCCTGTATCTCGATACTGAATATTCGTGGTACTTACCCCCGCTGTACCCAACGACTGCCCCTGTTGTACAGGCACCTGAGAGCCAATCTGAATCTCACCCTCCTGATTATTAATAACGGTCAGTGAAGGTCTTGCAAGCAGCTCAACTTCATTATTTACTGAGATTGCTTGCAGCGTTGCATCGACTTGCGCAGCTCCATCAATGAACGACTTACTAAACATTAGACCACCGAGCGAAGAAGGAACGTAACCGGTACTTGTTTCGGTTGAAATCGGTTGAACAGCGCTATTACTCGCAACTCGGGTCCAGTCAACGCCAAATCTATTACTATCGGTAAGGGTAATCTGAGCTATCACTGCATTAATCATAACTTGCAACGGAACAGCATCAAGCTGATTAATCGTAGTAAGGAGCTGCCTGTAATCTCTCACTGTACTCTTTATCAGTAAACTATTAGTCGCTTCATCCGCAACAATTGAGACTTTTAAATTTGCCGCTGCTGCAGCATTTTCAACTCCGGTAGTTCCTCGCCTCGAGGTTGCGATAGCTTCTTGATCCTGATCAGAGCTTCGATCAATGAATGCACGCTCACCCAAACCTTCCGGACTTGATAAGCTATCTCGGCCGTTTTCTGCTTCAAATATATCAGACAGTGTTTCTCCTAATTCTACGGCACTCAAATTTTTGACAGGGTAGTAAAATAGCTGTTCAACCTGTTCTTGACTTGCGGCATCTAGAATTTGAACCCATCTATTAATTTCCTGAAATCCTCGGCTTGCAGGCGCAGTTACCAAGATTGCATTAATCCGCTCAATGCCTTTTACTTGATATGTTGGCGAACCTCCTTCGACAAGCTGTAAGATTTCAGTCAGTTCCGTCGCGACCTCAACAGCACTTGCATTATCAAGTCTGCGGAGAAACAAACCTTGGTTCAAAAACGGATCAGAGTCGATGATTGATAGAAGCGCATTCACTCTCGTTAATAACTCCTCACTACCACTGATTGCTAACATGTTTGGAGACAATAGCCTCCTTATGGACCCTCCGGAATCCAACAGGGGCTCGATTACCCCTATAGCAGATTCAATCGAAACAAAGGTAAGTGGTGTAATTTGCATCACTTCACTTGAAGAGCTATCGCCCAAATCTTCTGGGGAGATAATACTCCGCGGGAGACTATTGGGTGCCTTCCTCACGTTGTAAAAATTTCCAACCTGTTCGACGACGACACCAGCGTCTCGGGTTAACAACCCAATTAGTGGCCAAATGTCGGCTTGTGTAAGAGGCTGACTTGGAGAAGTTCTAACACTCACCTTATCGTCTATACTTGGGTCAATCACAAGAGAAATTGACAACACTTCTGCTAACTGCTCTAAGACTATCCGCAAGTCAGCTTGTTCATAATTGAATTCAACAACGTCTTCACTTGAAACCAATTCATCAAGCACTAAAACCGAATTTTCATAAGGAAAGAAACTTAAAGGCTCACCGTCACGATTTACTTCCGAGATCAAAATATCTTGTGCGTCATTATTAACAGTCTGAATGTCAAGCAACTCTGAAGAGGCCAGACGAGCGGCACTTGATCGAACTGGAGTTTCTCTTTTGATAACTTCGCTACTTGCATCTAACGCACCCCTATTCGAATCGAAGACGCCGCATGCGGTTAGAACAAAAGACATAGTAAATAATGAACCGCGCAAAACTACTCCAATCAACTCCTTAAAACTAATGCTTACTTCCACTGAAACCTCCAGTATTAAAATTCAACAGCATTCATGCTAAAGACAGCAGAAAGCATAGTAATAGTGATCCCGCCAACAGCAACAGCAAGAATTAAAATAAGTGCAGGCTGTAAAGCAGCTACCAATCGGGATAATTGGTTGCTAACAATCGTTTCGAATGTCAACGCTGACTTAATCAAAATATTAGCGGTCTGTCCTGATTCCTCACCAACCGTTACCAGCTGATGCAGAAGTACAGGGAAGTATTTCACCTTGTCGAGCGCAACACCAAGGCTTATTCCCGAACGCACGTCTTCTTCTACGTTCACTAATAGCTCCCGTAGAAAAGAATTCTCAACGACCTCACGAGAAATACGTAGAGCGCGTATTAGCGGAATACCAGCGTTTAAGAGAAAGCCGAGTGTTCGAGAAAAAACAGCGCAGTCCCTATATAAAAAAAACTTGCCACCCATCGGTAGTCTTAACAAAAATTTATCTTTCCGAAGCTTATATAAAGAATCTTTATTAATAAGACGTAATAGAGTCCAAATTAAAAAAACAATAATCGGAATTAAAAATCCATATTGTTTGATGAGTCCACTCACGCTCAAAAGAAACAAAGCTGAATTCGGAATATTTGCACCAGCACCTTCGAACATCATCGCAAATTGTGGCACGACAAAAACCAGAAGAAGACCGACTGACAAAATACCTGTCACTAATAAAACAGCTGGGTAGATTAAGGCCGAAATCACAGTATCTCGGGTTCGAGCACTTGCCTCTAAGTTTTTTTCTAAGCTCGGAAGCAATGTTTCTAAAATACCTCCCTCTTCACCAGCACGAATAATATTGACATACATCTGGTTAAAGACGAACGGATAATTCTCCATTGCCGCTGCAAGAGTCCTTCCCTCTTTTACGTCTCGGCGCAGGTTATTCACCAGTCCTCGCATTGGCACCGATTCAGTTATTCCTTCCAGCAATGTGAGGGACCTATCGATTGGTATACGAGATTGAACTAGCGTGCTTAGCCCGTTGGTAAAATCGATGATGTCTTTCCCCGCCACTTTCTTTTTAGAAAACGTAAAAATTCTTTGACTACTTTGCGTAATCTTAATCGGAGTAAGATTTTTCCTTTTTAAAATTCGTAACGCTTCATTTTCAGAATCAGCGGCCACATGGCCCGTTGAAGAAACGCCTTCTGCATCAACCGCTTCATATTTGTAAGGTGATGTACTCATAAAAATTTATTAAATCCTAGATTGCGCGAGTCACGCGCACTATTTCTTCAGGGGTAGTCAGGCCTTGTTTTAACTTTTCAATTGCATCAGCTCTTAAAGTCTTCATACCTAAACGTATTGCTTCTTCACGAATTACGTTAGCATCAGCACCATTTGCTATATGATGCCTAACGTCATCGTCTAAAATTAACAATTCATACAAACCAACCCGACCACGATAACCTGTTTGTCCACATTCCTCACAGCCAACTCCTCGCCGAACCAGTACTGACTCTTTTGGCCCAAGACCCAAAACGTCCCGTTCATTATCTGTTATGGATTGCTCGTCAAAACACTTTTCGCAGACCCTTCGAACCAATCTCTGAGCCTGAATGCCAAGCAAGCTCGAACTTATGAGATAACTTTCCACACCCATGTCTTGTAGCCGAGTTATCGCTCCTGCAGCATCGTTTGTATGTAGTGTAGAGAAAACTAAGTGGCCGGTTAACGCAGACTCAATCGCGATCTCTGCAGTCTCATGATCACGAATTTCCCCAATCATCAAAATATCTGGATCCTGCCTCACTATAGACCGCAATCCTGTTGCAAAATCTAACCCGATACTCGAATTTGCTTGGATCTGAGTTACTCCGTCCAATTGGTACTCAACCGGATCTTCAACAGTAATAATTTTCTGTTTCCGGTTATTAATCTTTTCAAGAGTTGCATAAAGTGTTGTTGTTTTACCGCTCCCCGTAGGCCCGGTTATTAGAACCATTCCATGTGGCTGGGTCACAATTTGCTTATAGCTGTGTAGAGTTTCCTCAGGCATGCCTAACTGCGTAAGCGTGACAGCCGTGTCCTCTCTATCGAGTATGCGCAATACTACTGACTCACCATGCACACCGGGAAGAGTAGACACCCTCATATCGAGTTGTCGGCGCCCCAGCTTAAAGTCTATTCTTCCATCCTGAGGCAGCCTCTTTTCTCCGATATCGAGCCTAGCCATAAGCTTTAAACGAGAAGCGATAGATGCATGTATCTTTGCGGGCAACCTTTCGATGCGAACCATCATACCGTCTACGCGGCAGCGAACATCTAAAAACTCCTCATTGGGTTCGAAGTGAATATCGCTTGAATCTAAATCTAATGCTCGTGCAAATAAATGATTAACCAGTCGTATAATCGGCGCTTCAGAGTTGGCATCAGTTAAAAGCTCGTCTTCATCAAAAGCAATCTCCGCTAAACTGTCAGCTGTATTTCCTATTTGTGGTGACAAAAGCGATCGCCAATGTCGGATAAGTTGCCGAACTAAGTCTTCATTGCCACGTTCAAAAAAAACCGATTGCTCTAAGATAAATCGAATTTTGGAGACGGTCTCTAGAGCTGGAACAGCCGCATAGATTAATTTCCCACTCTGTAAAAAATCTTTAGCAGGCACAATCGAACTCGGCTCAAGCAATTGGCTAAATGTTTCAAGGTTTGGCACAACAAATTTATCTTTAGTTTCCATATTCAAAAACCAAAAAAAGACCTACATTATATTATCAAACTAAGGCATTCAGTCTAAACAGCAGAATCACGTACAATTGCCCGAGCGAACCCCACTACCGTAATCGAACCGACATATTGATTGTTATTTTTATCAAAACTAAACCCCGTTACTCTAAGCTTGGGTGAAGAAGTTTCAAGCTTTCGCAAAAATTCAACACTATTATTCGGTTCTAAGGTACGAAACGAAAGCTCTTGTTTTACCATTAGCCAATGACGATTTTCAAAGGATTCGGCTAAACGTGTTGAATTAATAATAATTCCTGATGAACGCGCATGTTTAACAATCTCGCTTTGAATGCTGGCCTCAATCGTAGCCAGAGTTTCTCCGCTGAATATTTGGAGATAAAGTTTATCTAAATTTTCTTCTGCAACATTTCGTGCATCCTCCCAGTAACTTCCTCTTTGATATAATCGTTTTTCATCCGCAATATCAAATTCAACACTTTGGATGCTCTCTTTGCGATTTTCATACGAAGCAATCAACGCTGGATATCCCTTAATAGATATTAAGATCGCTCCGCAGAATAGAGCCAAACCTATCATTAACCGTTCTCGTTGAGACAATTCCAATACTACCTCTCCAAAAAATAACGCACCATGTAACCATCGTAGTTCACGGTGCTTAGCCTAAACTCAATAAAGTATCTATTGTTATTAGTTGCTCTAGAAAATTTAGCTTCGGTAAACAGCGGATGTTGCTCTAATCGCTGTAAGATCGCTTGTGGGTTAGAACTTTCGCCTTCTATTTGGATCGTTCCTTCCATTATTTCAAGACTCTTAAGTTTGTCAGGATACAAAAGAGGCTGTAATGAAAACATTATGTCCGGAATATTCTGCTCGGGGTATTCATTTATCGCCGCCCATTCCTTTTCCTGACCGACGACAAAATCCCTATTTAGGCGGGCCAATCCGGATAAGGATCTGACAGAAGCCAGCTCATCCGCCAACGACCTAAATTGAACAGATTGAATTAAAAATGGAACTGAACAAAGAAAAATTGCGAAAATAACCGCAATTGATACACGCTTGATTTTCTCAGCACGCCTTCGAGCATCGTCTAACAAAAGAGCTTCAGAAGGCGGAAAGACCACTTTGTTTTGACTAATATCTAAGTCGCTTATTTCAGATGGCTTTATAAACTCCTCCGAGCAAGTTTCATTTACTCCTGTCTCCAAGTGTTGCAGAAAATCTCTGTTTGCCAGGTCGCTGGGGTTTACTTGTGACCAATAGATAAGACAATTATCTGAACTAGAAACAAACGTTATAGCTGATGTACCGCGGTCTATGAATCTTGTGTTCGGAAGAGTTGATGAAATAACCGCTGCGGTTGGAATCACCTCCCATAAAAAACTGCCTTCTATTTTAAGCGCGTCAAACAAACTGTCTAATCTGCGTTGTGTAATCCAAATAACTAAATACGTTTCCGGTTTATCGCAAAGTGGTTCAGGGCTTATGAAACAAGAAACGGCGGATTGAATCCCTGGAAAAATAGAGTGACCCTGAAGTTCGGCGGCACTTTTTAGGTCTTTTGCGGCTACTCCAGGGAGATGTAGCTCAGTGGAGGTGAATTCATTGGCACTTAACAAGAGGCGCACAAACTTACGAGCTTTCTGCCCACTCTTTTCATTATCTAGCAATTTACGCAACGCTTTAGCTAAATCTAAACTAGAAATAAACAATGATGATATCGAGGTTTGATTAAGTTCAATTTTTTGCGATTGCTTGTTGCTTAAGTCAATTAATACATCATTATCTAAAACAATATTTGTAATTTCTTTTGGCTTCCAAAATTTTTTTAAAACTTCATCACCCCAGAAGTTAAAAACATCTAGCGACTCAATCCACGATTTCAATTCGGGTTTTAAACTTTTGAATATTAAGTTTGCCAAAGAACATGCCTATTATGTTTTACAACTTGCGGGTTAGAATGATACGCCACTTCAATGTCATAACTGGTTTTTAAAAAAATCCAAGCAAAAATAAAAAAAGACGTAATAATTTAATATGTCGCAGATTGCACTAAAATAGTTCTAACAGTCCTATTCGTTTTCGAGAGCCATAAAAAAAGCTAAGTTGCGACTGCGACTTAGCTTTTTAACTAAAATAATAGAACTAGAGAAATGCTATTCTAATCGCCAGAGCTATTTAACAACCGCCTCTCTTTCTCAACCAGGAAGTCAACCACTTCTAGCATTTCAACCTGTGTCCGAATGACCTGACCAGTTGCTACTAAATATTTCCCATTGACTATCATATTTGGGGTGCTACGAATTTCATAATCTTGCATGCGCTTTTCAGCTTGATTGACCTTCGTCCGGACTGAGAAAGAGTTAAAAGCTGTTTCAAAGTCGTCGCGAGCTACGCCATTTGTTTCAAACAACTCGGCAATCTGCGCTTCGCTCTGCAACCGATTTCCCTCGACATTGATAGCGGAAAAAACGGCTTCATGGACTAGGTCAAGTGCATCTAAGGCCTCTGCTGTGTAATAAACCTGAGCGTGGATTTTCATTAAAGCATTCCACATCGCGGGAAAACGGGCAAAATCAACGTCCTCGGAAGCTGCCCCTTCCCAGCTAGCGACAAGCGGTTCGAATCGAAAACAGTGGGAGCATCCGTACCAAAAAGCCTCTAATACCTCAACCTTTGAAGAATCTGAGGTGTTAACTGGAGAGCGAAGCTCCGTGTAATGAGTCCCTGCCACGAACTTTTCGATCTGACTAAAACTATGGGTTGAAACCGCAAATAAAAAGGCAGCAAAAAGTACTCCAACACTTTTGACCTTAAAAGAAGCAATAAATTCACTCATGATCAATCTCCTCAAATTAAACGTCGCCATTGGGCAACATTCTTGATTTGGATTACTCTAATTTAACCCCGCAAGATAGCTGGCCAAGGCCTCTAATTCCGGATCCGTCAATCGTTCCACCGTAGCCCTCATCATCTTCGCTGTATCATTATTTCGAATACCAGACCGAAACGACTTCAACTGCGCCAGGGTGTATTCCGCATGCTGACCCCCCAAGGCTGGGAATCCGGCGGGTCCATTACCGAGTCCATCTGGAGCATGACACGCCATACAAGCAGCTACACCTAAGTCTTTGTTGCCAGCACGATACAATGAACGTCCTAGGTCAACTAACCGAGGGTCTGCTCCACCGAGAGTCACTTCTTGACTTGAATAATAAGCTGCCAGATCATGCATATCTTCGTCATTAAGACCCATGACCATCGCGGCCATAGTCGCGTTTTGTCTTACTCCACTCTTAAACTCAACTAACTGCTTGTAGAGATAAGCCTTGCCTTGACCAGCTAATTTTGGATTAATCGCCAACGTGCTATTTCCGTCAGCTCCATGACAAGAACCGCACACAAGCGCCTTGGCTTTTCCTGCAACCGGGTCTCCCTGAGCAACTAAATTGCCTGATCCACTTGCAAACGCAATCAAGAAACCAATTAAAAATACTATTTTTCCCATTACTGATCCTAATAAATTCTATGCTAACAATAAGACTGAGCTAACTTTCGCTACCTTGGTATAGATACCGCGAAACCCAAGACATTGGATTAATTATAGCGCATTTTAACAGCTTACTCTAATTACATAACGGTTTTGACTCAAACATGATAACGTAAGACGCTATCAGCCGAAAAAATGACAACATAATCCCGAATTGACTTAAGCTTCTTTATTATTTTTACGGTGACGGAGAGAAAAAACCAAAATGGCAGCTTTAAATTGTCCTTCGATAAAATTCTATACAAGCGCAGCAAAGTTAAATGAGTGTCCATCAAGTAGCTCAGAAGTTGCGTTTGCGGGGCGCTCAAATGCAGGTAAATCAAGTGCGATAAATGCAATTACTGAACAAAAAGGATTAGCAAGAACCAGTAAAACCCCTGGGCGGACGCAACTCATAAATTTTTTCGAAATTAGCCATGAAAAGTTTTTAGTAGACCTTCCGGGGTACGGATTTGCCAAAGTTCCACTAGGAGTAAAAAACCTGTGGCAAAAAGAACTTGAGAAGTATCTCCGTCAAAGGCAACAACTGAATGGCCTGATTTTGCTGAGTGATGTCCGCCACCCACTAAAAGAATTCGATCGCTCAATCATTAACTGGGCAAAAGAATCAGATTTACCTATTCATATACTACTTACTAAAGCTGACAAATTAAAACACGGCGCTGCTACGAATACGCTTCTTGAAATCAGTAAAGAACAGACCATAAAAGGTCGAGTTTCAGTACAGCTGTTCTCAGCCTTGAAAGGCAACGGAATAAAAGAAGTTAGGAAATTACTAGCTGATTGGTTATTTCTCTAGACAATTATTCTACAACCTGGAGTCGACCTAGCCGCTAATGAGCTTCGTCCCAGTTAGCTCCAACCCCAATATCTACGATTAACGGTACAGAAAGAGAGGCCGCACTCATCATCCGAAAATTAACGCCCTCCGAGACCAGCTCTACATCTTTATGGTGAACCTCAAATACTAGTTCATCATGTACTTGCAATAACATTTGAGCGTCTAGCCCGCTCTCTGGTAACCAATTGTAAATATCAATCATTGCTCTTTTAATTATGTCTGCAGCAGAGCCCTGCATAGGTGCGTTGATAGCTGTTCGCTGGGCTGCTTTTCTTAACATGCCGTTACCCGCATTTATATCCGGAAGATATAGCCGCCGACCAAATATGGTTTCGACATAACCGTTCTCACCAGCGAAGGATTGTGTTTGATCCATATAACGTTTGACATTTGGATATTTTGCAAAATACCGTTCTATATATTCATTAGCCTCTTGCCTGCCAATATTTAACTGCTTAGCCAAACCAAACGCGGACATCCCATAAATAAGACCAAAGTTAATCGCTTTTGCACTTCTTCGCTCATCATCACTCACTTCGTTAATAGCCACGCCAAACACGTCAGCAGCAGTCGCACGGTGAACATCTTGGTCTGAATTAAACGCAGCAAGCAATCCCGGATCTTTTGAAAGATGTGCCATAATTCTTAATTCAACTTGCGAATAATCAGCGGCCAGTATTTTATAGTCAGGCTCACTTATAAAAGCTTTTCTGACACGGCGACCTTCGCAAGTCCGGATCGGTATGTTCTGCAAATTAGGGTCTGTTGACGAAAGTCGGCCGGTCGCTGTCACAGCCTGTTGAAAAGTAGAATGTATCCTCTTCGTACGGTCTTGAATCTGTAAGGGTAATTTGTCAGTGTAGGTAGACTTGATTTTGCTAAGCGACCGATGTTCCAAAATCAAACGGGGCAACTCAAAGCTTTCAGCAAGCTCTGCAAGAACAGGTTCAGCGGTAGACGGCTGACCGGTTTTTGTCTTTTTCAGCATTGGCAAATTAAGCTTCTCATAAAGAATTGATTGCAGTTGCTTTGGCGAACCAAGATTAAAATCTTCCCCAGCCAACTTGAAAACTTGCGACGCCAAACTTTTTAGCTGAATATGAAGATCCGAGCTCTGAATTAGCAGTGCTGACTTATCAACACAAACTCCTGATTTCTCTACATCTTTAAGAACTTGAATCAATGGCTGTTCAAAGTAGCAAAATACGTCATGCAAACTTCCAGACTCAGACAACAGTTGGTTTAAAATAATCCAAGACCGCAACGAAACATCTGCCTTCTCTGCCGAACACTTCAGTACATCAATTGGCGCTATCTGCGATATTGTTTTTTTATTTCGCCCCTTGCCAAGCACGGATTCAAAATCAGCCATAACAAGCCCAAGTCGATCTCTTGCTATATCAAATAATCGATGTTTACTGGACACTGAGTCATACACATAACTAGCTACCATGACATCTGCTTTTAATGGCGCCAATGTCACTCCGAAGTTTTCAAAAACATGAGCAAGATTTTTTAAATCATGTCCAGCTTTCAAAACCGACTCATTTTCTAAAATTGGCTTTAGTTGATTAAAGACAAAAAGGCTATTTAATTGCGTAACGGTTGATTTTTCTTCTGATTCAGCGTGGTTTAAAGGAATATAGACCCCGTGTCCCGGCTCAGCGCACATACTAATTCCAACGACTTTAGCACCCATAAAATGCTCAGCCTCAATTTCACAGCTTAGACCAATACAACTCGAATTTGCACAAGATGTAACAAAATCTTTTAAACTTTCGTTGCTGTCAATAAGCGAGTAATTTCGCTCTATTTCTTTAAATTCGCTTGATGCCTGATTGTCTGCTTTGTTTTCAAGAGCGGGTTCGTTACCGGAATTAAATTCAACCCCTTCGTCTTTGAGCTCATTGACCCAAGTTTTAAACTCAAGCTCCGAAAATAACTCAAGCAATTTTTTATTATCAGCTTTCTTCCGTTTGAGATCGTGCACCCCCATTTTTAATTCGACATCTGTTTTAATCGTAGCGAGCTCGTAAGATAGTAATAGAACCTCAACGCTTTCTCTCAGCCTCTCACCGACCTTACCCGAAACTGAAGAGGCATTATCAATAATCTCCGACATTGATTGATGTTCTGCAAGCCACTTTACAGCTGTTTTCGGTCCAACCGAGGGAACACCTGGGATATTATCTGCGCTGTCACCGACTAGGGCTAAATAATCAATAATTTGATTGGGATAAACTCCGAATTTTGATTTTACTCCATCGGTGTCAAGTGCCTCATTGGTCATAGTATTTATTAAGCTCACTTGATCGTCCACTAGCTGGGCTAGATCTTTGTCCCCAGTTGAGATCAGGGTTGATATACCAGCCGCAGAGGCCTCGCGGGCAAGCGTGCCAATAACATCATCAGCCTCGACCCCATCGATTATCAGTATCGGCAGACCCATGGCTTCTACAATTTTATGGATTGGTGCTATTTGAACTTTTAATTCATCTGGCATGGGAGGACGATGAGCTTTATAAGCATCGTAGAGTTCGTTACGGAATGTCTTACCTTTAGCGTCAAAAACGATTACTACATTACTTTCAGGATTGTTTTTAACCATGCTCCTGATCATATTAATAACGCCTTTGACAGCACCGGTCGGTATTTTCTTACTGTTCATTAATGGCGGCAAAGCATGAAAAGCCCGAAATAAATAAGACGACCCGTCAACAAGTATTAATTTCTTATGTTCAGTCATCAGGATGTCCATTGACCTCGCCCAGTTAGACAATTAAAAACCTAAACTATATCGGTATCAAGCAGCCTGAAAAACCGTCTGCCACCTGCTTCACAAAGACATCGTAGCTACCCGACTCAACTTCAATATTGAGACCTAAGATATCAATCTCCCTCTCAATAATTTGGTATCCATTTAGTGTCGATTTTAATATGGATTGATCCATGTTCGGCGGAACAAACAAGCATTGTGGCCTAATTTGTTTAACATTGCGTCGAGTTTCTAAGATCTCTCGGATACTCGGAGCCCTAGCCGGATCCCGCAACAAAACCATACTATGTTTTACTCCCCCCTGCCGCTCAAAATATTGATAAGCGTTGTGACCAACAGCATAGGGAATTACAAGATT
>PAEL01000006.1 GCA_002700775.1 Gammaproteobacteria bacterium | reverse complement strand
ATTTTAAGTATGGCTTAAAAAAAATATTTCAAGGTTGGGTTTTGGTTTTTTAAAACTTAGTTCAGATCATGAGCATTTCCATGAAGTGACTGACCGAAGTTTTTTCAAGTTGTTCCTGACTTGCACACAGCCTAAAAATTTCGTCACACCGATCTTCGGGAAATCGAGTGCGTAAGTTCGATTTGAATTTTTTTTCGAGCATCGGAATCCCTTCTTGTCGTCTTTTTTTATGGCCTACCGGATAATTAATCTCTATAGCGTCGCTTTGCGTGCCATCAGTGAAAAAAACTTGTAGTGAGTTAGCAATGGACCGTTTTTCTGGTTCTAAATATTCCTTTGTGTATTTGGCGTTTTCATTAATTTCCATTTTTGATCGTAGCTCATCGATTAGCGGATTGTTTTCGTGAAATTCGTCCTCATAATTTTCTGCAACAAGGTCGCCAAAAATAAGTGGAACTGCAATCATATATTGTAGGCAGTGATCACGATCTGCGGGATTATTTAATGGGCCAGATTTGCTAATTATGCGTATTGCTGACTCATGCGTATGAACGACGATTTTTTCTATTTCGCGTAAACGGCCTTTGACAAAAGGGTGTAGTTTGACCGCGGCTTCGGCTGCGGTCTGCGAATGAAATTCCGCTGGGAAGGAAATTTTAAACAAAATATTTTCCATCACATAACTTCCGTATTCTTGATCAAACGCAAATGAATTTCCCCCAAACGAAACGTCGTAAAAACCCCATGTTTTCGCAGATAAGGCGCTTGGGTATCCGATTTCACCGCGCATTGTCAGATCCGCAAGACGCACTGCCCGTGAGGTGGCATCACCAGCAGCCCATGATTTTCGAGGACCCGCATTCGGCGAGTGCCTGTATGTTCTGAGACTAGAGCCGTCTAACCAAGCTTGGGAAACGGCATCGATAATCTGCTGTCGGTCGCCGCCAAGCATTTTTGTAACCACCGCTGTTGATGCAACTCTGACCAAAAGAACATGGCATAGGCCAACGCGATTAAAGCTATTCTTAAGAGCAATTACGCCCTGTATCTCATGAGCTTTAATCATGGCTGTAAGAACATCTCTCATCAGTAAAGGGGGTTTCCCGTTCGCGAGATTTTTCTGTGAAAGGTGATCTGCAACGGCTAAGATCGCACCTAGATTGTCAGATGGATGGCCCCATTCTGCTGCTAGCCATGTGTCGTTGAAGTCTAGCCAGCGTATAGTGCAGCCAATATCCCATGCAGCTTTGATAGGGTCAAGCCTGAGCTTGGTGCCAGGCACTCGAGCTCCATGCGGAACGATCGTTCCATCAACAAGCGGTCCAAGTAGTTTTGTGCACTCGGGAAAATTAAGCGCTAATAGTCCGCAGCCAAGTGTATCTATTAAGCAGTTACGAGCAGTATCGTAGGCCTCTGATGACTGTATGTCGAATTCACAAACGTAATCTGCAATATCACTGAGAACTTGGTCTGGCTGAGGTCGGTTGTTTGTCTCTACATTAGAAAGCAATTTTTTTTCCTCTTTAAAATAATTAAGTCAGCTTGGGGCATTATTTAGCGATTTTCAATTGGGATCCATGCATTGCTTTCAGGCCCAAGGTAGTTAGCACTGGGGCGAATAATACGATTATTGCCTCGTTGTTCTTTTACGTGTGCTGTCCAGCCGGTAACACGAGACATAACAAAAATGGGCGTGAATAGTTTGGTAGGTATATTCATGAATCGGTAGGCGGATGCGTGAAAAAAGTCGGCATTGCAAAATAGGCCTTTTTCCCGAAGCATAACCTGCTCGCAGCGCTCGGAAATAGCGAATAGGGATTTATCGCCTATTTCTTCCCCCAATTTTTTCGACCACTTTTTAATAATCGCGTTTCTCGGGTCAGAAGTCCGGTAGATAGCGTGACCAAAGCCCATTATTTTTTCTTTTCGCTCAAGCATATCTAAAATTTTCTCTTCGGCCTGAGCAGTGGTTTTCCAGGTTTCGATCATCTCCATGGCGGCCTCATTCGCACCTCCGTGAAGTGGTCCTCGCAATGTTCCAATTGCGGCACAAACGCAAGAGTGCATGTCTGAAAGGGTAGATGCGCAAACGCGAGCGGCGAACGTTGAGGCATTAAATTCATGTTCGGCATAGAGAATTAATGAGGTATTCATTGCTTCGCTGAACAATTTAGAGGGGGTGTCGCCGGATAACATATGAAGGAAGTGCTCTCCGATCGTTCTGTGCTCTGATTCCGTCTCGGTTCGTGTGCCTTTGTGTGAGAAATTGTACCAGTAGCAAATTATACTTGGCATTATCGCTAATAACCGATTGGCAGCGTCGTCCTGATCCTCAAAACCTGTCTCCATTTCAAGATTGCCAAGCGTCGAGCAGCCTGTGCGCATTACATCCATTGGGTGCGCTGATGCAGGTAGCCTCTCTAAAACATCTCTTAATTCTTTTGGTAAGGTTCGCAACGAACAAATTTCATCAAGATAGTTGTCAAGTTCAGTTTGATTTGGGAGGCGACCTTGGAGAAGTAAGTAAGCTACCTCTTCGAACGTAGCTAAGTTTGCAAGGTCATTTATGTCGAAACCTCGATAGGTCAGACCAGAGCCGGTTTTACCCACGGTGCACAAAGCGGTGTCGCCGGCCACTTGCCCTCTTAGTCCCGCACCAGTCAATTCTTTGTTACTCATTGCTACTACCTCTTACTTTATTATATTTAATCTTCCGTTGCGTAAAATAACGAATCCAGCTTCTTTTCGTAATCGTGATAGCCCAGAACATTGTAAAGTTCTTCTCGTGTTTGCATTGTTGTGATTACATCGTTTTGGCAGCCGTTCGAAGCAATTGATTGATAAACCTTCAGAGCGGCTTGATTCATCGCTCGAAAAGCAGACAAAGGATAAAGAACCATGTCTACGCCATGTGTACTTAGTTCTTCACAACTAAACAACGGTGTTTTGCCAAACTCAGTGATATTGGCAAGTATCGGAACAGGCATAGCCTTCGCAAAACTTTCGTATTGATCAAGCGTAATCATTGCCTCGGGAAAAATTGAATCGGCTCCGGCCTCAACGTAAGCAATGCATCTTTCTATGGCTTTTTCCGTGCCTTCAGAGGCTAACGCATCAGTTCTAGCCATGATTACAAAATCGTCATCAATCCTTGAGTCTACAGCAGCTTTGATTCGATTCACCATCTCACTGCTACTCACAATCGCTTTATTTGGGCGATGCCCGCAGCGCTTCTGTAATATTTGGTCTTCAATATGAATTGCTGCGACCCCGGCTCGCTCCATTGAGCGAATGGTTCGCGCGATATTAAAAGCACCGCCCCAACCGGTATCGATGTCGACTAATAATGGCAAATTTGTTGCCGCTGTAATTCGCTCGGCGTCAGTAAGGACATCATTTAGGGAAGATATACCGAGATCGGGAACTCCGAGTGAGCCGTTTGCTACGCCCGCTCCAGATAGGTATAACGCTCGGTGGCCTACAGTTTTTGCCAGCATCGCGGAGTAGGCATTTATGGTGCCGACTATTTGAAGTGGGTTTTGAGTGTTTAGTTCTTCTTTAAACTTTTTGCCTGGGGATCTTTTATCTTGCATTAGTGCTCCAATAGTTTACTCGAAATGGGGTTTAATCTTCATAGAGATAAATTCGCCAGGAGTTCTTGCCTTGCGTTCGATATATGCCGCCTCATAAGCAAGTCAGCGAGCTCTGGATCTTTTCTTTCTATCGCGTCTACAATTTGTGTGTGTTCTTCTAATGCTATGTGTGGTCTGGACGGACTGGTGTTAGGCTGTAATCTGTATAATTGAACAAGTTGATAAAGGTCGTGACATAGGAGTTGGAAAAGCTGAGTGTTGCCAGAAACTTTAACGATTGAAAAGTGGAGGTCTAGATCTCCTTCTTTCAGCGGGGCGAGGTCCCCGTTATTTTGTGTCATCTGCAGTCGCTGCTCTGTTATGATTGATCGTAGGGCGAGGCAGTCTGTTTTATTTGCATTCGTTGCCGCTAGTTTACATGCAAGTCCTTCCAATGATTCTCTAATTTCATATATTTCAATTATTTGAGAAGGCTTTATAAAACTTACTTTAGCACCTGCGTTTGGTTTTATTTCAACAAGTTTGCACCCTTCTAGCCGTCTCAAAGCTTCTCTAAGGGGGCCGCGTCCAATGCCGTAGATTTGACAGGTGTGAGCTTCGCTAATTTTGCTTCCCGGCGATAATGCACCGCTTAAAATAGCATCTCGAATTATTTGAAATGCAGATTCCGAGTTAGTGGGGGTTGTTCTGGGAAGCACCGTCACGTTTTTGTCAACAATTTTGCTACTGAAGAAAGCATATTACGCTTTTTATACCCTTAACAAAAGGCTTTTGTCGACAAAATGCTTTAAAAACGTAATTGTATGTCTAGGCAGTCTAAAAAGTAGGCTGCGTTTGGCGAGAACTAATATTGCAGTGCGCAAGAACCAGAAATTTTTCCTCTTGGCCCCAATTTTTGGGGGCCGCTTGACATGTCGTATACCTTAAACTCAATATTTAGTTTATCGGGTTTTCCATAAAGCGCTGACCCAATAGCGTACTTATAAATAGGTGAGTCCCAGGTTGATGCTGTGGATTCAATAAAAAATAATGAGCAATATCCCAGGATATCCATAATTTAGGGAGGGTGACGTGATATTCAATGAAGTTGAGGTGAGCGCAGTTACGCAGGCTAATAGGTTAAGCGTAATTATTCCCGCGTTTAATGAAGGGGACTCGTTACGGGTTAATCTCCGAAAACTTCAAGTTTTAAGATCTCGGGGTTACGAGGTCATACTAATTGAAGCGGGGCAGTGCAACCTCGATTCTGATGAAACAGCCGAGTTTTGTGATTTGATTTTACAATCTGAGCGAGGAAGAGCAAGGCAGATGAATCTTGGGGCAAAATCTGCTTCGGGAAAGTGGTTGTTATTCTTGCATGCCGATACACATTTGCCTGCCGACTTTGATTTAATTATCTCAAAAATTTTGTCTAATCGTTCGTTTTTTTGGGGGTGGTTCGACGTCCGCTTTGACGCCGATGGTTTTGTTTATTCTATCATTGCTAAGTTCATGAATTTGCGCTCACGGTTGACGTCTGTATCTACAGGTGACCAAACATTAATAGTTAATCGTGATTTTTTCTGGAAATTAAATGGCTTTGCAGATATTCCAATTATGGAAGACATTGAGTTAACCAAGCGACTAAGGCGACATGCTAAGCCGGTGCTGATGAAAGGTTTTGTTACTACGTCTGCCAGGCGTTGGCAGAAAGAGGGAGTGCTTAGGACTGTCCTATTGATGTGGTTGCTTCGGTTTTTATATTTTATTGGTGTAAGTCCAAAGTTATTGGTTAGTTATTATTATAAGTCTTGATTTTGCAATAGTGTTTTATAAGTTTGCGCAGGAGAATGATTAAATTGTTGTACGAGTACGACAGGACTAGAATAATTGTATTCGCCAAAACTCCTCGTTTAGGACATGTAAAAACTCGGCTTGCTGTTGCTATTGGTGAGGAGGTCGCCACTGATTTTCACCGAAAAATTACTCGGCATACCTGTCAGGTAGCGTTATCGTCGAAAGTGGCTCCTATACAGGTATGGATAACTGCCCCTGACGAAGATGAGTTTTTTAGCGAGTTCCTGGAGCCATCTACGTTGCGTTTTCAGATTAACGGAGATTTGGGAGCTAAAATGGACTACGCCATACATGAAGCTTTTCAGGAATGTGGTGTTTCATCGGTTATATTAATCGGGTGCGATTGCCCTGTTCTTGCTGGTAGACACTTAAGAGAATCAGCAAAAGCGCTCGCAGATGGTTTTGATTTGATTTTGGGTCCTGCAGAAGATGGCGGATATTTTCTTATTGCGGTCTCAGAGCCTGTATCTTATCTTTTTAATGATATTCGTTGGGGCTCGGGCGAGGTTTTGACAACGACACGGCGCTACGCAGCGGAACACGGCCTTCGGGTTCACGAGCTAGAGACTCTCTGGGATGTTGACGACTATTCAGATTACATTCGCTTAGACCGCTCTAAGCCGGGATTTTTAGGTTAGAATCCAGATTCCTTCATTCAGTGTCGCTTGAACTCAGTTGAGCCTCAAAATGAAGAATTTTAGATGCGATCCCAGCGGTGTCATAGGTGTATTTTTCGTCCTGTATCTTACTGCTTAAGGATACCAATTTAGCAGTATCCACTGTCGGGGTGCGGTTTGCCTTTTTTATTAAGCTAGATATGATTTCATTGTTATCGCGGACCGAATTTACGGTTGTATGGTTTGAGCTTGTGGTCGCCGGTTGGAATCTGTTAATTCCCGACGGAGACTTATCTCCGTGTCGTCTGTGGCTTGAAGGAAGTTTTTCTTTCCCCAACTTGATTGCCCACCTGTCTAGTATTAATTTGTTTGCTAAGTGTATAACGACATTGTCGCCATGAACTTTAAGAATCGAAAGCAGACGCTGCTGATGCATTGACTCTCAAATAGGGCACGGGTCTAATACGACTTCGAAATACGGTTCTAGAGTTTTTTTATGAATTATAAACATACGATCCTCTCAATTGTTGATGACCGAAGTATAGAAGTCGACTTAAAGAAATTGGTTTCGCCTACGGTCGCGGAGCTGATATTTGCAAGCAAAGACAATTGGGAGGAAATAGCCCTTTCGAAACAAGCAGAGGCATCCGCTGGTGAGATAAGTTTGGTGATTATTTCTGAGGATTGCTCGAAAGAATTCAATAAGCTTCTGTCAAAGCTCAGCGTTTTCGATGACGCGATTCCGTTCATTGCTCTGAATAAAGATGTCGCGAATCTAGAAATTCGACCAGAGCACAACAAGCGCTTTGTAGCGTCACTTTCACCAGATGCAGGGTATGATTTTTTTAACGAGTCTGTTCAAAAGGCTTTCTTATTCCATGATCGATTTAGTCGATTGAGAAATTTTCAGGGCGATAGAAACTTAAAGTTGTTTAGAGAACTAGTGGGCGAGAGCCCGCTGCTGCAGCAGGTGCGATATATGATGGAGCACGTTGCGGATAAGGAGGTAAGTGTCTTAATCACTGGAGAATCGGGTACAGGAAAAGAGGTTGTGGCTCGTAATCTGCACTTGAATTCTTCTCGCCGTGACAACCCCTTTGTGCCCATTAACTGCGGGGCTATACCGAGCGATCTATTGGAGAGTGAGCTTTTCGGCCATGAGAAGGGTGCTTTTACTGGTGCTGTATCTGCTAGGATCGGAAGGTTTGAACTGGCAAGTGGTGGCACGCTTTTTTTAGATGAGATAGGCGATATGCCTTTAAATATGCAGGTAAAATTACTAAGGGTTCTGCAGGAAAGGAGTTTTGAGAGAGTGGGTGGCACCAACACAATAACTGTTGACGTTCGTATACTAGCAGCGACTCATAAAAACCTCGATGAAATGATAGCCGCGAACGAGTTTCGTCAAGATTTGTACTACCGATTGAATGTTTTTCCCATAGAGATGCCTGCGCTGCGCGAGAGATCTGAAGATGTTCCACTTCTGATGGATGAGCTAGTTACCCAACTGGAAGAGTCCGGGCGGGGGTCCGTGCGTTTTAATTCAAGTGCTATAAGCGCTCTTACAAAATACGACTGGCCTGGAAATGTCCGTGAATTGGCAAACTTAATTGAGCGAATGTCGATTTTATTCCCACATGGAATTGTTGGCGTTGGTGATTTGCCTAAGCATTTTATTACAAATCGGAAAGAGAAAGAAATCAAGCCACCCGCAGTTGAAAGCATACCGAATCTACCAGAAAGTGCTTTATTACCTTTAAGCGGGCTTAATCTAAGAGAGTATCTGGCTAACTTAGAGCGAGATTTAATAGTTCAAGCTCTTAGAGACAGCCACGGAGTTGTCTCAAAAGCTGCGGAACGATTAGATCTGGGGAGAACAACACTTGTTGAAAAAATGAAAAAGTTTAGTCTCCCGAAAAACGAGTAACCTTATTATACCTAAGCTCTGAGGGTGTGTTTCAGCGTAAATCCGTGCGATGGCAAAACTTTATTATCTAGATAGACTTTGTCTTCTTTAAGTTTAATCCGTCCTTGCGCGAACCAGCTCACGACCTGCGGATACAACAGATGTTCGCTGGCTAATACTTTTTTCGAAAGGCTTTCAGCATCATCCTCGGGGTCTATGTGCACTTTTGAGCGAGCGATTACTGGACCTCCATCAAGCTCCTCAGTTACATAATGAACGGAAACTCCGTGTTGTTTTTCACCGGCATCGAGTGCTCGTTGATGAGTATTAGTTCCAGGATACAAAGGCAGCAATGACGGGTGTATGTTTATTAATCTCTTTTGAAAGTGATTGACGAACGCGGCGGTGAGTATGCGCATGAAGCCGGCTAAGACGATCAGCGAAGGCGAGAGTAAATCTATGACTCTAATTAACTCTGTATCGAAATCTTGACGTGTATCGTGTTTTGTATGGTCAATTACAACGACTGGGATGTTAGCGGCTTTTGCTCGCTCCAACCCGTGAGCATCCGATTTATTTGAGATAACCGCAGTAATTTCGTATTGGGATCTTTTGCCAGTTATTTTTCTATCAATAAGTGATTGTAAGTTACTACCATTACCTGAAATTAATACGACAATTTTAAACGTTGCGTTGGCCATGACTAATTCTTAGCTTCTGTAGATTACAGAGGGCTTATCTGAGGATGAGTTCGTAATGATTTCACCGATTAAGTAGCCATGTTCTCCAGTGTTTTTTAACAGATGTAATGCGTCGTTTGCACTCTCCGGAGGGATGCAAATAATCATTCCGATTCCACAGTTAAACGTACGCAACATTTCGTCGCTCGCAATATTTCCCTCCGCCTGAAGCCAATTGAAAATCGTGGGCCTTTCCCAGCTTGAGAGCGTAATGCAAGCATTTACATTCTCAGGTAAGACACGTTGTAAGTTTTCAGTAATACCCCCACCTGTTATGTGTGCCAACGCCTTAATCTCTATTTCTTCGATTAGCTTTGCAATAGTGTTCACGTAAATGCGCGTTGGCTCGAGTAGTCTTGCTCCAATTGTTTTTCCTTCTAACAATGCCTCTAGATCGAACTTTGTTCTTTCAATAATTGCGCGAATTAGAGAATATCCATTTGAGTGAGGGCCAGAGGACTCGATTCCTATTAGGAGGTCACCTGCAGTTACTTTCGAGTTGTCAATGATTTTGCTTTTTTCAACAACCCCCACAGAGAAACCAGCAAGATCATAGTCTTCGCCGTTATACATACCAGGCATTTCAGCGGTCTCTCCTCCAACTAACGCGCATCCGGCAAGCTCGCAACCTTTTCCGATTCCAGTTATTACTTTATTTGCGATATCTACATTCAGAGCCCCAGTTGCGTAATAATCGAGGAAAAAAAGTGGCTCTGCACCGCAGACGATCAAGTCATTTACGCACATGGCAACAAGATCAATGCCTATAGTGTCATGTTTTTCGAGCATCATCGCTAGTTTCAGCTTCGTTCCAACCCCATCCGTTGCTGAGACCAGCACTGGTTGATGGTAGCCCTCTGGGATCTCGCACATTGCCCCAAAGCCTCCGAGGTTTGATAACACTTCAGGGCGGTTAGTACGTTCTGTGACAGCTTTGATCTTTTCGACTAGGTTTGCGCCTGCATCGATGTCGACTCCGGAGTCTTTATAGCTGAGCGACTCCTTATGAGATCTACTTATGCCAGTTTTAGATTTTTCCATGACGTAGGCCTTTGTCGCTGATCAATGAAAACTTTTTGATAGTTTACCAGTATGATGGGTATTCGTCAGTGCCCAATTTTGTTGTATTGATTATGTTCTTGGTTTTGTTTTCTAGTATGATTACCGCCTATGCGTGTTTCAATGTATAAAATTTCTTTTCGCCGAATATTTTCTTTGCGGCTCGCCGTGCAGAGAGTTTTGATATTCTGCTGTCTTTTGGTTCTATCCGGTCAGTCTTTTTCACTTCAGGTTGAAGGGCTTTTCAGTGAAAGCATAGTGATTCTAAACGATAGTGACTCTGAACGATCTAGAGCTTACAGCGAGGCTCTGAGGGCGGTTCTTATAAAACTGACGGGATCAGAGGACGCAATAAGAGCGCCGGGCCTTCTAAGAGCGTTTGAATCTGCAGGGGAGTATGTCGACGCAGTTAGTTACGGAACAGAAGATGAAACGCTGCGGGATTCAGCAAGCTTGGGTTTTAAATCGGAGTCTAATCAGCGAGTTTTAAATATAAATTTCTCGCGTGTTCTTGTAGAAACGCTTTTACTTGATGCCGGAATTCCAATTTTTGATTCAAATCGGCCGAGCGTGCTCCTTTGGATGGTTGTTCAGGAACCAAATGGTGAAAGGAATTTAATCACGCCAGAGCTCTATCCAAATTTTATTTCCCATTTTGAATCCTTCAGCAAAAAAAGGGGTATTCCTTTTATCTACCCTCTGCTTGATTTTGAGGATCAAAAAGCGCTAAACGAAGATAAACTCTGGGGTTTAGATGCTGTCACTATAGAGGGTGCTAGCGAGAGATATGGACCGGATAGCGTTCTGGCCGGCCGGTTGCAAATCACGCCGAGCGCGGACTTAGTTGGTTTATGGCGTTTCTTTTTTCAAAATTCGGTTCAGTCGTTTGATGGCCTTGATACTGAAATCGAATCATATCTCGATGCAGCTTTGAACAGAGTAACGACGGAACTGGTTAGTTACTTTGCAATAAATCCGCTGAACAATGATTTCGCATTAGCGACCCTCCGGGTTGATGGGATCGCTAACCTAGAGGGATATTCTTCACTACTTGATTACTTAAATACTCTAGGCCTGCTAAATAACTTTGTATTGTCAGAAATGGAGGGGGGGAGGCTTGAGTTTCGCGTTGAAATACGTGGTGACTTAGAGCAGCTGGTGGGGCTGATTGCTTTGGATCGTGATCTCAAAATCATTGAGAATTCTGAGCGCAGTTTTTCGCAAGGAGACTTCCCCTTGCTACATTACCGTTGGACGAGATGATTAGTGAGCTTTAGCGCACCAGATCAATTGACGCTTGATGTTAAACTGCACGCTTACGACACTTTTGATAACTTTATTGAAAGTAAAAAAAATGAGCAGTTACTGAATCAGCTGCGCTCAGAACTGTTTGAGCACAATATTTTTATATGGGGCCGGTTCTCGTCAGGGCGAACGCATTTATTGCATGCGGCTCTTCATCATGCGAAGGAATCTGGCCGGACAGCGGTGTACATTCCGCTCCGAGATTCTGCTAGTCTCACTCCAAATTTCCTTAAAAACATAGGCAAGTTTGATCTAGTATGTATTGATGATGCTCAATATGTTGCCGGCGATTCTGAATGGGAAATGGCTTTTTTTGCGGCTTTTAACAATGCTGTAGAAAATGGGAGTCGACTTTTTATTTCATCGACTTATGAACAAACTCTTTCTGGTATTAAATTAAAGGATTTGGTTTCCCGACTGCAGTCATGTTTGACGTTTCAAATTCATGATCTTGACGATGACCGCAAGCGTGCAGCTGTCCTGCAACAGGCGAACGCAAGAGGATTAGGGATATCTGAGCCCGTTGTCGATTATTTGATGGCAAGGTCCGAGCGAAGTTTGCCTGTTCTAATGGAATTGTTAGAACGGCTAGATGATAAGAGTCTTCAGCAAAAACGTCGCATCACGATCCCATTAGTTAAGGAAGCGACGGGCTGGTTATAGGATTTAGGTGAAGAATTGTTCTACAAAGAGGTTTTATAGTGGCTGCGATAACGCCTTATAAATATGACGATACTACAAAATAGCAATGTGCAAATCAGTACTTCTACTAGTCCAATCAGCCTTGTTGTACTCTCAAATGCTGTGAGAACGCCTCGCATGAAGTAGAGCAATATCACAAAGCTTAGCCATGCGTATGATCTTAATCGGGTGTGGTATAGACCAGGCAAGAAGAGAAGTAATGGTATTATTTGTATTGAATAAACAATGCAAAAAATTATTATTCCTAAGTCGCGTAGTGCAGGTAAATTTTTAAAAAAATTAAGCGCGAGGAGCGCGCACAAAAGAAAAAGAATCGCTTTGCGCAATGTTGCGATGGACCTCGATAAGTTTGGCGTGCTCACCTAGGTTCCATTTAGCATTTTGCTCGCGATTGTGGCGAGGCGCTGCCCTTGGGCGATACAGAGAGCTTTCTCTTCAGAGGTGATTTTTTTGTTTCCGCCGGTTCCTGACCAATGACTCGGGCCATACGGTGTTCCTCCTGACTCAGTGTCTCTGAGCTTTGTATCTGTGTAAGGAATTCCACAGAAAAGCATTCCATGATGGATGAGTGGCAGAGCCATACTGAGAAGAGTGCTTTCTTGTCCGCCGTGAAGAGAACTGGTTGATGTAAATGTTGAAAATGGTTTGTCAACAAGAGAGCCGGACACCCACAACGACGAGGTGTTGTCGATAAAATATTTTAGAGGGGCTGCCATATTACCGAAACGTGTAGGGCTTCCCAGCGCGAGACCCGCACAGTCTTTTAAATCGCTGTCGTCGCAGAAAATGGCGCCCGTATCCGGAACTTCCGGGTCGACAGCCTCTGCGGTCGAGGAGACATTCGGTACGCACCTGAGTCTAGCATCTAAATAGCCGGAGAATTCAACTCCCCTCGCAATCAATTTGGCCATTTCTTCAGTAGAACCATGTCGGCTGTAATAGAGAACTAATATAAATGGTTTGCTCATTATCGGATGCTCTCTTTATTTTTGCTCGGCGATCTCGTTGATTAGCTGCAAACATTCGGTTATCGACTTCAGCGTTTTTTCGTTCGTGCTTCTCTTCTTGTACTCGAGAAACCCATCAGCGATTGCTTTTGGTGAAACGACGAAGCGATGCGGGATCCCTATTAGTTCAGAATCAGCGAATTTTACGCCAGGACTTGTTTTCTTGTCTCGATCGTCCAATAAAACATCCACGCCTAGGTCTTTCGCAGAGTTGTATAGTTTTTCGGAAATCTCGATAACCTGTTCGGATTTATGTCCATCAACTTGAATTATGACGAGAAGAAAAGGGGCTATGCTTTTTGGCCAAATGATGCCGTACTCGTCGTGCTTTTGTTCAATGCAAGCAGCAATGAGTCTCGTAACACCTATGCCATAACAGCCCATGGACAACACTATTCCTTTCCCGGTTGTATCAAGCGCTGTTGCGTTCATTGAAGCGCTATATTTTTTCCCAAGTTGAAAAATATGCCCGACTTCGATCCCTCTCTGTTTGGATAAGGTTCCTTCTCCATCTGGGCTAAGATCACCCTCCCGGACTTTTCTAATGTCAAAGACATCGTCGTAATGCGGTTCCGAGCCATTGATGCTTGGGACGTCCCAGTTTGCATTTTTTATGTGTTTGTCAGCGATATTGGCACCGCACGTAAAATTGGTTAACTCGGCAGCGGTAGGGTCTGCATAAATTTTAATATCGTTACCTAGAGGGCCAAGATAGCCAGGGACGCACCCAAAAACGCTCGTAATCTCGTTTTCAGTGGCTCTTGTAAGTGGGGCGGCAACATCCTTCAGTTTCTCGGCTTTTATTTCATTTATTGTTTGGTCGCCTCTGATGACCAGTGTTATCAGAGAGCCGTTTCGAATCCCTTCCTGATCGCAACCTTGAACAATAACTGTTTTTACACAACGGGAAGGCTCGATAGATAAGTGGGAACAAAGATCTTTTATTGTCGTAATGGCTGGCGTTTCAATAATTTCGGAGGGGCGTTGTGATTCGGCGTCTGGAGATTGAGGAATTGTTCCTATTGCAAGCTCGACGTTAGCGGCGTAATCACTCTTATTGCTAAAAACGATTTCATCTTCCCCAGAATCTGCAAGAACGTGAAATTCATGGGAAGCATTTCCACCAATATTGCCAGAGTCTGCATCGACTATGCGGTAGTCAAGTTGGAGTTGGTTGAGAATTGAGCTGTAAGTCTGTTTCATGACATCATAAGTTTGGTCTAGGCAATTTTGGTCTAAGTGAAATGAATAGGCGTCTTTCATGATAAATTCCCGGGACCGCATTACCCCAAATCGCGGTCTTATTTCATCTCTGAACTTAGTTTGTATTTGATAAAGAGTAGTGGGTAATTGTCTGTGGCTATTGATTTCATCTCTTACCAGATCAGTAATCACCTCTTCATGTGTTGGGCCAAGGCAAAAATCGCGAGAATTTCGGTCTTTAAATCTCAGTAGTTCCGGCCCCATCATTGTCCATCGGTCTGTTTCTCTCCATAGTTGACTTGGCTGAACAACGGGCATTAACAGCTCCAAGGCGCCAGTCTCATTCATGCTTTGTCGTATTATTTCAGTTAGCTTTTGAAGTGTCCTATGGCCTAGCGGGAGCCAAGTATACAGCCCACTCGCAAGTTTGCGGATTAGTCCGGCTCGAAGCATTAGCTGATGGCTAGCTGTTTCTGCGTCAGAAGGGGTTTCTTTGCTTGTGGTGATTAAGTATTTAGAAGTGCGCATTTTCTACTTCTCGCGTGAGTTATGAGGCTGGTGATTCCTCAATATCAAGTCATTAGCCATGTTGAGAATTTAGAAACAATAAAGGCAGCCTCAGCTGCCTTTATTGTTTTTTTGTTGCTTGGCGGACAGGTTACGTTTGTATAAGGTATTAAAATTGTAACAATTACAAGGCAAATTCTTTCAATTTTTTGAGGGGTAGCACTTTGACTCGAGTTGTGGCGGGTTTTCGAGCTACATCCATAACCTCTCCTGGCTTAAAAGGATTAGGAACATTCTTCCGAGCAGGGCGTGCTGGCCTATTAACAGATTTAATCTTTAAAAGTCCGGGGAGGGTAAATTCTCCTACCGCGCGTTTTTTTAGGTGTCTTTCTATTACGATTCCCAATTCGTCAAGCACAGCGTTAACATCTTTTTTGCTAAGCGAGGTATTTTCTGAAATTGTGGAAAGAATTTCAGTTTTTGTGAATTTTTTCTGTACCGCTGGTGCTTTATGTGGTTTAGATGCAGCGGTTTTTTTGTTTAATTTCTTCTTTGCAGGTGTTTTCCTAGCAGCCATACCCTTTCTCTTTTTTTTTGATTGAATTTAAGGATTTCTGCTTAAAGTTGAGTCGAGGACTCCAAGCTGCCTATCCCTGTTCTGTTGTATTTCTTTCCAGTTCTTATTGTCCTATTTCTAGAAACAAAAAGCTTCAACTAGCGAATTGTCTTTATAAATCATTCGTTGATTCCTAGCAAGCAAATGCAGGTAATTAGGTGTAAAAAGTTTTTAGGTTTTAATTATTCAGTTGGTGCTGATACCGTTAGATAACTGAAGCAATGTTTATACAGATCTAAGGTCACTAGTTGATAATTAAAACTGAGAAAGGTGCGAGGAGATTTAGTTCTGATGTATAATTCAAGGCTGTAAAAATTTTTCTGATAAAAAACGTGTGCCAATGTTAACTGAGGAAATAAAAATCTGATTTTAAAATTTTACTGAGCGAGGATCTTAATGACTCGCTGTCGGTTTAAGTCAGTAATACAAGGATGATTTTATGCCCATTTACGAATATCGCTGCAGCAGTTGCGGCTTTGTTTTAGAATTGATCCAGAAAATCGGCGAAGCTGCGCCCGAAAACTGTCCTGAGTGCCAGAATCAATCACTAAAGAAGCAGGTTTCGGCGGCTAGCTTCCGTCTTAAAGGAAGTGGGGGGGATGAGACTGATTTTAAAACAGGAAATAAGCGTCAATTAGCCGATTCTCACTCCGAAGAGCAATCAGGTCCGACGAAAGCTGAAAAAAAAGGGGCGGAAGTTAAAGAAAAAACAAAGACCTCAGTTGGTGAAGAAAAATCACTGAAAAAGACGGCGTTAAAATCAAGAGATTCAAAATCGAGCATAGAATAAGCAGTTTGCATTTAGAAAATGCCGCTCGTCTCTGAAAAACGTCTTTTCGGCCGATATTATAAATATGTTTAACTTAGAATTTGAGAATTAAGGGAATAATATGCGCAGTAATTATTGCGGAGAAGTCAATGGGTCTTTTGTTGGTCAATCGGTAGAACTTTGTGGTTGGGTGCATCGCAGAAGAGATCATGGGGGTGTGATTTTTTTAGATTTAAGGGATCGCGATGGGCTGGCGCAAATAGTATTTGATCCAGATCAAGAGGAAAGTTTTGCGGCTGCTGAGGAGGTTCGTAGCGAATTTGTAGTTAGGGTTACAGGTCTCGTAAGAATGAGGCCTGAGGGAACGAAGAATCCGGATATGAAAACCGGGGAAGTCGAAGTGCTTGGTCAGCACTTGGATATACTAAATAAAGCCGAGACCCCCCCATTTCCCTTAGATGAGCACGGAAATGTTGGAGAAGATGTGCGCCTGAGATATAGGTATATAGACCTTAGGCGATCAGAAATGTCTGATCGGTTAAGATTTCGCTCGCAAGTAACTAATACAGTGCGAAACTTTTTAGACAGCCACGGTTTTCTCGATATTGAGACGCCGCTACTTACCAAAGCCACTCCCGAGGGAGCCAGAGACTACTTAGTGCCAAGCAGGACCCATCAGAGCCGATTTTTTGCGCTACCTCAATCTCCTCAGCTCTTTAAGCAAATTTTAATGGCCGCCGGAATGGATCGTTATTATCAGATAGCGAAATGTTTTCGGGATGAAGATTTGAGAGCTGACCGACAGCCCGAGTTTACGCAGATAGACATTGAAGCCTCGTTCTGCGATGAAGATGAAGTAATGAAAATAACGGAGAGCCTCATCACCGATGTTTTTAAGAAGCACCTCGATATTGACCTAGGCGTGTTTCCGCGCATGAGTTGGTCGGAGGCCATGGACCGTTATGGATCGGATAAACCAGATCTGCGAATTGATATTGAATTTGTTGAAATTGCAGATCTCATGAGAGATGTCGAGTTTAAAGTCTTCAGTGCTCCTGCGAATGATACGGAAAGTAGAGTAGTCGCTCTTCGTGTCCCGGGAGGAGCGAGTTTGTCTCGTAAAGCGATTGATGATTACACGGAATTTGTTGGTAAGTTTGGGGCTAAAGGTTTGGCTTGGATTAAGATCAATGATTGTGAATCTGGAATGTCGGGATTGCAATCACCAATTATTAAGTTTATGCCCGAAGAGGTAATTACTAATTTGATGAGACGTTTGGCTGTTGAGTCAGGCGATATAGTGTTCTTTGCGGCAGACAAAGAGGCAGTCGTAAATGATTCCTTAGGTGCGCTCAGGTTAAAGGTGGCGGAAGATCTTGATCTTATTCGAGATTTTTGGGCGCCACTTTGGGTTGTCGATTTCCCCATGTTTGAGAGATCGTCAAGTGGCGATTTAACGTCATTGCATCACCCTTTTACTGCGCCGGCGTGTGACATTCAGGAACTGAAAAAAAGCCCCAGTGCGTCTCTCTCTCGAGCCTACGATATGGTGTTAAACGGGACAGAGTTAGGCGGAGGTTCGATTCGTATTAATCAGCCAAGCATGCAGGCAGCAGTTTTCGAGGTTCTTGGAATTGGAGAGACTGAGGCTCGAGAGAAATTTGGATTCCTTTTGGACGCACTCAGCTTCGGTTGTCCTCCACATGGGGGGATTGCGTTTGGCTTGGATAGGCTCATTATGCTTATGACTGGGGCTAGTTCGATACGTGATGTTATTGCGTTTCCCAAAACACAATCCGCTGCTTGTCCGTTAACGGAAGCTCCTGGAGAGGTCTCGACGGTGCAGTTGAATGAGTTAAATATTCGATTGCGCGAGCAAATAAAGTTAAGCTAAAAAGGTGTTATACATCTAGTTAATCTATTCGTAATAAATTCGAGGAGACACATGGCTGGCCACAGTAAATGGGCAAATATAAAGCATCGAAAAGCAGGTCAGGATGCTAAGCGAGGAAAGGTTTTCACGAAGATTATTCGTGAAATAACTGTGGCCGCGAAGGGTGGGGCAAATGTTTCAGATAATCCAAAGTTACGTGCTGTGGTTGATAAAGCATTAGCGTCAAATATGACGCGTGATACTATTGACCGTGCAATTGCCCGCGGAGCGGGAACTGGTGATAATGAAAATCTTGAAGAACTTACGTATGAGGGATATGGGCCCGGGGGGGTTGCTGTTCTTGTAGAAACTTTAACAGACAATAAGAACCGCACCGTTGCCGAAGTGCGTCATTGTTTCGGAAAGTATGGTGGAACTCTTGGTGTCAGTGGGTCTGTTTCTTACTTGTTTGCTAAGACGGGAATCATCACGTTTTCAAGTGGGAGTGATGAGAATTTAATTATAGAAGCTGGTTTAGATGCAGGCGCTATTGACGTTGTTACTAGTTGTGATGGCACGATAGATGTTTTGACTGACTTGGAAAATTTTGGAGCAGTTCAAGATGCTTTTGTGGCATCTAAACTAGAATTTGAAAGTGCTGAAATGACCATGCTTGCATCCACTGATGTCGAACTTGAATTGTCTGATGCGTATACATTCGTAAAGCTTATAAACCATATGGAAGATCTCGATGACGTTCAGAATGTTTTTTCTAACGCTAAGATCAGCGATTATGTAGCGAGAGAGCTAGAGGCTTAGTAGATATCATATTTTTCGGCAGCAAGTCATGGCAATAATACTAGGTATTGATCCAGGCTCCCGAGTCACGGGCTATGGTGTCATAAAGGCTCATGGGAACCGTCTTGAATTTCTTGCCTGTGGTGTTGTAAGGGCTGGCATGAAATCCCACGCAGAACGGCTTAAAAAAATTTTTGATGGGGTTTCAGGGGTAATTCAAGAGCACAACCCGACAGAGGTGGCTATAGAAGAAGTGTTCGTTGGACGTAACGCTTCCTCTGCGTTGAAACTTGGTCAAGCGAGGGGGGCTGCCATGACTGCTTGTCTTCAATTTAATCTTTGTATAGCAGAGTATTCGGCGCGTTCAGTTAAGTCTGCAGTAACAGGCTCGGGTGGTGCTGAAAAACATCAGGTTCAGCACATGGTTAGGACAATTTTAAATTTCACTGGTGAATTACTTGAAGATGCGGCAGATGGGCTAGCGATTGCCATTTGTCACGCAAACACGAGTGAGAATTTGATTCGTCTCGCGGGAGCTAAATCGTTCAGCAGAAAACGTTTAAGATAACAGGCGGCAAATCGGTGATAGGACATATAAAAGGAACTTTGGTGAGCAGGGGATCGACTGAGGCAGAGATAGAGGTAAACGGACTTACCTATGAAATACAGGTTCCTATCACGACGGCTTGTAATTTACCCGGGATTGGTGAGCCAGTCGCTTTGCATACTCACTTTGCCGTAAGAGAGGACGCACATCAGTTATTTGGCTTCACTGATTTGAAGGCTAAGCTAATGTTTCGAGCTTTAATAAAGGTTAACGGCATTGGGCCAAAAATGGCGTTGGGGGTTGTTTCGAGTGCAGAGCCTGAAGCTCTGCTTGCCATGGCTCGAGGAAATGATCTCGTTTCTCTAACTAAACTTCCAGGAATCGGAAAAAAAACTGCTGAGCGGTTAGCGATTGATCTGCGAGACCGACTCAAGGAGTGGGATAGTGAGCCTCGTCAAGGGGCAATCTCGGAGCTAAATGAGTCCAGTACTCTTTTTGAGAAAGAGGCGGAAGCCGCATTAGTAGCTCTGGGTTACAAGGCCCCGGAAGCGATTAAGGCTATTTCTTTGGTAGTTGATGGTCAGCAGGCCGTCGATAGTAGTGAGCTCATCTTGAAAGCTTTAAAAGTTTTAGGCTCTGGCTTATAAATTGCTGAATAGGGTTGAACGAGTCTTGGTACACGTTGAGTTAAGTTTTGTGTCGAGGGAGTTATGACTGAGGAGAGATTTGTTTCACCTGATTCTGCTGTCAATGAGGAGCCATTAGATCGTTCGACACGACCTCTTGCAATGGTGGATTACATTGGTCAGGCCGGGGTAAAAGCCCAAATGGATATTTTTATCAACGCGGCGCGAAATCGAGGTGAACCACTTGATCATACCCTTATTTTTGGTCCTCCTGGGCTTGGTAAGACAACACTCGCAAATATAATTGCGAATGAATTGAGCGTCGAGATAAAGTCAACATCGGGTCCCGTGCTAGAAAAGGCTGGTGATCTAGCTGCGATGCTAACAAATCTCAATGCAGGAGATGTTCTCTTTATTGATGAAATTCACAGGCTCAGTCCAGCAATTGAAGAAATACTTTATCCTGCTATGGAGGATTATCAGCTGGATATTATGATTGGTGAGGGTCCCTCAGCTCGCTCAATTAAGCTGGATCTGCCTCCCTTTACCCTAGTGGGTGCGACTACTCGCGCTGGGTTGCTGACCTCTCCGTTGAGAGATCGGTTTGGAATAATACAGCGATTGGAGTTTTATTCGGTTGATGAGCTCAAATTGATTGTTGAGAGGGCGTCTAAAATTTTACGCACTGAAATAGATAGCAAAGGAGCAACAGAGATTGCTCGTCGTTCTCGAGGAACGCCCCGAATTGCAAACAGATTGTTGCGTCGAGTCAGAGATTATTCAGAAGTTATGGGAGACGGTAGTATAAATGAAGATCTTTCGTGCCTAGCCTTAGACATGCTCAATGTTGATAAAAATGGTTTTGATCAGATGGATAGGAGGCTTTTGATGACAATGATTGACAAGTTTGAGGGCGGTCCCGTGGGTGTCGATAGTCTCGCTGCAGCAATCAGCGAGGAAAGGGATACTATTGAGGATGTTCTAGAACCGTATCTTATTCAGCAAGGATTCATTATGCGCACACCGCGAGGCCGAGTTGTGACACAATTTGCCTACCGACACTTCGACATAGAAGTTTCCCCCAAACTTAAAGAAATTCTCGGCGGAGAGTAAAGCTGATACTTAGGTTTTCCATTACATAAATCTCCGCGTCTTGATTCCGGAACTAGATTTAGGCTTTCGCATCCTTAGCGCCGGTTGTAAGAGAATTTTGCAAAACTATTGCCCTATTTGGCCGATAATTCGAACATGCTGGGTTGCCGTCGCAGCGGCCGTAATTTTTTATATTTGGAGTAGAATCGGTGAATCAAGAGCTTAGCCCGTTACAACTCATATTAGACGCGACTTTGCCTGTGCAGTTAGTCATGTTTATTTTACTGGCCCTGTCACTTCTGTCTTGGGTCATGATTGTTCAGCGTTTTTTGGTTCTTGGCGCTGCAGCGTCGGGGGTGCTCAGTTTTGAGGAGCGATTTTGGTCTGGTATGGACCTTAGCCAGCTCTACAAAGAGGGTACTCAACTTCAAGCCGAAGATGTGCAGGTCGTGGGCATTGAAAATATTTTTCGAGCCGGGTTTAAAGAGTTCATGAAGTTAAGGCAGCAGCCAACCGTCGAAAAGGAGGCTGTTATGCAAGGCGCGCAGCGTGCGATGAGAGTGGCATATTCCAGGGAAGAGGAAAAGCTAGAAAATCATTTGTCATTTTTGGCCACAGTCGGATCGGTTACGCCCTACATTGGATTGTTTGGTACCGTTATCGGAATAATGAATGCGTTTATTGGTTTGGCGAGTCAAAACCAAGCGACTTTGCAAGTAGTTGCTCCTGGGATTGCTGAGGCATTAATAGCAACTGCTATGGGTTTATTTGCTGCAATTCCGGCAGTTGTTGCGTATAACCGCTACACTGCACAGGTCGAGAGCATTTCGGGTAGTTACATTACTTTTACGGAAGAGTTTTCAAGCATACTGCATCGACAGGTATATGGCGGTTGAGGAATTGACTAATGCAGGTTATTCCTAAGAAAAAACGCAAGGCGATGAGCGAGATTAATGTAGTGCCATACATTGATGTCATGTTGGTCTTGTTAATAGTATTTATGGTAACGGCGCCTCTGCTTGATCAAGGCATTGAAGTGGAGTTACCCGAGGCCAACAGCGAGCCACTTAATATAGATGAGAACATTGAAACGCTGGTTGTCTCGTTGACAGCGTCAGATGAGATATATCTTAATATCGGAGCATTTGGGGAGGAACGGCAGTCGGTAACATTAGATACGGTTGGCACTCAAGTCAGTCGAGTAATCGCTGTTAATCCGAGCATACAAGTATTGATTGAGGGTGATACTTCGGCAAATTGGGGAGCCATGGTGAAGGTTATTACTGTTTTGCAGGAGGCCGGAGTATCTAATCCGAATTTTATTACGCAGCCTGTGCAGAGTAATTAGGAGTGTTCCTAAGTATGAATGCGCAATTGGGCAAAGTAATCGGATTGAACGGCTACCCTTTATCGATAGTGGTTGCGGTGATTCTTCACACGGTTCTGCTGGCTAGTTTGCTTTATCTTCAAGGGGTTAGTCAAACGCAGGATTTTGAATTGGTGCAACCTACTGTCATAAAGGCCTTATTTCTCGATGAAAATCCACAGGTGCTTAACCAACAAAAGGCGGAACGTGCGAAAGGAGATGAGAATCGACGATTGGCTCAACAAGCCGAGTATGAACGCGACCTCGCAAATCAAAAGCTTCGGCAAGAAGAGGAACAAACGCGACAACGGATTGACGCGGATAAGTTGGCGCGAGACAAAGCTGCGAAAGAGAAGATTGATAGGTTAAAACGTCAAGAAGAAGAAAAGAAATTAGAAGAGCGACGAATTGAGCGTGAGTTAGCTGCAAGAGATCGGGAAGCTGGGGCGAAAAGCGCTTTGGAGGATTCTGAGCAGCCGCCAGCGGGAGCAAGTAGCGAGTTTGAATTAATTCAAAGTGGGATATCACTCATACAGCAGTTGGTCGAAGAGTCTTGGTCTCGACCACCCAGTGCACGAAATGGTATGAGAGCGGTTATAGAGATAAAAATGCTGCCGACAGGTGATATAACGAGTGCACAAATAACCGAGACGAGCGGTGACGCAGCGTTTGATCGGTCTGCCGAGAACGCGGTCTACAGTGCGGCTCCTTTCAGAGAGTTACAAACGCTCCCTATCCGAATTTTTAATGAAAATTTTCGTTCACTCGCTTTAATTTTTCAACCTGAGGACCTTTTGAATTGATATATCAATTATTCGGGCATTTTAAAAAAGAGATACGATGCTTTAAGACTTTGCTGCTGTTGTTTATCGGGGGTTTTGCTCACGGACAGTTGAGCATACAAATAACGCAGGGTGTTGATAACCCAATTCCAATTGCGATAGTGCCTTTTCAGTGGACTGGGGCAGGCTTACCCTCAGAAAATGTAGCGGAGATTGTCTCACAAGATCTTCAGCAAGTAGGAGAGTTTGAGCCACTGTCTCCTCGTAATATGCTCGCACTGCCTAATGAGGAATCAGAGGTGTACTACCGTGACTGGAGTGTGTTGGCTCAAGATTACTTACTAGTGGGCAAAATTGATTACCTTGCTGACAGTGGGTTAATGGAAGTTCAATATGAATTTTTTGATATTAATCGCCAACAAAAGCTTGCTGGTGAATTGCTGACTGGGCGAGAAAGTCAACTCAGAGATATTGGTCACGAGATTAGTAACGTAGTCTTTGAGGCTGTTACTGGCACTCCGGGTGCTTTCACAACCCAGTTGCTTTACATTGTAGCGGAATTTGTATCTCCTGAGCTCACTTATTATCGCTTGGAAAAATCGGATTATGACGGGAAAAGGGCTCAGGTTTTGCTGGAATCGGAAGAGCCGATAATGTCGCCTAATTGGGCCCCCAATGGATTGGATATTGCTTATGTTTCTTTCGAAACTGGTTTGCCAAGAATCTACACCCAAAATATTGCCTCGGGGCAGCGAAGGCAAATAACGAATTTCCCAAACATTAATAGCTCTCCGGTGTTTTCACCAGATGGATCAAAACTCGCGATGGTGCTTTCTAAGGATGGTAGTCCGGATATATATGTCCAAGACCTAATTAGTAACCAGATAACACGAATCACAGATCATCCCGCAATCGACACTGAACCAAGTTGGTCGAAGGATGGGGGGTCTATTGTTTTTATGTCTGATCGCAGTGGGCAGCCTCAAATTTACCAAATGGAGGTAGGGGCGAATAGTTACGATGTGGAGCGACTAACCTATGACTGTTTTCAATGTTCGAAGGCCCAGTTCTTGCCAGACGGAGTAAACTTGGTTCACGTTCGGCGAGAGACGAGACAAAGCCCTCAATACCAGATTTCTATCATGAACCTAGAGACCCTGAGGGTCATTTCATTAACGTCGACACGTCTCGATGAATCCCCTAGCATCGCGCCTAATGGCAGTATGATTATTTATGCCACGAAATTTAATAATAGGGGAGTATTGGATGCGGTATCGATTGACGGTCGGGTTAAGTTTAGGCTTCCGTCTAATCAGGGAGATGTTCGAGAACCCTCCTGGTCCCCTTTTTTAAATTAAACTATAGTGCTCTGGTTTTTATAGGGAATAATTGGAAGTCAATCGGATAAAACTGTAATATTTTGTAGGGATTTTATGATGGTTAGATTAATAAAAACTTCTGTTGCTGTATGTTGTTCTTGTGTTTCTTTTTTTGTCGTCGCTCAACCGACTAGCGAAGGCTTGAACCTTCTGTTGGAGCAGAATAGACAGTTACAATCGGAGATTCAGGCGTTAAGAGGGCAGCTTGAAGAACAGAACTTTGAGATCAAAAAGCTTCAGCGTGATTCGCTCGGTAGATATACCAATATAGACAGTAGATTAATTGGTTTAGAGGCGCTAGCCTCTGAGCGAGAGCTAGACTCACAAGCAGTCGAGAGAAATTTTGGGTTTGAGAATAATGACAAGCCAGATTCATCGGAGCAGATCAAGAGCGTTTCTAGCACAGTTTCTGTACAAAAAAGGTCTGATCGAGGAATGTTGCAGCCGGCGGTTCTGACTGAGCAACAGCTTTATCAATTGGCGTATGATTCTGTCATTAATAGTGATTTTGAGCGATCAGTCGCGGAATTTAATCATTATCTTGATGTCTATCCGCAAGGCAGGTTCGTCACGAATGCACACTATTGGAAAGGGCAGGCGTTTCTATATTTGGGCAGTTTTGATGCAGCGAGGGATAGCTACGAGATTATTTTGAATGAATATTCTGAATCTTCAAAACTGCCAGACGCAATGTATGGTCTGGGTTTGGCCTATCAAGGTCTAGGAAATATCGCCAGAGCAAAGCAACTGCTGAATCAAATCAAGCGTGAATTTCCAAACACAGGTGTAGCTAATCTAGCAGATACTAGATTGTTGAGTATCGATTAGATCAGGGCCAATAGCTGTTCTGAGTGAAGTTAAGGGTGCGTTGCAAATGCATTTAGCGGGATGGTTATGGTTCAGGCTTCAAGTTTAAGGGTTACGGAAATTTTCTACTCTCTTCAGGGTGAGGCAAGAACAGTCGGAAAGCCAACCGTATTTGTTCGCTTAACTGGATGTCCGCTTAGGTGTCGATACTGCGATAGTGCTTATGCGTTTGAGGGTGGAAGCCAAATCGCTGTTGATGAAATTAGAAAAACAATTTCAGGATATGAGTGTAAAACGGTAACGGTTACCGGTGGAGAACCTCTAGCACAGCCTGCAGTATTATTATTAATGCGCCATCTTTGTGATGACGGCTATGCCGTATCGATCGAGACAAGTGGTGCGTTGCCGATTGATGCGATAGATGTTCGGGTTTCCATTGTCTTAGACATAAAAACCCCAGGTTCGGGTGAAGACAAAAAAAATCTTTATGAAAGTCTGGCAAAACTAAAATTTAAAGACCAGGTTAAGTTTGTTATTTGTGACAGAAAAGATTACGAATGGGCTAAGACTAAGCTAATACAGTTTAATTTGCTAGAAGCCGTTGAGGATGTTTTTTTCTCGGTATCATACGAAGAGCTGTCACCGACTGACCTGGCCGATTGGGTCCTAGCTGATAGATTGCAGGTAAGAGTGCAGATGCAGTTGCACAAACTTCTTTGGGGAGACTTGCCCGGACATTAAGAAAAAACTTTGTACTACCACATTTTTCTCGTATAGCTTTCGGGGTTTTAATTAAATATGAAAAAGGCGATAGTTTTAGTCTCTGGAGGGCTTGATTCTGCGACTTGCCTAGCAATTGCGTTAGACGAAGGCTTCGAATGTCTAGCATTGAGCTTCGATTATGGCCAGCGCTCAAACAGCGAATTAGAAGCGGCAAGTCGAGTGGTTCGGTCTATGCAAGGCGTAAATCGCGTTGTGCATAAAGTTATGAAGATAGATATGAGCTCAATTGGCGGCTCGGCTCTTACCGATCAAAGCATCCCTGTGCCCACAAAAGAAAAATCTGGAATTCCTCATACCTATGTGCCCGCGCGAAATACAATTTTTCTTTCATATGCGTTGGCGTGGGCTGAGGTAGAACGAGCTGAAGCTATTTTTATTGGTGTTAATGCCCTGGATTATTCAGGTTATCCTGATTGTAGGCCCGAATTTATAGAAGCCTTCCAAAGCTTAATTGGATTGGCAACAAAGGTTGGTGTGGAAGGTTGTAAAATCAAGTTGCGCACGCCGCTAATTAATTTAACAAAGGCGGAAATAGTGCTTTCAGGGATATCGCTAGGAGTCGATTACGGGTTGACAGTTTCTTGTTATCAAGCCTCAGAAGCAGGTCTCGCATGCGGTATGTGTGACAGCTGCAGGTTGCGGAAAAAAGGTTTTGCGGACAGTTGTCAGTCAGATCCAACACGTTATTTTTATGAGTTGGATGGAATGCCTCTCGATTAAGATGATTTCTAAAAATTAATGAGAAATAGTTTGCTGTGACTTGTGTTTTTTTTTTTTAATAGTAATATGACGCTCCGTCGTGGGCCGTTAGCTCAGCCGGTAGAGCAGTTGGCTTTTAACCAATTGGTCGTGCGTTCGAATCGCACACGGCCCACCACTTTTTCTCTGTATTGTCATTGTATTACAAGGCCCTTCCTCCTTCGAAGATTTCAGTCCCAATTTTAGCTATACTATTAGTCTACGTTCTAGGGGTTTTGACGTGAGAGCCTAGTCGAAGGAGAAAACTATTCTTTTTAAAGGAAATAATTCAGATAGTCTTGCGGCTGATCTTGAGCTAGTGCGAGAGCATCTCGGGAAGATTAAGGGCAAAGGGGGGATGCGGTCAGCAGGTTTGGGTTCTTCTGAGACCGAGAATATCTTGGGGCGCTTGAAATCCCTTTTCGTGGAAACGGATTCACGCCTAATAGCCCATTATTATACTGAGGGAGTGATTCAAGACCTTGCTGAAGCAAGCGGAGGTTTTGTTGGAGATAGCTTGGAAATGGCTCGATTCGGTCGAGATTGTGACGCTTCAAACTTAATTGTTGCGGGCGTTCGATTTATGGGAGAAACGGCAAAAATTTTAAGTCCAGACAAAAGAGTGTTTATGCCTACGCTCGAGGCAACATGCTCATTGGATTTAGCCTGTCCCGTGATTGAGTTCTCGGAATTTTGCGATCAGTTTCCAGATCACGCGGTGGTAGTCTACGCAAATACTTCGGCGGCAGTCAAAGCGAGAGCCGACTGGGTGGTTACGTCAAGCATTGCTGTAGAAGTAATTGAGCACTTAGTTTCAAAGGGACAGAAGATAATATGGGCGCCTGATAAACATCTCGGTAGATACATTGAGAGGTGCACAGGGGCTGAGATGTTGATTTGGGAGGGTGCATGCATTGTGCACGAAGAATTTAAGGCGGCTGGCGTTAGTGACATGCGCGCTGTTTATAAAGACGCAGCGGTATTAGCGCATCCGGAATCGCCAGCATCTGTTTTAGCTATTGCTGACTTTGTTGGCTCGACTACGCAAATCATAAAAGCCGCTAAAACGATGACAAATAGTCAGTTTATTGTTGCGACAGATCTTGGGATTTTTCATAAGCTTAATAAGGTTCTTCCTGGAAAAGAATTTATTGTCGCTCCTACGGCTGGTAATGATGCTACCTGCAGAAGTTGTGCGAGTTGTCCTTGGATGGGGATGAACTCCCTAGAAACTCTAGAAATGCTGTTGGTTAAGCTGGCAGATCGGATGGAAATCGGTGATTCAAATCACGAGATCGAGATCAATGAAGCTGTGAGTGAGCAAGCTATGATTCCTCTTCAAAAAATGCTTAATTTCGCTGCCCAGAATAAAATTTTGGTAGAAGGGAAGGCTTAATTCCTCAGCTGCAACTGTAGCTGCAAATCTTCGATTCCATTAATTTTTTCCCTGATTCGCGCCGCGATAGCTGGGGAGCTATCACCATCAATCTCTATGCGCAGAGCAAACTGCAGTTGCTCTCTTGCCCTGCGAAAATCTCCGATGAGTCTAAAGTACTCGGCTCTAGCTTGGTGGACTTCGCTTATATTTCCAGCTTGGCCTTGGGTTTCTGCCAAGAGGTACCATAATTGGTGATCATCTGGACGTGATGTCGAGTGTCGCTGGATAATTTTTGAGGCAGCGCTGTAGTCCCTATTTTGAATAAGTGCATTTGCGTAAGCCATCGTCAAAGCGTGGTTGCCAGGGTTGATCTGGAGGTGCCGATCCAAAAATGAAATGGCCTGTCTTGATTCGTTCTGTGAGGTCAATATTTCCGACTGGGTTACAGCAAGACTAATTCTATTGGGATCTTTCGACAATAACGGCTCTAATACAGTGTGGGCATCTTTGTATTGTTTGTTTCCCCAAAGTGCCATGACTAACCCATACGCGTTAGAGGTTTTTTCAAATTCGCCTTTGCTGTTTTCTAAGCGAGTTATTCGCTCTTCGACATAAGCTTTTTTGTCTTCTGCATAGCGAGCCTCAACCCGAGCCCTCGCGAACTGATACTCGAGATTATCCTTATATTCTTGATTTGGGTATCTAAAAACCCTGCTTCGAGCATCTGCTATGCGGGACTCTGTAACTGGGTGACTGAGCAGGAATTCTGGTGGGCGGCGTCCGAATCGATTTATCGCAATAAGTCGCTCAAAAAGATCAGACATGCCTTTTGGGTCAAATCCCGCACTCACCATTGTGTTTTGTCCAATTCGGTCTGCCTCCGCCTCATTACTTCTGCTAAACCGTAATTGATTCTCAAGGTTTCGTCCCTGAACAGCAGAGATCGCAGCGGCACCATGACCAGCCTCCGAAGTTGCCATCACCATTACACTGGCAAGCAGGGCAGCCATTTGAGGTATTCGCCCAGATTGAGCTTCATCAATTCCTCTTGCGAAATGACGCTGACTTACGTGAGATATCTCGTGCGCCATCACAGATGCAAATTCCGCTTCAGTAACGGCGTTGAGAAACAGACCCGTGTTCACCCCTATGATTCCGCCCGGCGCGGCAAAAGCATTAAGTGCTTGACTATCGATAATGACAAAAGAGAGACGATGATCAGTTAGTTGGCTTCGAGATGCTAATTTGTATGTCACGCTCTCAAGGTAGCCAGTTAAAAGTGGATCCGAGATAGTAGTGGCACTTCGTCGTATTTGTGAAAGGAACCGCTGGCCCATAGCGTACTCTTGGTCCAGCGAAACCGTCCCTGAAATACGGTCACCAAGCGATGGCAGGGATGATTGTGAGAATGTGTTCTCACTCAAAATCATTGCTAGCGCAAAGCAACCTGCAAAAAGGACGGCGCGCCATTTGCTACTCGTGAGTATTTCGGTCCTTTTTAACAGAGTGAGTTTCATATTTAAGTCAAGCAATCTAAAAAAAAAGTCTTACGTTCTATAATACTGAAATAGTTAAGAAATTAAAGCGATAAATCATAGGCAGATCGGGCAATAGCTTGGTAAACTAAAGATAAAATAGAAATCATTTTCGGAAAAGATAAAATTGGATATTCAAGTAGTTCAAGAGATAGATTTGAGAGGACTCGAGTGTCCTATGCCCCTTTTAAAGACGAAGTTGGCGTTAAATGCCCTAGGGCCGGGAGATGTGCTAAAGGTCGCCGCAACTGACCCAGCCTCCGAAAAAGATTTCTACTTGTTTGCCAATCAAAGCTCTAATCGGATCATTAATTTTCAAAGAGAAAAAGAAGCGTATTTTTACTGGATTGAAAAAGGTTGAACAATGGTGGCAAAGAGTTCTGTATACAAGTTATGTGCTGACTTTTTTGATCGATATTTTCATGATGAAGAGTCAATTATATTGCTGATTATGTTGGCCTTTGGGGCGCTGCTGATTCTTTGGTTGGGCAGCATGCTCGCACCGTTGTTTACTGCGATTGTCATAGCGTATTTAATGCAAGGCCTGGTAAATATTCTTCTTCGCTTTGGGGCGTCCGCTAGAGCTGCTTTTATCACTGTTTATCTGGTATTTGTTGGCTTATTTGTTCTCTCATTAGTGTTCTTATTGCCCCAAGCTTGGAATCAGTTGCGAAGGTTGGTAGATGACTTACCCAATCTGTTAACACAGTGGCAGGGGGACCTAATGCTACTCCCAGAGAGTTATCCGAATCTAATTTCTGAGTCACAAGTGCAGGACTTTATATCCGGTATTCGAACAGGCTTGGGTGCTTATGGGCAAGACTTGCTTCAGTTTTGGCTTTTTAATATTCCGAATGTTATTGGGTGGGGAGTTTTTACTGTTTTAGTTCCTACCCTTGTTTTCTTTGTAATGAAGGACAAGAACGAATTGATTGACTGGGTTGGTAATTTCTTACCGAGAAATAGACCTTTGATGATACGGATCTGGCATGAGATGGATGTGCAAATCTCAAATTATGTCAGAGGAAAGGGACTTGAAATTCTGATAGTTGGATTGGCAAGCTTTGTCTTGTTTAGCGGAGTGGGATTGAATTACAAGGTCTTGCTCTCTGTAGGCGTGGGTCTGTCAGTTATGGTGCCGTATATTGGCGCGGCAGTCATAACAATACCCGTAGCTGCGGTTGCATACGTGCAGTGGGGTGTTGGGCCTGAATTTTATGTAACGGTCATCGGGTATGGAGTTTTACAGTTACTAGATGGCAACGTGTTAGTTCCAATTATTTTTTCTGAGGCGGTGAATCTTCATCCGGTTGCAATTCTTGCCGCCGTGCTTATTTTTGGTGGGCTTTGGGGACTTGCAGGTGTGTTTTTTGCAATTCCATTAGCTACGTTGATTAAGGTCATTATGAATGCGTGGCCGAGTAAACTAGAAAAGCTGGACTCTAATTGAATTTGAATTTTTACTGCTAAAACTCTAAATCACTGAAAAGTAACAAAGATCCTAAGGAAGGTGGAGAATGACCGCTCGGTTACAAGATTGGTTGCAAGGTAGTTTTCCCGCCATTGTTACTCCAATGGAAGACAATGGTGATCTTGATTTTCAAGCATTCGATGCTCTCATCGACTGGCACGTAGAAAAAGGATCCTCAGGCCTTGTGGTCGCTGGGACGACGGGGGAGTCTCCTACGTTAAATTCCGAGGAACACTGTGAGGTTATTGCTCATTGCGTAAAGCGAGCAAAACAAAGATTTCCCATTATTGCCGGTACTGGATCGAACAGTACAGAAGAAGCCCTCTTCTTTACAAAGGAAGCCAAACGTTTGGGTGCGGATGCTTGTTTGCTTGTGACGCCTTATTATAATAATCCATCTCAAGAGGGGCTTTATCGGCATTTTTCAGTGATTCAAGATGCTGTCGATATCCCGCAAATATTATATAACGTCCCTGGACGCACCGTCTGTGATATGAGTAATGAGACCGTGCTAAGACTTGCGAAGCTTCCAAACATTGTTGGTTTAAAAGATGCTACGGGTGATATATCCCGCGGAAAAGCATTGCTCGCTAACTGCAGCTCTGATTTTGTTGTGCTAAGTGGAGACGACGCGACAGCCAGAGAATTAATGAGCCTTGGTGCGAAGGGTTCTGTTTCAGTTACGGCAAATATTGTTCCGGATAGGATGTCAGAAATGTGTGCGTTAATGTTGTCCGGAAATTTTGCTCGTGCGGCAGAAGTGGATAAATCAATCTCGGGGCTTCATAAAGAACTTTTTGCTGAGGCAAATCCTGTCCCTGTAAAGTGGGGCCTGGGTCGTATGAATAAAATCAAGCCCGGTATCAGATTGCCTCTGATTCCTTTGAGCGAAAGATACCATGTTCAGTTGGAGAGAGCGTTGCGCGACTCTGGAGTCAGTTTGCAGAACTAATTTTCGGTTCAATTTAACTCCTCGATTGAGTTTAAAAAGGTAAAAACATGCTAAAAAAAATTGTGGCGATTATGATAATCTGTTCTACCTCTGGTTGTAGCTTTATAAGCGGCGAAAACGGCATTTTCAGGGATCGCCGACAATCCTACAGAGATGCGGAAATTTCGCCTGCGATGGAAATTCCCAACAGTCTCGATAGTTACACTATCGACCAGCTCTATGTTATCCCATCTGAATTCCTAGGGGGCTCGATCCCCTTTGAAGATATTCCCATGCCAGAGCCGATAGAGACAAAACGCCGCGAGGGCGTCATTATTCAAAACCTTGGTGAACGCCGTTGGATTGTTTTAGACGCTACTCCGGCTCAAGTCTGGCCATTGGTTCGTGATTTCTGGACCCAACTTCAAGTGAATTTAGACTATGAAAATCCCACAAGCGGGCTCATGGAAACCGCTTGGGTCGAAGTTAATGCTGAGCCATTGTTGCGCCACAAATATAGAATATCTATTGAACCAGGACTCCATTCAGGTTACGCAGAGATTTATGTAACCCACCTCTCTAACCTAAGGAGTGAGCCGATCCCCGTCCTCGTTAATTGGCCAGATTCATCTGAATCAGAGGATCGTGAGCGACAGATCATGGATGCTGTTTCGCAATATCTTGCAGATCGTAATGATGTGTATCAAGCCTCGACATCAAGTCTCCTCGCTGGAAGCATTGATGCAGAGAGAAAAGCCAATATTGTCACTGGATTAAACGGGCAAAAAAAACTACAACTCCGTGTTGACTATAACAGAGCGTGGGTTCAAGTACGGCAAGCGATAGAGAGAGCTGAAGTAGAAATTCTAGAAACTGATCGAGATGAAGCAAAAATAGTTGTAAACTTTTCGGGGATACAAGAAGAAGAAGTCAAAGTTGGATTTCTTCGAAATTTGATTAGTAGGGGCAGTGAAAAGGTTGATGATCAACGCAGTCTGCAATTGACAGTTCGAATAACGGATGTAGATGACTATATTGAAATTATCCCTGAGACATCTGATTTGATAGATGACAGTCTCGAAATCGACGTGTTATTTGACCAGTTTCTTACAGTTATTTATGACAATTTAAGTTAATGCAAGCCGTTTGCACTGTGATTTAAATTTGGAATTAATCTGTCTATGAGAATAAAAGCGAACGAAGAACTATTAAATCCAATTTATGATTTTTTACTTTGCGAAACTCCTGATGAGTGGGCCCATGCTGCCATTGAAAATCAATCGCTTTTGCTAATTGATCATGCTAATTGTGAAAAAAAAGCTGCCGCAACTGCGATGAATCTCATGTATAGGTACGTTGAAAAACCAGATCTTTTGACAAAAATGTCACAGCTTGCTCGAGAAGAATTACTGCACTTCCAGCAAGTCGTTGAAATCATGATAGATCGCGGAGTCAATTACACCCATTTAAGTGCTTCTAGGTATGCAAGCTCCTTAAGAGATTATGTGACTAGCACTTCGATGAGAACAAGTGATAAGCTGTCAGACACCCTCCTAGTCGGGGCAATTATAGAAGCTAGATCCTGTGAGAGGTTTTCTAAACTCATACCCTTCGTTGACGAGAATTTAGGAAAGTTTTATCAAGGTCTCTTAAAATCTGAAGCACGACATTATCAAGACTATTTGAATTTAGCAGAGCTTTACTGCGGCGCCGAAGTCAAAGCGCGGGTGGCTGAGCTTCTCTCATTCGAAAGGAGCTTGATTATAAGTGCTGACAAAGATTTTCGTTTTCACAGTGGTATTCCCACTTAGGTTGTTAACAAAAACAAGATTTTCACGGAACGCATTGTTCTGGCTTCACGAGACCACGCTTTATCTTATTCGTCATTTGCTGAACTGAGACACATGAAATCTCGTTGTTGCCTAGCAGATTTAAAGTAACCAAAGAGGGAAGGTCTAATAACGGCGAGATATCTTGAATATTGTTATTGCTGATATTAAGGCCGTTTAAATATCGAAGTTGTTTAAGAGGCCTCAGGTCTGTTATTTTGTTATTGCCGACGTCTAAGAACCGCAGTTGATTAAACTTTGTGATCTCTGATAGGGCGCTAATCTCAGAATTAGCACAACTCAAAATAGTTAGTTCGGTCGAGGTATCGACGTTTTGTTGCTTCATTGCGATATTGATGCATCCCTGCAAATCCGCGTTTTTTATTTCACCAGTATAAAGTTTGTCATCTGGGTCATATAGTGGTTGATTGTTGACTGATAAAGTATACGTGCTACAACCATTAACTAATGTAAGCGCTGAAACAACTGCTACCTTTAATTTACTTAATTTGGACATGTGGGGATTGGCTTTTTCATCAGTAAATTATACGCGCTGAAATAGGAGTATCAATAAGAAAAGCGTTAGTTTAATTGATTAATGTATCTTTTTTTAGGTTTGCTGTCTCATTGGTAGCTTTGAGTAGGTCTACTAAGTTAAACTCGTATTAGTAAGTTATTTTTAAATTTTAAACAATAGGCTTTCTATGAAATCACTTTTTAAATGTATAGAGAAGTTATGCATGATCGCGCTTTTTGGTATTCAAGCAACTTTCGCTCACGCGCAATCTGACGTGGATTTGGGTACTGAAGAAGGAAGGATTGGGTACTCGATTGGTGTTAATATCGGTCAAACCCTCCTTGCTCAGGGTATTGTTGAAGGTCTAGATCTCGATGCATTCGTAAGTGGCATGTTGGATTCATTAAATTCTGAGACAAAGCTATCGGAAGAGGATATGTTTGCTGCAATACAGATATTTCAAGAACGTATGGCAGCAGAAGCGGAAGCGGCGTTGACTGGGAATTTGGCGAAGAGCGAAGAATTTTTGCAGATGAACGCCGGTCGAGACGACGTAATTTCTCTTGATTCTGGCTTGCAATATATTGTTTTGAGTTCCGGACGGGAAGACGGAGTTTCCCCTACGACAAGTGATTCGGTGTTGGCCCATTATCACGGTACTTTGATCGACGGTACGGTATTTGACAGCTCTGTGGAACGCGGTGAACCGGTTGAATTTGGCGTCACCCAGGTGATCAGTGGATGGACTGAGGCATTGCAGTTGATGAAAGTTGGTGATAAGTGGCGTCTTTTCCTCCCACCAGAGTTGGCTTATGGTGAGCAATCTCCTACATCTTCGATTCCCCCTAACTCGGCATTAATTTTTGAAGTCGAACTGCTGGAAGTTCGATAAAAGATAAAGGTCGCGTAGGCTAGGGAGGTTTCTGTGACGAGTGCGAACATAAATAACGCAATGCTTTCGTATATTCAGGATTCCCCAACTCCGTTCCATGCAGTAAAAGGGCTGCAGGATAAGCTTCATGCGAAAGGTTTTGAACGGTTGTGCGAAGGCGCTACCTGGAATCTTCAAGCAAACGGTCGTTACTATGTAACGAGGAATGATTCTGCGATCATTGCATTCAAGGTGGGGAATCAAAATTCATTAAAGAATGGTGTTGCCATCGCTGGAGCACACACAGATAGTCCATGTCTCAAAGTGAAGCCCAACCCGGAAATTATTGAGAAAAATTACTTGCAACTAGCCGTAGAAGTTTATGGTGGAGCGCTGCTGTCCCCTTGGTTCGATCGAGATTTATCTTTGGCTGGACGTGTTGATTACCGAACAAATCACGGGGAATTATCCTCAGCGCTTATAAACTTTGAGAAACCTATTGCGTTTATTCCGAGTCTTGCCATCCACTTGGATCGAACGGCAAATGAAGGGAGAAAGATTAATCCTCAAACAGAAATGGCACCGATTGTCTTGCAATTGATTGATGGCGAAAAGCGTACTCTCGATGATCTTATACATCACCAATTGATTGCTCAGAAGCACTTGGACGTCCAAAAAGTTTTGTCTCATGAATTGCTCTTTTACGACGTGCAGCCACCGAACGTAATCGGCTTTGATCAGCAGTTTATTGCTGGTGCGCGGCTAGATAACCTCATTAGCTGTTATGTCATTTGTGAAGCCTTGTGTAACTCAAAGGATGGTGAGACGAGTTTAATTGTCTGTAATGACCATGAAGAAGTTGGGAGTGCCTCTATCGTTGGTGCTCAGGGCCCATTTTTGCGGTCTGTTTTAGAAAGGCTGACTGGGAGTAGTCCACCAGAAGAATTCAGCAGGTTCATGCACAAAAGTTTGATGTTGTCTGTTGACAATGCTCATGGGGTGCATCCTAATTTTGTTAACAAGCACGATAAGAATCATGGCCCAATTTTGAACAAAGGCCCCGTCGTAAAGCTTAATGCAAATCAAAGGTATGCAACGAGCGGTTTTTCACACGCAGTTTTTAGTTCTTTATGCGAGCGAGTTGGTGTGCCTTATCAGTCTTTTGTGATGAGGAGCGACATGGGTTGCGGAAGCACAATCGGACCTATTACGTCCGCTGAGGTGGGGGTAAAGACTGTTGATGTGGGGGTTGCGACATTCGGCATGCACTCGGTAAGAGAGCTAGCCGGTTCATCTGATATTCATTTAATGGCCAAAGTTATTACTGAGTTTTTCTCTTCCAGGGAATGGCTTTAAATGTATGAGAAAGTAGAGTTATGCAAATCTTATTTTTTGCCTCTTTAGATCTCGGATTATAAATCTAGACGCGCTTAGTTCGTCAAAAGTTTCTCCACTCACAGGTAATGGGTCGCGCGCTATAAGACTTGCTATTATTTCCCCAGCGAATGGACATGTTGCTGCGCCGTTGGATCCATGGCCGACCGACAGATACAATCCTTCATGGTAATCATCTTGATTTCGAGATTTTTCAAATTTCGTTTTTTTGTTCAGTGTGAAAGCGAGATAGTTTGCTCTCATTTGAGAAAAATTAGGTGCCAGGCCAATAATTGGAATAAAATCAGGCGGTGCGCTTCTTGTTGCACTAAGCGCATCTGAGTCTTTTGACTGAAAAATACCGTTGTCGTAGAACAAAGAAGAGGCTCCCCCAAAAATTTTTTTTTTTTTTTTTTTTTTTTTTTTTTTTT
>PAEL01000005.1 GCA_002700775.1 Gammaproteobacteria bacterium | reverse complement strand
GTTGTTCTATCATGAAAATATAATAGCACTTCTGGTGGAGGCGGCGTGAATTCCAATAGACAGGCATAGAAGAGTTATTACAGTTAATAGTCTGGTCATGTCAGGTTTCCCAATAAGACGGCTTTTAGCTAATACTATTGGAAAAAGGTATCAAAAATCTACGCATAAACTGTCCAGCCTCTGCCAATAGTTATTGAGGATTAGCGAGTCTTTCATCATCTAGCGAAACATCAACGCTTACAGAGTCGCAAGCATTTTCAGAAATAGACTTTAGGTATTCAAGAAAGTCTGCGGAAATTCTCGAATCAAACAGAGGACGTATCTGACAATTGTCATACATTGACCTCATTCTTCCTTTCGAACTTTCTAGTGTTTCTTCAGGAATCATTCCTAAATTAAATTGCTGCCACACATTCTCTATGCTAACCGATCTAGTTATTGTTAATTGCCCGACAATATTTCGTTCTTCTTCGGAGAGGGTAGTAAGATCTGGGGGCATGAAATTAAAAAACTTCAATGCCTCGGTATTGCCTTGAAGGGGTACAGTAAAAAAATCCATCAATGCATCATTTCTAGCTTGCACTTGGCTAGCAATAGCTATTCTCTGAGTTTGTTGCATTTCCAAGCCAACAAAAACTAATCCACCTATTACACCAAGCATTCCAAGCAACTGAATCCAAGTGTCGAAGCTAACCTTAATTCTTTGCATTAACTAACTTCCTTTTTTCAAATTTACCTTTAGTAAGTGGGTTAGCCTACTATAACTATTAACCGCAGAGCCAGACCCTCCCGCCCCTGTAATGGAGCCCCCCCTTGGTTAAACCGTCCCAATTGATTGATGGCGGAGTGCGAGGTCAGGCAAGAGTGGTTAAACAGGCGGTTGATACTTCTAGGAGATGATTTAGCAGGATGAAATGTAGTCTGTGCGTAGTCTGAGGTCGGTCAAAAGACCTAGGGAGTGAATTGAATCTCCCTAAGTCTTTGAATTGAATGGTGGGCCCACGAGGACTCGAACCTCGGACAAACGGATTATGAGTCCGCTACTCTAACCAGCTGAGTTATAGGCCCTTAACTTTGCTCATACCTTGGGTTTTCCAAGTAATATGAAATTATTTTCATTCATCAAGAAAGCTGCGTAAATGATCGGACCGAGTTGGGTGCCGTAATTTCCGCAAAGCTTTAGCCTCGATTTGTCTGATGCGCTCTCGAGTCACATCAAACTGCTTTCCGACCTCTTCAAGGGTATGGTCTGTGTTCATATCAATACCAAAGCGCATGCGGAGCACTTTGGCCTCGCGAGCAGTGAGGCTGCCTAGCACATCTTTGGTGGCCTCTCTGAGACCTTCCTCTACAGAGGAATCAACCGGGGAATCGAGGGTAGCATCTTCAATAAAGTCCCCTAAGTGAGAGTCTTCATCATCGCCGATAGGAGTTTCCATTGAAATAGGTTCTTTGGCGATTTTAAGAACCCGACGCACTTTGTCCTCAGGCATTTCCATTCTCTCGCCCAGCTCCTCTGGGGTAGGGTCTCTGCCTTTTTCGTGGACCATTTGTCTGGAGATTCTATTAAGCTTGTTGATTGTTTCGATCATGTGTACCGGAATACGGATTGTTCTTGCTTGGTCGGCAATCGAGCGGGTGATGGCTTGTCGAATCCACCAAGTAGCGTAAGTTGAGAACTTGTATCCTCGGCGATATTCAAATTTGTCAACGGCCTTCATCAGGCCGATATTTCCTTCCTGAATAAGATCCAAAAATTGCAGGCCGCGATTGGTATACTTTTTAGCTATGGAAATCACCAATCGGAGATTAGCTTCGACCATCTCTTTTTTTGCTCGACGAGACTTCGCTTCTCCGATCGACATTTGACGGTTGATATCTTTGATTATAGATATCTTCAATCCCGTCTCACTCTCAAGAAGTTTCATTTTCTTCTGGGCACGGACCACTTCGGTTTTAACGTTTACTAGAAGTTCAGAGTACCCTTTCTTTTCTTTGATGTGCTTGTCGATCCAACGCACATTCACTTCATTACCAGGAAAGCTTTCAATGAATTTCGTCCGAGGCATTTTTGCACTTCGAACACAGAGGGCCATGATATTTCTTTCGTGGCGCCTTATTCTCGTCAGAACAGCTCTGATGTGGCTGAGCAGGGGTTCGAATTGACGCGGTGTGAGTTTAAACGACTTAAAAATTTCGCCTAACTTGTCGAGCTCTTTTTTTGCTTTATCTGTGTCCCTGCCTTCTTTATTGATCAATCGGCTTGTTCGGTTGAATTGCTTGCGAAGTTCACCAAATCTAATAGCAGCCTCTTCAGGGTCCGGACCGATAGCCGCTTCGTCGTCATCATCGTCACTGAGATCGGCTTTAGCAGAGGCCGGCGCTCCAATCGGAATTTCTTCATCTTCGCTGACGTCTAAGTAACCTGTAATTAACTCGCTTAGTCGTCGTTCTTCAGAGGAGACTAGAGCATATTCGTTGAGGATGTGCTCAACGGATCCAGGGAAGAAGGCCATGGCTTTCATCAGTTCTCGAAGGCCTTCCTCAATACGTTTTGCGATAACGATTTCACCTTCTCGGGTCAAAAGTTCTACCGTTCCCATTTCGCGCATGTACATGCGCACAGGATCGGTAGTGCGACCGGCTTCATTCTCCACTGCAGCTAACGCAGCAGCAGCCTCCGCAGCTGCTACCTCGTCTGCGCCCGAGTCTCCATCGTCGTTCAGAATCATCGCGTCGGAGTCTGGAGCAGTCTCAAAGACCTTGATCCCCATGTCATTGATCATTTGAATGATATCTTCGACTTGGTCGGGGTCAGAGATGGATTCCGGAAGGTGATCGTTAACCTCTGAGTAGGTTAGGTAGCCTTGCTCCTTGCCTTTTGCAATCAATATTTTTAGGTTTGATTGTTGAGTTAGTTCGGCCATAGTCTCTTTGCCCTGCCGGGGTTCGCCGGGTTGAAGGTGAAAAAAGGTCGCATAGTATAACGTGTTATGAGCGATTCTGCAGGGTTTTTATTTTAAAATTTGGTCCCTACGACTCGCCGGTAAGCATGAATAAAGAGCAGAGTTGGGGTAACGCAGGTCAGATTTGATCGAGCTCTGCGGCGCGAGCCCGTAATTTTTCATTGATTTCGTGTTGTGCAACTTGCTTTTTATTTAATGACAATATGTTGCTATATATCTCTAAAAATTCTGGCCCCAGGCCTTCCTTTGGCGTTATTCGCTCCGCATTCAATCGATGACTTAAGCTGCTTTTAATTTCCGACCCGGAGCAATAGCCAAGGAGTACCGTCACGCTAATTTTTGGGTCATTTTTTATCATTTTGATAAGAGAGAAGAGCACTTTGCCCTCGTCATTCTTCGAATGCTCTAACAGTTCAAAATCGCCATCTACTGAAAGAGCAATCGTCGGCTCAATCAATAGCAATTCGATTGCTTTTAATTCAAGACTTTCCCTTTTCCTTACTATCTTATTTTTATGAAATTTTCGCTCTGCTGATACCTTGCTTGTAAATTTTGCTTTGAACCTCCTTTGCTCCGTTGCTTGATCATTCTCGTTTGAACTTAAAATTGGCGAAACTGCCTCATAATGGTTGGCTTCAAATTTGCCAGCGGAGGAGCTTATTGTTGTATTGAGTGCGTCTAACTCTATTCCAAGTATTTCGGCAAGTCGTTTGCGCACCAATAGGTTAAAAACCCCATCTGGTATCTGATTGAGTAGGGGTTTCGCAAGTTTGCTGAGCTTGCCTCGGTCTTGGAAACTTTCGAGATCAAGCTCTGAGCTCAGCTTATTGAAGAGAAACTCCTCAAGCGGAGTGGCGTCGTCGATAAGTTTGTTGAATGCTTGCTGACCAACTTTTCGTATCAGTGTGTCAGGATCTTCATTATCAGGAAGAAATAAGAAACTAATCTGTCGACCGTCTTCCATTTGAGGTAATGAAGTTTCTAGAGCTCTCCAAGCCGCTTTTCGTCCCGCACTATCCCCATCAAAACAAAAGATAACTTCAGGAACTAAGCGAAATAATTTTGTGAGATGCTGAGCACTGGTTGCGGTTCCAAGAGTTGCCACTGCGTTACGAATTCCCATCTGAGCTAGAGCGATGACATCCATATAACCTTCAACGATAAGAAATTTTTCAACAGAGGCTTTGTTTTTTTTTGCCTCATATAAACCGTAAAGCTCACTGCCTTTTTGGAACACTGGAGTTTCGGGCGAGTTGAGATATTTTGGTTTTTCGTCACCAAGAACTCGTCCTCCAAAAGCGATGGTTCTGCCTCTCGAGTCTCTTATCGGGAACATAATTCTATTTCGAAACCTGTCATAGGTGCTTTTCCCATTGTCTTTGGATTCTCGATTAAGCACGAGTCCAGCTTTCACCAGGTTTTCTTTTTCTTGTGGATTTTTAGCACAGAGGGAAGACAAATTTTCCCATCCCTCGGGGGCAAATCCTAAGCAGAAGTCTCTTGCTATTTCGCCAGATACGCCTCTATGTTTTAGGTATTCAACCGCAGCATCGCGGCCTGAATGTGACCGGAGTTGTTCTTGGTAGAATTTGGAGCTTTTGGCCAAGATATCGTGAATTCCTTCGAGCTTGGCCGCAATTTTTTTTTGCGCTGGGCTTTCTTCTCTCGGAACTTCGAGGCCATATTCCTGCGCCAGTATTTCAACTGCTTGAGGAAAGTCCACTGAGTCAAATTTCGTAATAAAGCCAAGAGCATTTCCGCCTTCCCCACACCCAAAGCAATAAAAAAATTGTTTTTCCGGTTCAACACTAAAGGAGGGAGATTTTTCGTTGTGAAATGGACAACACGCAGTATAGTTTTTGCCTGTCTTTCTGAGACTGACGCGCTTGTCTATAACGTCCACGATATTGGCTCGTGTAAGAAGGTCGTCAATAAAGTTCTGCGGGATGAGTCCAGCCATTTTTCTATCGCAATTGAGAGTTAAGCACAACGTTAATTCATTGTAGCTAATAACTCAAAGGAGGACACAGGTTCTTGAGACTTAATGGACAAAGATTTTATGCTAATAATTTTTTAATGAGGGCGCTGACAGAGCCCATATCGGCGCGACCAGCAAGCTTTGGCCGGATGGTATTCATTACTTTGCCCATATCTTTGATTGTTGTTGCGTTATTCGAAGAGATCGCTTGAGCTACAATAGTACTTACTTCATCTTCACTGAGCGGCTGTGGGAGAAACTCTCGCAAGACAGCTATTTCATCTTTTTCAACGGCAGCGAGTTCGTCCCTGCTTGCGAGCTCAAACTGTTTGATCGACTCGTTCCTTTGTTTAACCATTTTGTCGAGAATCGCGATAACTTGATCGTCCGCTAACTCAATGCGGTCGTCAACCTCAACTTGTTTAATCGCAGCTAAAGCAAGCCTCAAAGCGCCAAGCCGAGCTTTATTTTTATCACGCATAGACTGCTGCATAGCGTTCATTAGTGCTGTTTTGATCTTACTGTCAGGCATATTTGCAATCCTGTTTTGCCATTAAAGTTACCAGGGGCTTCAATATCGCCCTCGGATAAGCTCGCCGGATATTGCCGTGGCTAATGAAGAATTTCGGGTTCTAAGCTAGAGGTTTGCACACCATTATTGTAAGTAATTTTTGGTGTTTTGAAGTTCTTGCGGATTTTCGATGCTATCCTTATACTAAATTTTAGTTAGAAAATAGGAATTGCTCGATAATGACGCTTAATAAGGATTTTGAAAAATTAACTCGCCGTTTTCTTTTGGCACCTGTAAAACTTCTATCAGTGCCATTGCAATCCTTTAGTATAACCGCTTAGTTTTTCTGCTTTCGCGAGATAGCTTTTTAGCGTGACGCTTAACTGCAGCCGCTGCCTTCCGCTTCCTGACAGAGGTCGGCTTCTCATAAAACTCCCTTCTTCGCACTTCCGCTAAAACGCCAGCTTTTTCGCAAGAGCGCTTAAAGCGTCTCAAGGCGACGTCAAAAGGTTCATTTTCTTTTAATTTCACTTGCGGCATATCTCGAGTACTCACGTCTTATTTAAGAAATAATTAATTAAAATCATCTTACAGCTGTAAAGGGCGCATATCTTAAGCTGGGGCAGTCGAAAAAGCAAAGAATTTTCGCATGTTTTCGTGGTGTATTTTGGGCTTGAGGTTTTTAGACTGCTAAATATTTACAGTGATAAAGTGTCAAATTTTAAGGGAGCTTGGGTTCATCAAAAAAATTTGTCATCATTAGTGTCATATGGTGAAAATTAAAAGGAGCAAATATTGATTGTTTTGGGCATCGAAACGTCCTGTGACGAGACCGGCGTAGCACTTTATGATAGTGAGAAGGGCCTACTTTGTGACTGTCTTTATAGTCAGGTAGAGATCCACGCAAAATTCGGTGGTGTCATCCCAGAGCTAGCCTCTCGAGATCATGTGAGGAAAATTTTACCTTTAATTGAGGAGGTTGTCTCAATTGCCAAAATCACCCAGTCTGATATCGGCGGCATAGCATACACAGCAGGTCCCGGATTAGTAGGCGCATTACTTGTCGGTGCCTCGTTGGGAAGAGCCTTGGGAATGGCTTTAAACGTGCCAACGCTAGGGGTTCACCATATGGAAGGACACCTGCTAGCGCCGATGTTAGAGCCCGAACCTCCTGCTTTTCCCTTCATTGCCTTATTAGTATCTGGTGGGCATACACAACTGGTGAGAGTTGATGAAATTGGCTGTTATAAAGTGCTTGGAGAATCACTCGATGATGCGGCCGGCGAAGCATTTGACAAAGTCGGCAAGATGCTTGGTCTGGAGTACCCTGGCGGACCTAACGTTGCGAGGGAGGCCTTAAAAGGTGATCCAAAACGATTTTGTTTTCCGCGCCCGATGACTAATCGGCCCGGATTAGATTTCAGCTTCAGTGGTCTTAAGACGCATACCCGTACCACAATCAAGGAGATTGAAAATGACAAAGGGAGTTTGAGCGCTAAAGATGTTGCAGATGTTGCGCGCGCTTTTGAAGAGGCGGTTGTGCAGACGCTGCTTCTTAAATGTAAGCGTGCTTTAAAGCAGACGGGCATGAAAAGACTCGTGATCGCCGGTGGCGTTAGCGCTAACCTTAGGCTCAGAGAATTGTTGCAAAACGAAATGTGTGATGCGGGACAGAGGGTGTTTTATGCACAGCTTAGGTATTGCACTGATAATGGCGCTATGATTGCCTATGCTGGTTGCCAGAGGCTTATGGCCGGTCAATCAGATGATTTGGTGATTAATGCGAGGCCGCGATGGTCTCTGGAGTCACTCAAGCCCCTCGCAAGAGCTGGTTTGCAGGGATAAAACTCAATGATAAGACGAACAATTCGGAAAGTGTTTCCTCTGGAGATGTAATGGACATAGTTTATATTAGCGAGCTCGAGATCCAAGCAATCATTGGAATTTATGAGTGGGAACGAGAAAAGAAACAAACTATTAGCGTTAATATCGAAATGGGATGGGATAATCACGCTGCATCCGCGGACGATGACATTTCCAAAGCTCTTGATTACAAGTCGGTCGCTAAACGGGTTATTGCTTTCGTTGAGGGTTCTGAATTTTTTTTAGTTGAGACGCTGGCTGAGGAAATAGCAAAAATAGTCGCTACGGAGTTTTCGGTTCCATGGTTGCGCTTACGTGTCAGCAAACCCGGCGCAGTTACTGGCTCAAAAGATGTTGGTGTTGTAATCGAGCGCACCGCACAAGATTTTGATTAGCCTTGACAGAACTTATTCTTAGTCTTGGCAGCAATATAAACGCGGATCATAATATCCGAAGTGCATTAGGTTTGCTTGAGGATGTGTTTGGCGGGTTGGAGTTGTCATCTGTCTATGAGAGCGAATCTGTAGGTTTTTCGGGCGACAACTTTTTAAACTTAGTGGCTATAGTTGTTGCGGAGTATGAATTGGCCTTCCTTAACGAAACCTTAAAATCGATTGAAGATCGGTTGGGTAGAGATAGGTCCGCCGAAAAGTTTTCATCAAGACCTATTGATATAGATATTCTTGTTTTTGGAGACTCTGACGGTGAGGAGTGCGGGATTGAGTTGCCTCGGGCTGAGATTCTTCAAAATGCTTTTGTCTTGCGGCCGCTGGCAGAACTGCGACCAAATTCAATTCATGCTCAGACAGGACAAACTTATTCTGATCTCTGGAGAGATTATGATCATTCTCTTCAAAAGCTCTGGCCGATTAACTTTATCCGGTAATCTTTAATTTGCAGGCCCTAGGCTGCGTCCACCATCAACTTTGATCACCTGCCCAGTTATATATCGGGCCGAGCATGCTAAGAAATATACTGTTTCGGTGATATCGGATATATCACCCAGTGCTTTCATCGGGATACGCGCAAGCACCTCTTCTCTTCGCTTTAAGACTTGTGGGTCCTCAGAGTCTTCTAATGAGGGCGGCCACAGAATTGCTCCAGGTGAGACGCCGTTTGTTCGCACGCTTGGACCTAATTCAATAGCCAATGACTTTGTCATGGCCTTAAGGCCTGCTTTTGCAATGCTGTAAACAGGGTAGTTTGCCAGAGGTCGGTCTGAGTGAGTGTCCACAAGATTTACGATGCTTCCTTGTCGATTTTTTATGGAGCTGGAAATTGCCTTTGCGAGAAAATAGGCACCTCTCAGATTGCTGCCGATCAATTCGTCCCATTCTTCTTGTTTTGTGAGCTCAAACGGTGTCGGGTAGAATGACGACGCGTTGTTAATGAGAATATCGATATGTCCTTTCCACGCGAGAGCTTTTTGTGCGAGGACAGACACCTCGTCTGGAAAAGCAAGATTTGCTCTCAACGAATGAGCAGAATCCGGACGGACGGTATTAAATTTTTCGACGAGCTTTGTAGCGGCATCGTTTGATTGATTGAAGCTAATTAATACATCGAACCCGCGACAATGAAAGAGCTCCGCAATACCTGCACCGATCCGCAGAGCGCCGCCTGTCACCAACACGACAGGATGGATGTTTTTATAACTGAATGAGTCCAAGAAGATCCTTCGCCTGCTTTGAATATGAACGATATTAATAATACTACGAAATTTTAAGTATGCTGTGCAATGTGATCGCTGATAATCGACAATTTTTTTTCGCTTATAAAAACAGCTCGGCTCCTTTCATTATGATCGTTGAGAACTGACTTCCAATTGATGCCGTTAATCTTTTCTACAAGTGTTTGAATTAGCTCGGTTTGTGCAAGAAATGATTCAGAGCTCTTTACCGAGTCGATTACATTTGCTCTGCATGCGAGGAAGAATTTCTCTAGTCTTTCTGGACGTCGCTTTGCGTCAAGAGAATCGATAAATTGTAGTAATTCCATGGCGTTCAATGTGTTAGCGCGCAAAAGTGTTTTTTGATGGGCATTCACGAGTACTGCAACTTGTTGGCAGTCTTTGGGAACGCGCAGTCGCTTTGTGATTTTTTCAATCAACTTTAAATTTGATTTTTGATTTGTATCTATGTGTTTCCCTACATTGTATAAGAGTGCGCCAAAGATAGTGGGAAGATCAGCCCCAAGTTCTCGGGCGCGACGAAGACTCTTAAGAGTATTAGTCCCACATGAAGTGCTTGTTTTTGATTTTAGATTCCGCGGAGTGTTAAAGAGAATCGCAATTTCCGGTAAGATCATTTCTAAAGCACCACATGTTTGTAGCACTGAAATAAAAACATCTGGACGCTGTGAATTCAGTCCATCAGATATTTCTTGCCATACTCTCTCAGCAGTTAAATCTCGAAGCTCTCCATTGATCGCTATTTTTTGCATCAATGATTTCGTCTCATTTGCGATAGAAAATCCGAGGGGCGCAAGGCGCGCTGCAAATTTTGCAACGCGTAAAACTCTTAGTGGGTCTTCAATGAAAGCATCAGAAATATGTATCAAAAGTTTGCGTTTGAGATCACCTTGTCCATCAAAGGGGTCGATTATGACGCCCTCCGTAGTTTCTGCGATTGCGTTAATGGTTAAATCTCGTCTGCTAAGATCGTCCTCCAGCGACACCGATTTGTCCGTGATGACCTCAAACCCCTTGTATCCCCTCCCAGATTTTCGTTCGGTCCGTGCAAGCGCATATTCCTCTTTTGATATCGGATGTAAGAACACTGGAAATTCTGTTCCGACTTGATCAAAGCCAGCGGCTAGCATGCTCTCAGGGGATTCTCCAACAACCACCCAATCTTTGTCTTTGCATGGTATGCCCAGTAGTTTGTCGCGAACTGCACCGCCAACGAGATAAATTTTCATATGTCACTCAGCCGCTTTTGGACTCAACTTTCACGATAATATCGGTTTCGAGACAAAGCAAGCTGAGTTCTCTTCCCCACACATACCCCGTGTCTAAAGCTCTAATATTTGACTTGCCCGTGAATCCCTCGAGTGCCGCCCAATGCCCAAACAAAATTTTGGTTGCAGGAGTTAATTTCTCATACTCATACCACGGTTTAAATGCTATCGGCGCGGCGTTAAGGCCTTCTTTTATTTTTAGGCACATGGTGCCTTTTTCGTCACAAAAACGCACTCTTGTTAAATAGTTTGTAATTACTCGAAGGCGATCGTAGCCCTTCAATGAATCACACCAGCGGACTGGGCGATCTCCATACATGGATTGTAAAAATTTCCGATAGTTATTCGCTTGAAGAGCTAGTTCCACTTCTGCGGAAAGGTCCAAAGTGGTTTGCAAGGACCAGGATGGTGCTACGCCTGCGTGGATCATGAGAAAGTTCTCTTCGCCTTTATTCGTTATAACTTTGTTATGATATGCGAGAGGTTGTTGCCTCAACCAGTCACTTAATTTCTTAACATCAGGGGCTTCTAGAAGATCTTTCAGTGTGTCTTTGCCTCGCGCCGGCGCGCAGCCTTCGTTGATCGCAATAAAATGAAGGTCATGATTGCCAAGAACGATTTTGCAAGCATTGCCTAAATCATAGAGGTAGCGAAGAGTGTCGAGAGATTTTGGACCTCGGTTGACCAAGTCTCCAACGCACCAAAGGCTATCCGTTGCTGAATTAAATTTAACCTTTTTTAATATTTTTCGAAGGGCTTTATAACAACCTTGTATGTCTCCAATAACATAGGTGCTCATTTTTTTCTGCCAAAAAGCTTCAGTCATTTATGTATCGGCAATGGAGAGTTTTTCGACAATGAAGTTATCAGCTATCAAAGTATTGCAAAATCGCAAAACATTCGTTGGAGGGAAAATACATCTGATCTAAAATGCTCTGCGTTCGCAACTCTCAATGTATCTTTGATTTGGCGGCAAGTAAAAAGGGCTGAATCGGTACATCGAACCTTCGGCTGTCAGCTGAGATCATCTTATAACTGCCGTGCATTGTGCCAACTTGAGTTTTTAAAATGGCTCCGCTAGTGTACGAGAAAGTATTTCCCGGAGTGATTTCTGGTTGTTGACCGACTACTCCGTCACCGATGACTTCCTCAACGGTGTTGTTCTCATCTGTAATAATCCAGTGCCTCGACATCAATTTTACGGTTTCGTTGCCTGTGTTAGAGATTCGGATTGTATAAGAGAAAACGAAGCGATTGTTCTCAGGTTTCGATTGATCCTCTAAAAATTCAACCTCGGATTTAATTTCAATATTATCGGAACATCCCATACTAATTTCCAGTTAGAGAGTTGCTGATCTCTACATAGTCTTTCAGTGAAAGGGCTTCAGGACGAAGACTTAAATCAACTGACGATGCCTCCTTTGACTCCCTAAGAAGAGTTTTTAGACTGTTTCTGAGTGTTTTTCGACGCTGATTAAAAGCCGTTCTTATAACTATTTCTAGGACTTTCGGATCGTTCGCTTCAATAGGTTTATTTTTATACGGCTTGAGTTGCAGTATCGCTGATCCAACTTTGGGAGCGGGTGTAAAAGCGCTGGAAGGAACGTTGAACAAATGTTCAACTTCACAGTGATACTGAAGCATTAAGCTGAGACGCCCGTAATTTTTTTCACCAGCTTTCGCAGTGATTCGTTGAACCACCTCCAATTGAAGCATGAATGTCATATCAAAAATTAATTCATGTCTTTTTAACAAGTGAAAAAGAACAGGTGTTGAAATGTTGTAGGGGAGGTTGCCGACGACTCTCAAAGAGTTTGGCTGAGGATTAAGTGTTTTAACATCAAATTTAAGAATATCTTGCTCTATGATATTGAGTTCAGTTGAGGAGTAACGCCCGTTTAAGAATTTAACTAAATCTTGGTCAATTTCAACGCAATCAAACTTTGACTTTGATCTGATTAGAAATTCAGTAAGAGCTCCATAACCAGGACCGATTTCAAGCAGATGGTCATTTTCGCAGGGCGCTATTGCCGCGATTATTTGATCTATTATCTTCTTGTTATGCAGGAAGTTCTGACCAAATCTTTTACGAGGGATGTGAGCATAACCGTTTTTAAGTTTTATAGGGTCGGGTTGCTTCAATTTTAATCTCGCGTAGACAGCATTTCCGCTGCTGTCTCAATTGCATATTCAATACTGCCGCAGTTTATTTGATTAGTCCCCGCTAAATCGAGAGCAGTACCGTGGTCGACGGATGTCCGCACGATAGGAAGTCCAAGTGTTATGTTACATGACTTTCCAAAACCTTTGTATTTTAGGACGGGGAGACCTTGGTCGTGAAACATCGTTAAAACCGCATGAGCCGAATTTAAATATTTTGGTGTAAATGCTGTGTCTGCCGCCAGCGGACCGGTCAACATATAGCCTTCGTTCTGAAGTGCTTGAATCACTGGTATTATGATTTCGATTTCCTCATGACCAATATAGCCACCCTCTCCCGCGTGCGGATTGAGGCCGCAGACTAAAATATGAGGATTTTTGATCCCAAACTTATTTTTGAGGTCATCGTTCAACACTGAGATTACCTCTGAGAGCAAAGTTTTTGTTATCGTTTTTGAAACGGCTGCTATTGGGAGATGTGTCGTAGCTAGAGCAACTCTCAATCCTGCTGTCGCCAGCATCATTACGGTAAGGTTTCGTTTGCACTTTTGTGCCAAAAATTCGGTATGTCCTGTAAAAGGAATTCCCGCTTGATTAATTATTCCTTTGTGGATGGGACCAGTAACCAATCCATCTAAATCTTCGTTGACTATTGAGTCTACAGCGGCATTCAGTGTGTTTAAGACATACGGTGAGTTCAAAGGGTTTAGAATGCCGGGTTTTGCCTTGTCAGCTAAAGCAATCGGCACGATATATAATTCTCCACTTCGAGCGCTCCTTTCGGTCAAAGGATTCCATTCGATTAGTTTTATGGGGAGATTAATCTGCGCGGCTCTGGATTCGAGTAGAGAGGGATCTGCGAAGACCACTAATTGGGAGGTTTCTCTCGGGCGTTGTGCAACTCTTACACATAAATCTGGACCGATTCCAGCAGGCTCTCCAGGGGTGACGGCAATTCTCATAGTCATTGATCCAAGTTCTGTCAATCAATGAATTCGACGAATGCTTCTTCGCGAATTTCTATCAACCAGTTCTGCAACTCAAGATCAAATTTCCGATTTCGGAGCGCGCTTTCAGCCTGGCTATCCATATATTGCGAACTAAGATCTTGGAGTCGGCGACCCTCGACCTTTGCCACATGCCACCCACCGTCAGTGCGAAAAGTGTCGCTTACTTCATCGATCCCTAGCTCACTGATCACTTCTTCCATCGCTGGTGGCATGCCACCTTCATTGACCCAATCCAGATCGCCACCAGCAACAACTGAAGATGCATCGTCAGAATTCTGACGCGCAAGGGTGGCGAAGTCTTCTCCATCAAGAATTCTCTGACGGAGTTGGCTTATTTCGCGTTCTGCTTGTGCTTCATCTCTGATCTCGTTGGGAGACAGCATAATGTGCCGAATCTTAGTTTGGTTGACGAATTGTTCAGTACCACCTCGTTTGTCGACTAGTTGTATGATGTGCAGCCCATTTCCTGCTTCAATGAGGTCGCTGACTCCCCCAAGTTCAATGTTCGCAACAAGGTTTGAAAAAATTCCGGGTAGCTGCGTTGCTTTGCGCCAGCCAAAGTCTGTGCCCGCGATTTCAAAGGACTTGGTGTTTTCAATCTCTGTGGCTGCTTTTTTCAGGTTACCGCTTTGCTTTGCGCCAGAAATAATGCTGGCAGCAAAATCGGTTTTTTCTTTCCGCACCTTGGCTGTATCTGCAGCGCTTGTAGGGATTAGCACATGCTCCAGAAAGTAATCTGCGGCGATCATTTCCCGCCCCATTTGAGAGTTCAAGAAATTGTTTATTTCTTGTTGAGTGATGGTGATCCGGCGATTAACCATTCCTCTTTGTAGCTCTTGAATAGTCATCTGTTTTCGAACTTGTTCTCGTGTTTCCAGATAAACTCCGGCGTTTTCTAGGGTGTTCACGTACTCATCGAAACTCATATTGTTATTGTTCGCCATATTGCCAAGAATTCGGTTTATAGTATCGTCATCAAAGCGAATGCTCACACGTTCAGCGAGTTGCATCTGGATGTTTTCAATCACCAATGCCTCAATAATTTCGGCTTTGAAGCTTTCGAAATCTTCAGGTAATGGTTGGTTCGCTCGTTGCGCTTGAGCTCGTATTTCGTTAACTCGGGTATTGACCTCGCTTTGCAAAACAACGTCCTCATCGACGATGGCGATGACCTTATCGAGTAATACTCTCTGCGCCAAAAGACCCTCGCTAAGTGTAAGAATTACGAGAAATATTCCCGAGTATGTGAAGCGCATGGATTTATACATCTTAACGTTGCCTCTGGTCTTTAAAGCCCCGAATCCCTTCCAATAAAAGGTTGTTCAGACCTCCACCTGTCAAATTACCCAAGCCATTAAGGGTTACCTGCACAAATATACCATTATTTGGCTTTAAGTTTGGTATCAATAGAGCATTTTCATCTACCCACTCACGTGCAACAAGCCTGATGATAGAGCAGCAGTTGGTGTACTCTATTCCCGCAAATCGCTCTAAATTACGAGAGTTGCTGTGGTCATAATTCCAACGACCAAGGATCTTCCATTTTGAGCTTAGGGGCCATGCTATGGATACATCGCTCTGTTCTATTCGAGGGCCAAGTCGTTGTGAAAGTGAAGCCCAAGTGGGATCTAAAACGACTCCAGTTTTTTTTGGGTCATAGAATGTTCGTACGCGATAGTTAAGGTTAAACACTCGCAGATCTTGATCTTGATAGCGAAGGGATGCTCTTGCTTCATCGAAGCCCCTCAATGTTTCATTCCATTGAAACTCACTTCGGAACTTCCAATTTGACCTAAAGTTTAGGCTGAACTCACCAGCAATGGCAGACGAGCTGCTCTTGAGTGAATACCTTGGTACCCAGTTTCCAAGCGGATTCTCTAAATCAACTTTTCGTTCTTTGAAATATTCTATTCTCCCAAGACTGACTCGGACCTTTTCCCGCCCATTGGGGTCAATGATTCTGCTTGTGACCGCGGTTGTGAGCTGGTCACTATCAGAAACTCTGTCTCCGCCCGAAAACCGCTCGTCTCTGAATAACTGAGGAAAACTGAAGCTTAGCTCTGAGCTATCAAAAAGAGGAAGGTGGCGTTGGTCCTGATAACCACTGTATAAGTAATATACTCGCGGTTCTATGGTTTGCCTAAATTCGTCTCGTGTAGAACGTTCAAAGATTAGTCCAGCGTCTACACTGTATACTGGAACGCCGAAGGATTCAGTTTTTTCAGTGTGTTTCGCTTGGCCCGTCAGGTCGTAATTCTTAAACAAGTATCGAGCTTTAGTTCGTATAAAACTTCCCGCTTTTTCTCTCGACCATGCGATCTCAGGTTCAGCGGTTAAGCGTGAGCCACGCACTAATGCGCCCGCCTCAAGTTGGTCTGGACTCAACATTGTTTCATTTAGCTTGCGATCAAACGCTGTAAACTCAGTATTCATCGACAGGTTAAAGCCGGCGGTTTGGCTTGATTTCAGGTTAAAGGTTAACTGCGGTAGTCGATCATAGGGTTTATTGATATCTAAAGCGGATACGAATGGGTCAATAATTTGGAATCGTTGGAAATTTAACCGAGCATCGCCCCAATTTCCGTTGAGCGCTAAGGCAGCTTGCTGGTTAAGATTGGTCTCACTTGCAGTATTGAGCCCGCTGTTGCTGAAGTCATAAAAATAGTTTCGATCACTGACTGAATTGAAGTCTATGAAACTAATAAACGGACCAAGTCGGCCACTATGATCCAGTCCAACGAACCAACGGTTTTCGGTGTTGCCTTCTTGCTTTGAAAGCTTGTCTTGACCTAAATACGATAAGTTTAGAGTGTTCATCGAATTCTCAGAAAGATACCGTGCCTCAGTACCTAGCATCGCTCCACGATCGGAAATAAATCTCGGACTGAACGTCGCATCGTAATGTGGGGCTAAATTGAGATAATACGGCACTTCGATGTCGGTTCCGTTGTTACGCGTTGATCCAACAGTGGCGGGTAGAAAACCCGACATTCGCGTGTCGTTAATTGGAAATTTCATTTTATAAGGGTAATAAAAGATGGGAATTTTTTTTATTCTTAGGCTCATTGCAGTAGCAGTGCCTTGACCGAGCGCCTCATTTAAAGTCAACCTTTCGGCGTGGATAGACCAGAATGGTTCTTCTGGCTCACATCGACTGAACTCGGCGTTGTCGAGGGTAATTAAGTTTAAATCTTTTTCATACTTAATCTGGTCAGCGCGACCGTTGGCGCCAGTCTCATGCATCACATAAGTTGCATTTCTGATTGTATTGGTTTGCGTTTTCGAATCGATATTTGCCGACATACCACGCATAAGGAGGCCGGGTTCTCTGATTGAGACATCGCCGGTTAAAGCTATAGTTTCTGATTCTTGATTAATGACTGTCGAAGCATTTTTATCTGAATTAATGATTGTTCTGTACCCTTGGGTCACCGTAACTTCTCCCAATAGTTCTATGATCGTTGTGTTCTGCTGCATTAAGCCATCTTTTGCTGAGAAAGTAGTATTGGCTTTGCTTGGATCGTTCCCAGCGCTTTTGTTTATTCCGCTGCGGTCAATAAAAGCGCCGCAGCAAGCGCGGTTTTGCGTTTCAATTTCTGTTGCTGTCATTTCCTCGATGGTAACCCATTCAGTTTGACCGACTGAGATGCCTGTTTTGCGGGCTGAGGGTTCTGTCAAAGCTTTTGCCGCTATCGTTCGTGGAGCGCGACCCTTTTGAACCGAGTTTGAGTTCGCTGCCCTACTGCAATCCCAATTATTTCCGCTACTTCCGGCTACACATACGACTAATGGATGCTGCTGTTCAGCGACGCTGACACAAGGTTGCAGAAGTAGTGAGAGAATCACGACAAATAACGGCGTGTGTGTAGCTTCTGGGCGTTGGAAAAGCCCATAAATTGGAGCCCGATTCTTGGTAGGGATACACAGTGGCATTCTAGTGAGCTTCAGTGATAACAGATCATTAGTCAAACAATTGGGAAAAGGACCGATGATATATCTAGTTAATAATTAAACGGTGTTGTTATACGAGGGGATAATAAGGGATTGCCAGTCGAAAGCAAAGTTAAGATCTCTTTTAGTTATTGTGTTGTAAGGATTTTATGCGAAATTTCAGTCAGGATGAGCGCAAAATTGAATTAGCCGATTGGGTTTCCCAGCAACTGTCTGGGCTTCAATCCGCCGGCTTATTTAGCTCTTTATCCGATGTAACAGCTGAGTCTTTTGAAGCTGTAAGCGGAGATGCAAGTTTTCGAAGATATTTTCGCCTTAAACTGGAGGGTGGTTGCGCAAACGCTACAAGTGACCTGGTTCCGCGACAAAATCAGATAAATAGTTTAATTGCAGTAGATTCGCCGCCGGAGCATGAAGATAATGAAAGTTTTGTTCGAATTGATGGCCTGCTGATGAAAGCTGGTGTGAGGGTGCCAGCAGTTTTTGCAAATAGTTTTGATAAGGGTTTCTTACTGCTTGAAGATTTTGGGGACAGCACTTTGCTTCCGTTGCTGGAACTCGCTAAATATGAAGGGCGGGCCGAATTTACTGATTGTATGTATGCTGATGCGATCCGATCGATTTTACTCTTGCAAAAAGGAGTCGCTTGTTCTCAGTTGCCTGTATTTGACAGGGATCGATTGCTAGAAGAGATGGAATTATTTTCGCAATGGTTTTGTGAAGGTCTTCTCGATCTTAAATTAATTGAGCAAGAACGAGAAATAATCCAGAAGGCTTTTTTATTTTTAGCAGATTCGATTGATGCGCAGCCGAAAATTGCGGTGCACCGCGATTTTCATTCGCGGAATTTGTTGTATCTTGAGGCGGCTGAAAAGGACGCCATAAACAAACTTGGGGTAATTGATTTTCAGGATGCTGTTTCGGGCCCCTATACCTATGATGCAGTATCTTTGTTGCGTGATTGTTACTTAAGGTGGCCAACGAACGATCAGGCGAGATGGGCGCTCTTATACTTTGAAGGAGCTCAATCAGGGCAAGGCGGGAAAGTATTAGCGGATCAGTTAAATGGCAAGTCCTCACTTGAATTTGTTAACGATTTTGATCTATGTGGTTTGCAACGGCATTTGAAAGTAATGGGAATTTTTTCAAGACTTTTTTTGAGAGATCAAAAGTCAACGTACTTGGATAACCTACCACTGACGATTCGTTATTTCCTTGAAGTCTCCAAGGACTATTCCCCTTTGAACAATTTTTCGAGTTGGTTTAGTGAAAAAATACTCCCTCTTGCTGAAACACGGTTAAAATTTTCGGCATCTGAATTTATCGATGGGGATTGATTGATGCAAGCAATGATTTTAGCAGCGGGCTTGGGCTTGAGGATGCAGCCTTTAACAAATAATT
>PAEL01000078.1 GCA_002700775.1 Gammaproteobacteria bacterium | reverse complement strand
ATGCATTTCTTCAAAATGTAATTAAATTACAAGAGGGGATAGGATACCCTATTTTAAAGCAAAAATCACCGAGGTTTTGCCTAATAAATGTAGTAATACTACAAAAAAATGGACTCTTTCTCCGATAAGAAAATTACTCATATAACAAAAAAAACACATTTTATCAGTAGCATACGAGAGTTTATCGTATTTATGAAGATTGAAACTTAAATGGAAATGCGAGCAAAACTACACAAAATTCCCAAGCTTTCATTTACTTGATTGTGCTGGGCAATTTTCTGACCCAGTTCGACCTGCTGATTCAAAAAAGCTATGTTATTTTTTTAGCTGATTTTTCAATCTAGACCAATCAAAGCGTGGTCCGGGATCCGTCTTTCGTCCGGGCGAGACATCGCTGTGCCCGACGATTCTCTCAGAAGTAATACCAGGATATCGACCCTGAAGTGTTTTGACCAAGCTTGAGAGACTCGCGTACTGGAGGTTAGCAAATGAGTCCTCGTCGCTACCTTCGAGTTCGATTCCTATTGAAAAATCATTACAGCGGTTTTTCCCAAAAAACTCGGACTTTCCAGCATGCCAAGCCCTTAATTCAGTGCTAACAAACTGAATGACCTCACCATCTCTCCTGATTAAAAAATGTGCCGATACTCTCAGGTCTTTGATGCTTTCGTAAAAAGGATCTTTTTTTACATCCAGCTTGTTACAAAAAAAAGCCTCTATATCGCCACCAGCATAATCACCTGGAGGCAAACTTATCGAGTGTATGATCAAAAGATCAATATCAACACCTTTCGGACGGGCATCTTTATTAGGGGACTCAATTTGTCGAATATTGCCCAAAAACCCCTCAGAGTCGATTTCATTCACTGTGGGTTTCACCCCCATAAATCAAGTTCAAAAACATACCTATTTCCTAAAATCGCGCAAGTAAAACTTCTTAAAATATTAACTAATACTAAAACGTACTATACTAAAGGATCTTATAAATTTATAAATTCCATCAATATAAAGAATAAAATCTGCTGGAAAAAGATCTAAATGCAAATTAAACCACCCAGTGACGTAGATAAAATTGCAAACACTGCCCTGAGCGAAGATATTGGTTCCGGAGACATAACAGCACTTTTAATTGACTCCAAAGCTGAAGCTACTGCTGAAATTATTGTTAAAGAAACCGGAATTATTTGCGGAATACCCTATGCCGAGTCGGCATTTAGGCAATTGCAAAGTCAAAACTTTTTGTCTCTGGAGTGGCTTTTCAATGATGGGGATGAAGTTGCACAAGGCCAAACTCTAGCTCGAATTCGAGGCAACGCCAGACAAATCGTTAGTGGAGAGCGCACCGCTTTAAATTTTCTACAAACGCTATCAGGGACAGCCACTAAAAGTCATTACTTCTCAAACTTGATCAAACACACGGCCACTCAGATTCTCGACACACGCAAAACTCTCCCTGGATTACGCAATGCACAAAAATATGCCGTTCGAGTTGGAGGCTGCTGCAATCATCGTCAAGGTTTATATGACGCTTTCCTGATAAAGGAAAATCACATCGCTGCCTGCGGTGGCATTGAATCAGCCATAGCAAAAGCAAAAACATTAGATCCGAATAAAACAATCGAAATCGAAGTGCAAAACATTAATGAATTAACCCAAGTCTTAAATTCTGAGGCAGATACGGTCATGCTCGACAATTTTGACCTCTCAGCAATTAAAGAGGCGGTGCGACTAAACGACGGACAATTGAGTCTAGAAGTTTCGGGAAATATCGATGAAACCTCGCTTATCACGATCGCTGAAGTTGGGGTAGACTATATATCAGTCGGCGGGCTAACAAAAAATATTCAAGCACTCGATCTATCCTTGCTTTTTTTTAATAAATAGAAAGTATCGAGCTATTTTTTAATTATTAGAATTTCGCTCCTAAAAAAAATAAGGTCACGCAACATATGTGCTACAAAATAATATTTAGAGCTCAGAAAACTTTGAACATAAGTACAATTTCCTTAGTTTTAAGCGCAATCTCACCCTCGACACTTAGCCATCCGGGTAATTTAGATCAAAACGGTGGCCATTATCATGGGAATTCCTACCATTGCCATCTCCGGAACTGTGAAATACCCGACACGTTCTCCCGTCAACGACAAAGAAAAAGTGGCTTAACGAGAGATCGCAGATACATGGAGAAATTTTTCAACGATGATGATTGGAACTATGAAATCGACCTCGACGAAGACTGCCAGTCAACTCGGCAGGAATTGTTAATTCTAACCAGCCGCGCACCAGTAAAGTTCACCAACCCGAGAAACTGTGTTGTTCGGAGTGGCATGTGGTTAGATGAATATACCGGTGATGAATTTGAAATAGCTAACAAGATGGATATTGATCACATAATTCCTCGTTTGTATGCGCATAGTCACGGCGGCGACGCTTGGCCAGCACAGAAAAAAACTCAATTTTCGAATGATCCAATAAACTTAGTACTTACAGGCAGAAAGGAAACACGTAAAAAAAATCAAAAAGGACTAGCTCGATACCTGCCAAGGGAAGAGTTTATTTGCGAGTACGTCGCGTTGTGGAAGATTATTGCCGAACGGTATAATTTAGACATACACCAGCGAGATAAGAATATTATTTCTAAGCGACTAACGACTTGTCAATCAACAATAGATTAGCTATTTTCTAGCTAAACGATTCAGATCTAAAGCAATCAAGTGAAACTCGGAAATCGCCCATTGACTTGAAAAAGTTCTATGGCGAAACGATTAGAATGTCGCCCATATTTACATCGGGGTCAAGAGCCTCTTCCCCAACTGGAAAACCGTTCTCTGAAAGAATGTAAGCGACGACATCAGTGTACTCGTCGAGCATCAACGAACCAGGATTATCGGCGGGCATTGTGCCTAAAATTGCTTCCCACATCCACAACACCGGCTGACCATCCCAAGATTTCAACGCATCTCTGTAAAAACGCATATCATGGCACGTCTTACAACTATTGTCGTAGACGGGCTTTCCCGCATCAACCTGCATCTGAGTAAACACGCCGTCATCGACAGTCTTGCTTTGACCTGAGGCTACATCAAGAGGCAGCATGTACATAAAAATAAAGACCCAACCATAAACTACTTTCTTAACATTCAACATTTTACGAACCCCTAGACCAATAAAACTGAAATCCCTATTGAAAGAAAAGCAGCAACGTCCTGTCAAAGCAGCGATCAAACAAGTATTATTATATTGATTATTTGCTACAAATGTTACTAAATTTAACTTACTTTTGGATCATAAATCTAAAAAAAGCTATCTCTATTGCACGCGAGCTATAAAAAAAATGACCATTATTAACTCATTGCTCTCTATGACACTTGACGTAATATTATTTGCAGGTCTAGTAGGTCTAATTTCAGGGAGTTTTGTCAACGTTCTTGCTTATAGACTTCCGTTGATGATCCAGTACCGTTGGATAAACACAACGAAAACTGAGCTCAAAGACACATCAGATCTTGACGGCTCAGGCAACGCTTATCTTAAAAAACTTAGCCTTCATCTACCCAGATCACACTGCCAAGCGTGTAAAAACCCGATTAAAGCCTGGGAGAATATTCCAATAGTGAGCTATATTTTCTTAAACGGGAAGTGTTCAAAATGTAGTAGCTCAATACCCAAACAATATCCTATCGTTGAGCTTACAAGCTCAGCGTTGGCGGTTTTTATTGGAATACGATATTCAATCAGTTTCCAATTTCTAATCGTATTATTTTTTTCTCTAGCCCTGCTTACCCTAACGATCATTGATATCAAACATTTGATTCTGCCCGACGAACTCACCATGTCACTTGTTTGGTTTGGATTGCTCGTTAGCCTAACAGATTTCGGCTTTGGGACAAGCCCGTCCGAGTCCATACTCGGAGCAACATTAGGATATCTGTCTCTTTGGATTTTTTATTGGACTTTCAGGATAATTACAAAAAAGGAAGGCTTAGGATTTGGCGACTTAAAATTTTTAGCAGGGCTCGGAGCTTGGCTTGGATGGCAAAGCTTGCTGCCAATAATAACGCTAGCTTCTTTATCAGGAGCAGTCTTCGGCACACTGTCCAGAGGAAAGTGGCACAAGGAGGCCCCAAACCCAATTCCATTTGGACCATTCTTGGCTGCCGCAGGTTTATTAATGGCATTTTGGGGAAGTGAGGTAATTTTGTTTTACATCGAGATCCTTAATAGATAGTTTCGGCATTCTTAGCAACTGATATTCAACTAACATAGGAATGAGACATTGACTAACAATGAATCGATGATTATCGGACTTACCGGAGGAATTGGTAGCGGCAAATCCAAAGCGGCAACACACTTTGCGGAATTAAAAATAGAAATTATTGATACAGATGTCCTTGCCCGGGAAGCGGTTGCTAAAGGAGCAGTCGCACTCGAAAAAATAACTCATCATTTCGGCGATACAATTTTAAAAGCAGACGGCAATCTAAACCGAAAACTTCTGCGCAAAACAATTTTTTCTGACCCCTCTGAAAAAAAATGGTTGGAAAGTCTTCTCCACCCTATGATCCATTCGAGAATAATAAGTCTTTTGTCAAAACCCAGGAGCCCATATTGTATTCTGATGTCGCCGCTCCTTCTAGAGACTCAACAAAAAGGGTTAGTAAATAGGATACTTGTTATTGACGTTGACCAAGATACTCAGCTAACTCGAACACTACAACGAGACGGAGGTGACCCTGCGACAATACGGGGAATAATAGCCTCGCAAATTGATAGAGAAACTCGACTCTCGTTTGCGGACGACGTAATAAGTAATCAAGGCAGCCCTGAGCAATTGAGAGATTTAGTTCATAAACAACATTTGCGTTATCTCATGACTTCAAAGATCAATCTGGGTGTCGAAAAAAAGAAAAATGACTAAAAGCTACTTAAATGATCGCGTTGTGACCTGCCCTACTTGCCAAAAAAGCACTTCATGGGATTCTAAAAATGAATCCCGACCGTTTTGCAGTGAACGCTGTAAGCTAATAGACTTTGGTGAGTGGGCAAAAGAAAGTTACGTTATTTCAGAAAGTGATTCATCTGAGCCCAGTAAAATAGATCAGTAAGCAAAAAATCGGTCAAGAAAACATATTCTCTTTTTGCGAAATACCTTTGTAAAAAGTTCAAAACAAGCAAAATTTTTAAGCAATCTTGGCGCCTGCGCTAAACATTTTATTGTGCTTATCTCTCTCAAGCATCAATTCATCGTCTTCTTTAAAGCAAGAATAATTGGACCATTACCAGCCGGAAAATCCTCGCAATCCAAATCATTAATACAAACCCATCGAAGCTCTTGACCTTCATTTCCAGCGGGCTCACCCAAAAAGGCTTTGACCTTGTATACCGAGAGTTCAACAAACTTATCTCTATAATCGAAGCTGGTTGTAAGGAAAAACTTAGAATCTGTAACTGTAATATCAAGCTCTTCCTGCAGTTCACGAATTAGTCCATCCGATTCATTCTCACCAGGCTCTAGCTTGCCTCCGGGAAACTCCCATAAACCACCTTGGTGCTGTTGCTCACCGCGCAAAGCGATCAAAATTTGTTTATGCGAATTACAAACCAAACCAACCACGACTCTTAGCATACCAACACCCTGACCAAGCTTATTGATGTGAAGTATCGACTGAAAGCGACTTAGCTACGGTAATCAGCGTTAATTTTCACATAGTCTACCGATAAATCGGATGTAAATACCGTTTCTTTGGCCGTTCCACGTCCGAGGGAAATTTTAACTGCCACTTCTTTTTCCGCCATTTCCATTTGACCGAGAGTTTCTGTGTAGGATGGATCAACACCGCCATCGCAAACTACCCTTGTACCACCAAGCATGATTTCGACCGCATCGATATCTAAATCCTCAATATCTGATCTACCAATGACAGCTAGAATGCGTCCCCAATTCGGGTCAGACGCAAACATAGCAGTCTTTACAAGAGGTGACTCCGAGATCGCATAAGCAACCCTCAAACACTCTTCAGAATTTTCCCCTCCATCAACGGACACGGTGACAAACTTTGTGGCGCCCTCGGCATCTCGGATTAACGCAATAGCAAGGTCTGTAAAGAAAACTCCTAGACCATCTTCAAGTTCTCTATCTCCTACAATTTCTATCCCACTAGCTCCGGTAGCGACGAGCATACAGCTATCATTTGTCGACGTATCTCCGTCCACCGTAATTCGATTAAAGGACCCTTCAACCAGCTTCGCCAGAAGCACCTTCAAATCAGTAGGAGCAACCCGCGCATCGCAAAAAACAAAGGCAAGCATAGTAGCCATATCAGGCCGGATCATCCCGGAACCCTTTGCAACCCCGGTAACTCTGATACTGCCATTTTTTGATCGTATTGTTCTTGAAATAACCTTAGGTTGGGTGTCCGTAGTCATAATACCGCGTGCAGCACTCAGCCAATCAACTTCAGAAAAACCGTTAATTGCCGCCGGAAGAGCACTCAAAACCTTATCAACAGGCAGATGTTCACCAATGACTCCCGTCGAAAAAGGGATTACCGAGCTTTCAGCAACCTTTGTTATTTCCGCCAACTTAGAGCAGCAATTCTTGGCGGCTTTTAAACCAAGCTTTCCAGTACCTGCGTTAGCGTATCCCGTATTAACTAAGAAATAACGAGCGTTACCGCGTAATAGGTTTTCTTTTGCAATCTGGACGGGCGCGGCGCAGAATTTGTTTAGAGTAAAAACTCCGGCCACCGAAGATTTTTCGTCGATTTCAAACACAACAAGATCTAACCGATCTCTTACCTTAATACCACTCTTAACGGCGCTTACTCGCACGCCAGATATTGACAAGAAATCGCCATCAGAAGCCTTCACCGAATTTTCCCTTTCCCGTTTTAAATGCTCAGACAAGCTTTCCACAACAAGCTTTATATTTTTTACCTGAACCGCACGGACACAGCTCATTGCGACCCACCTTAGGCACCTGGCGCACGAAAGGAGGTGCGGACCTATCGCTTTCTTTATTCTGAACATTCCCAGTCGAACTCCCTTCAGAAAGTTCAGGCACCTTTTGGTGCTGTAGATTTACCTTTTGCATTTTGAGCTCTTCGGCACGTCGTCGATCTATCGCATCAGCCGAATCTTCTTCGCGTATTTGAACATGGCTCAATACCTTAATTACTTCATGCTGTAAATTCGTCAACAAGTCTTGAAATAAAGCAAAAGCTTCCCTCTTATATTCCTGCCGAGGGTTCTTGCCTCCATAACTTCGAAGAAAGATTCCTTGCCGTAAACCATCCATCACAGCAAGATGCTCTTTCCACAGATTGTCGAGGATTTGGAGCATAATCTGTTTCTCAAAACTCCTAATTTTTTCCCCTACCATTTTACCTTTCTCATCGTACACCCTTGTTATCTCATCTATAATTTTTGCCTTCAAATGGTCTTCATACAGATTATCATCATCTTCAAGCCACTTTTGAACTGGAAGCGAAATGGAAAGTTCAGAAGCTAAATTTTCTTCTAAACCCTCAATATCCCATTGTTCTGGCACACTGTTGGGAGGAACAAACTGATCGACTAATTGGTTAACTACCTCGACTCGCATATCAATAATCAGATCGGTGATCTCATCTCGAGCCATCAATTCATTTCGCTGCCGATAGATAATAGTCCTTTGGTCATTAGCCACGTTGTCGTATTCGAGTAATTGTTTACGAATATCAAAATTACGACCCTCGACTTTTCTCTGTGCCTTCTCAATTGAGCGCGTTACCATGCTATTTTCAATTGCTTCACCCCGCTCCATTCCGAGGCGCCGCATTAAATTTTTTACCCCGTCGCTTGCGAATATGCGAAGAAGATTATCCTCCATAGATAAATAGAAGCGCGAGTAACCGGGGTCCCCTTGCCGACCAGACCGTCCGCGTAATTGATTGTCAATCCTGCGCGACTCGTGACGCTCTGTACCAATTATATGCAGCCCCCCTGCCTCAATAACTGTTTTATGATGCTCTTCCCAATTCTCTTCTATCTTCTTTATCTGTTCTTCCGTTGGGCTTTTGACTTCAGCAATTTCAGAATCTAGATTTCCCCCAAGAACTATGTCTGTACCTCGACCTGCCATATTTGTCGCAATCGTGACCGCTCCGGGACGACCAGCTTGAGCAATAATTTGGGCTTCCTTTTCATGAAACTTCGCATTCAAAACTTCATGATTTACCTGTTTTTTAGTCAAAAAAGAAGAGATAATTTCGGATGTCTCAATCGATGCGGTTCCTACCAAAACTGGCGCGCCCTTTTTACTAATTTCTAAAATATCCTTAACTATAGCTTCAAGCTTTTCTTCCATGGATAGAAAGATAAGATCATTAGCGTCTAAACGAATCATTGGTTTATTAGTAGGTATAACAACCACATTCAGTCCATAAATTTGGTTGAATTCAAATGCTTCTGTATCAGCAGTCCCCGTCATTCCAGACAAATTTTTATACAACCGAAAATAATTTTGAAAGGTTGTTGAGGCCAATGTTTGACTCTCACTCTGTATATCAACTTTTTCTTTTGCTTCTAACGCTTGATGCAGCCCCTCGGAAAGTCTGCGACCCTCCATAGTGCGGCCAGTATGCTCATCAATTAACACTATTTTCTTATCTTTCACTATATACTCTACATCACGCGTAAAAAGTTGATGGGCTTTCAACGCCGAATGCACATGATGCAGCAGCGATAAATTCGTAGCAGCGTACAGTGACTCCCCTTCTCTCAAAAGTTCCTGCGAAATCAACAAGGTTTCAACGAACTCGTGCCCCTGCTCAGTAAGTTCAACCTGCCTACTTTTTTCATCGACAGTAAAATGACCATTTTCTTCCGGGACGTAATTTCGATCCATTGTTTCTAACTTAGACTTCTCTTCTTTTTGCCCTTTTTCGAGTTTCGGAATTATCTTGTTAATTGCTTTGTACAGTTCAGAGCTATTCTCGGCTGCACCCGAGATGATTAAGGGAGTACGCGCCTCGTCAATTAGTATCGAATCAACCTCATCAACAATTGCAAAATTTAGTTCACGTTGCATCTTATCTTCGCGACGAAAAGCCATATTGTCCCGAAGATAATCAAAGCCAAATTCATTATTAGTACCGTAAGTAATATGACATTGGTATGCTGCTTGCTTTTCCATCGGGGCTTGCCCAGCCTTTATTACACCAACGCTTAAGCCCAACAATTCATAAATCGGACGCATCCAATTCGCGTCTCGTTCTGCGAGGTATTCGTTAACAGTCACCAAATGCACTCCGGATTGCGTCAATGCATTTAAATAAGCAGGCAAAGTCGACATAAGAGTTTTGCCTTCTCCAGTTCGCATTTCTGCAATATTGCCCTCATGAAGAACCATTCCACCAACGAGCTGTACGTCAAAGTGTCTTAATCCTAGTGTTCTTTTTCCGGCTTCTCTTACAGCAGCAAAAGCCTCTGGTAATAAAGTATCGAGGCTTTCACCTTGACCCGAATACCTTGACATTAAGTCAGCGGTTACATTCGATAGCTCCTCATCTGTAAGGGCCGAATACGCTTTCTCTAATGAATTTATTTTAACCACCTTCCGCTGTAGCTTTTTTATTTTTCGAGAATTACTGCTGCCGAATATTTTTCTGAAAAAGTTCATATGATTTTCTTTCAATTTAAATTTATAGATTATTTAGAACACGCGCAGATTCTGGATTTTGAGTGAGAACAAAATCTAAACTTTTAAGCTCTAACGAATCGTATTGCTGAGGTAAGTTGCGGGGTCGACTATACGACCATTCTTATAAACTTCAAAATGCACATGAGGTCCCGTTGATCGTCCTGTAGAACCGACGTGCGCTATCTTTTGACTTTTTGTAACAACATCACCAAGCGCGACCAACAATTTTTCCGAATGCGCATAACGTGTTACAAATCCGTTGCCATGATTCACCTCTACCAAAAGACCGTATCCCGATCGGGGGCCGGCCCATGTGACGACTCCTGACGCTATAGTCCTGATTTCCGCGCCAGCCTTACCAGTAGTGAGATCAATCCCCGAATGAAAGCTGTTTTTACCTGTGAACGGGTCCGGTCGATTACCGAATTTAGAAGCAACCCATGAGTATTCCAAAGGCTGACCAAAAACCTGCCGATTATTTGCGGCTTCACGCCGATCGAGGACCTCCTCTAAGAAAAGCAGCTGACGCTCTCGATCCTCAAGATGCATTGTTAAATCTGAAATTGCCTCCTCAGCAGCCCAATAATCATTCGATATTAGTGACGGAAAACTTAAATCCGTAACTGAAACGCTCGGCCCGCCAACAGGCAAATCCCCATCAAAATCAAATTCGCCGTCATCGAGGTTAGCGAGCTGAGTAATCCTTAACCCTAGCGAATCTAAACGCGATAATCTTGCTTGTAATGTTCCTAGCCGCGCTGTGAGCGCGCTAATTTCATTGTTCGATTTCTGCTGTAAAAAACCTATTTTTTCAGCCTGCTCCAAAAGTCGCTTCTGTAACTCTATGTCAGAGTTAAGGTCAGATAATGAGGGGGGTTCAGATCTAAGTTCTTGAAAAATATAGTAAACACCCGGGATTGTGGTGCCTAGTAGGCACAGTGACAACAGTGCTCTCAACCATCTCCCTAAAAAGAACGCTCTGCTCTCACCCAGCTTTTCACTTACAAAAATCAATTTCATGTACAAGAACGTCTCTACTTGTATTTAAAGGATGTGTAAAAAGTACAACTGTGCTCAAACTCAATGCGTTACATAAGATTGCATTAAGAAAGGGAGTATTCTAAGAAGGTTGAGGCTAAATGGCTAGAAAAACAACAATGTAAATAAACAAAAACAAGTAATTTAGAGAAATCTTAAAAAATCAACATCTTACGCAGCAATGCCTGGTTTCGAGTAAAGAATTGGCACATTTGCGTCTTCCTCAAAACTAACAATTTCCCAAGCATCCTTATTGACTTCCAACATCCGCAAAAGAGCATTGTTGAGAGCGTGCCCTGACTTGTACCCTTTGAACTCGCCGATCAGGCTATTTCCAAGCAAATAGAGGTCGCCGATTGAGTCCAATATCTTGTGCTTCACAAACTCATCCTCATATCTCAACCCATCCTCATTTAGAACCTTGTAATCACCAACGGCTATCGCGTTTTCCATGCTCGCTCCAAGCGCCAAATTTCTGTCCCTAAGCTCCTCAAACTCATGCATGAACCCAAACGTTCTTGCACGACTAACTTCTTTTACAAATGAAGTGCTCGAGAAATCTATCGAGGCCGAGGTCGTATGGCTCTTGTAGACAGGATGGTCATAAAGGAGTGTATAGCTCACTTTGAAACCATCAAATGGCTCTAGACTGACAGACTTGCCGTCTTGATCCAGCGTAAGAGGCTTATTAATTTTTATAAATTTCTTTGCTTTTTCTTGCTCCTCTATCCCAGCCGACTGAATTAAAAATACAAATGGTCCCGCGCTACCATCCATAATAGGAACTTCCGCCCCACTGACGTCGACGTAAGCATTATCTATCCCCAAACCACACATGGCCGACATTAAATGTTCAACGGTAGAGATTTTTACATTATCTTTCACAAGCGTTGTCGACAGCGTAGTTTCACCCACATTTGACGCTTTTGCAGCAATTGAGACTACCGGGCTAATATCAACGCGACTAAAAATTATGCCAGTGTCAACTGGGGCTGGCCGTAGCGTCAAATAAATCTGCTTGCCTGTATGTAATCCAACCCCAGAAGCCCTGATTATATTTTTGAGAGTTCGCTGTCTAAGCATTATTCGACCTTATTGTTATGCAAATCGATCAGTTTGGGAGTCATTCAAAATATTACCCGGTATGCACCTTGGCTACGAGCAAACTCTGATGCCAATTTCTGAGACCGATTCTGAGAAAGTCTATCAAAAATGAGTCAACTATCCAAAGATAATACTCTTAACGACACAATACGGACTAATCTGCTTGACGCCTCAAAAATGCCGGAATATCTAAATAATCCATCTCAGAGTCTCCACCTACCACATTTGAAGCTCTAGCACGATCAATAACAGCAGACTCACGGCGCTCTGCAGATACCCCTTTTCGAAAAGCTTCTGTACTTTGCGTGTTATCAACAACCTTTGTCGGTCGCGCATGCGCGCTTCCCAACCCAGTTGCCACAACAGTAACCCGCATCTCATCTTTCAAACCGTGCTCAATAGCTGTTCCGATGACGACCGTTGCATCGTCTGATGCAAAATCCTCGATTATTTCTCCAACTTCAGCGAACTCTCCGAGAGATAAATTTTCACCTGCAGTGATATTTACCAAAATACCTCTTGCACCCTCCAAATTCACATCTTCAAGTAAAGGGCTTCTAATAGCAGTTTCAGCAGCATCTCTTGCTCTGCATTCGCCGACGCTAGCGCCAGTTCCCATCATAGCCATTCCCATTTCCGACATAACGGTTTTTACGTCGGCAAAATCAACGTTGATATTACCAGGATTCATAATCAAGTCTGCAATTCCTTTGACCGCTCCCAATAAAACGTCGTTAGCTGCCTTAAAAGCATCAAGTAGAGAGGCATCTGGACCAAGAACGTCCATAAGCTTTTCATTAGGAATAGTTATGAGCGAATCGACGGTCTGTGCCAGAGATTCAATACCCTCAGAAGCAATTTTTGAGCGTTTCTTCCCCTCAAATGGGAAAGGGCGAGTGACAACAGCTACTGCAAGAATGCCCATTTCCTTGGCAACCTCTGCAACAATTGGTGCAGCTCCTGTTCCAGTGCCTCCACCCATTCCAGCAGTGATGAAAACCATATCAGCGCCAGAGAGCACATCTGCGATTTCATTTCGATCTTCTAAGGCTGCCTGGCGACCAATTTCAGGATTTGCACCAGCGCCAAGGCCTTTTGTCACCGTAGATCCAAGCTGCAATATTTTCTTAGCATCAATATCATTGAGTGCTTGGGCATCAGTGTTTGCACAGATGAATTCAACACCCTCTACCTCATTGCTAATCATGTGACGAACGGCATTCCCTCCACCGCCACCAACACCGATAACTTTGATCACCGCTGATTGTGTCACATTCTCGATTAACTCAAACATATTGTCCTCCAAAAGCAAAATTCACTGTTTGCCTAATTTTTAAAAATACAGTCTCGCTCCAATGAGAAACTTGAAAGCAAAAACTTATAAATCAAACACCACCTCTGAACCAATTTTTTACGCGACTCACCAAGTGGATCTTGTGTTCACCACCCTTTACTCCGCCTTGTTCTTGGTATTGCTTCAAACCGTATAGCAATAATCCCACCCCCGTAGAATAGATAGGGTTTCGAACTATATCGTCCAATCCGCAAACATTGTTAGGAGAACCGACGCGAACCGGCGCATGAAATATTTCCTCAGCTAAGTCGACTACACCCTCCATTTTGCTTGTGCCACCCGTTAAGACAACCCCTGCTGCGAGCAGCTCCTCAAAGCCACTGCGTTGTAATTCAGCTTTTACAAGGCCAAATAATTCAGCATATCTTGGCTCAACAACTTCAGCTAGAGCCTGACGTGACAGCTCTCTTGGTCTGCGTTCGCCAACACTAGGAACCCTTATATGATCTGTCGGACTGGCCAATTGAGTTAGTGCACATGCATATTTCATTTTAATGTCCTCCGCATCTTCTGTCGGAGTTCTAAGCGCCATAGCGATGTCATTGGTAACTTGGTCACCCGCGATAGGAATGACTCCGGTATGGCGAATCGCTCCCTCAGTAAAAATCGCAATATCGGTAGTACCTCCTCCTATATCGACCAAACATACACCCAATTCTTTCTCATCCTCCGTCAAAACGGCATAAGCCGAAGCCAACTGTTCGAGAATTATCTCATCGGTCTCTAAACCGCAACGTTTTATACATTTCTCAATATTTTGAACAGCATTCTTGGCACAAGTGATGAGATGAACTTTAGCTTCCAATCGAACACCAGACATTCCCAAAGGGTCTTTAATTCCCTCTTGAGAATCGATCAAATATTCTTGTGCGAGGATATGAAGCACCCTTTGGTCGGCCGGTATTGCAACTGCTTGAGCCGCATCAATAACCCGCTCAACATCAGCCGCAACCACTTCTCGATCACGAATTGCAACGATCCCATGGGAATTCATGCTTCGAATGTGACTTCCTGCTATTCCCGCAAAAACTGAATTAATTTGGCAACCTGCCATTAACTCCGCTTCTTCGACCGCCCTCTGAATTGACTCAACAGTAGACTCAATGTTTACGACAGTACCCTTTTTTAAACCTCGCGATTTGTGACTACCAATGCCAACAATACTGAGACTTCCATCCTCATTAATTTCACCAACAATCGCTACGACTTTAGACGTCCCTATGTCCAAACCGACAATCATGTTTCCGTCCTCTGTCTTTCCCATTCCCCTCTTCCTTAACTATTTAGTCAAATTTGCTAATTTATTGCTGCCACGCCATTTGCATTTAACGAACCTTTCGGCAATGATCGTTTTTGAATCGCCAATCCATTGCTGTAGCGAAGATCTATAGTTTCTAATTCAGCTATCCCAAGACCACGTTGATGCGCATAAAAATCCGCAAATCGCTGTACTTTTTGTAAAACCTCATTGCGTCCTGCGAAGATGGTTGGTCCACCACTTAAAGCCAAGGTCCACCCTCCTCTTGGATCAAGCCTCAAGCCTGTCAGTTTTAATTCAACACTTGCTAACACCTGACTTAAAGAACGATACTGACGCATTACGACTCTCTCTTCACCATCTCTGCCAGCGAGAGAGGGCAAGTTTGTGAACTTTTCAACATTTTTGGGCGAAAAAAGCTCTCCGTATTGATTAACAAGTCGCTGAGAGCCCCAGCGGGCTATTGGCAGCTCTTCTTCCAGCTCTATATAGAGGGTATCGGGCCAAACTCGCGTTACTACAGCCGCAGAAATCCAGGGATTTCCCTCCAACTGACTCTTTACCTTTTCAACATCCAAACTAAAAAAACCTTGTCCTAAAAGACCTCGCAAGCTCACCTTGACATCAAGTTCACTCACGTGAACCAATTTAGTCCCGATCTCAACTCGAGATATCGAACGACTAATTCTTCGTGACAAATCTTTATAATAAAATTCAAAGCTGATAACAAAAATTACGACACCGGCAACTATGAAAAAGGGTCTTAACCATACTTTTTTACGTAAAGGCTGACGATGAAAAAATAATTTCGATCTGAACGCTTTTTTTTCAATGCCCGGAGTAATTCTCTGATCTTTAAATGCTCTCATTATAAAACTCCATGCAATCTGACAAGATAAGAAGCATGAGATCATCGAAACCTACGTCGATAGCTTGAGCTGATTTTGGAACAAAGCTTTTAGTTGTCATTCCTGGAATAGTATTCACCTCGAGCAGATAAAATACTCCGGATGTGTCGCGAATAACATCTACGCGTGCCAAGCCTCTGCATCCTAGACTGTCATAAGCACAGCGAACCATTTCGGTCAGTTCAAATTCAGCGTCACTAGATAACTTAGCGGGACAACGGATCGGGATTTCTTGAGCACCATACTTTCGTTGAAAATCAAAAATACAGTCTTTCTCAAGAAATTCTATAATTGGAAAAATTTCGCTGCCTAATATTGGGACGGTATATTCTGTTCCTCTTATCCGAGATTCCGCCATTATTTCTTTTTTGCCTAATCTCTTATCATTAAAGATTTGCTCTAATTCCTCCGCTGTCGCTGCAGGCATGAGACCTAAACTTGACCCATCTCGCGTGGGCTTAACTATAATCGCGCCCAAATACGATATTATGTCCTCCCAATCACTTTCCTCTTTTAGAATTACAAAATCCGGCGTTTTAAGCCCTACATCCCTCCAAACTCGCTTAGATATCGCCTTATCCATAGCCAACGCAGAAGCTGTTACCCCGCTTCCGGTGTACGGAAGATCTAATTGTTCCAAAAGCCCCTGAATACTGCCATCCTCACCACCCTCACCGTGCAGCATATTGACAACCATGTCAGGGTTCGAAGTAACCAAATCGTTAACAATAGTTGGGCCGACATCAATCATCGATACAGAGACTCCAAGGCGGTTCAAGCTATCGAAAACAGCGGCTCCGCTTTTCAGAGAGACCTCTCTTTCATCCGACTGCCCGCCCAGCAGAACGACAACTTCGCCTAGAGAGTTAAGAATCTTTTCCTTATTTATCGTTCTCATTGTTAACTTTCTTTACCTCAAAATAAGAGATTTACTTTTTATAAATTGTTAGCGTCGAAATCCATTAGCTGCAAGCCTCTTTGCGAGACCGCCGACACTGCCCGCTCCTTGAGTTAAAACAAAATCCTCGGTTTTGAGAATTGGAGTCATCACGTCATACAACCCTTCCTCACTCTGAATAAAAATAGGATCAATCCGACCCCGCACCCTTATACTATGGCAAAGACTCCGTGAATCAGCTCCCGCGACCGGTTTCTCGCCAGCTGCGTAGACTTCCATTAGCAGAAGCACATCAACCTCACTCAATACCCGCACAAAATCTTCAAACAAATCTTTTGTCCGGCTATAACGATGCGGTTGATAAATCATTATCAATCTCTTCCCAGGCCAACCAGTTCGAAAAGCCTTTATAGTTGCGGCTACCTCTGTTGGATGATGGCCGTAATCGTCTATTAAAGTAACTTCGCCACCCTCAATCGGAAATTTGCCATGGATTTCAAAGCGTCTTCCAACTCCAGAGAAACGATCGAGACCTTGAATAATCGCCAATTCAGGAAGACCCTCATCACAAGCAACTGCAACCGCTGCAGCTGCATTAAGAGCGTTATGCGCCCCAGGCATATTCAAGGTCAATTCGAGGACCGTGCCCAGCTCCTTGCGAAAGATGTCGAATCGAGTGACGATGCCTTTTTGACTGACGTTTTGAACCCTAAAATCGGCATCTTCAGAGACTCCATAAGTAAGCTTTGGTCTAGAGATCTTCGGCAAAAGCTCACGAATAGCCGGGTCATCGATACACAAAACTGCAAGCCCGTAAAAAGGCAAATTATGAAGAAAGCTTAAGAATGCTTCCTTTAATCTGCTTATATCTCCACCATAAGTGCCCATATGGTCATTTTCAATATTGGTAACAACTGCAACAATTGGCTGAAGATGCATAAACGATGCATCGCTCTCATCAGCCTCAGCAACTAAATAATTACTCGTCCCGAGACCCGCATTGGCCCCCGCACTGTTCAATAAACCGCCAATTACGAAAGTTGGATCTGCTCCGCCAGCAGCCAAAACAGAGGCTAGCAAGCTCGTAGTTGTAGTTTTTCCATGTGTTCCTGCGATTGCTATAGAATGCCTATAACGCATCAACTCTGAAAGCATTTCCGCCCTCGGAATCAATGGCTTAACCGTGCTATTTGCTGCAACCATTTCAGGATTATCGGCCTCGATCGCGCTTGAATAGACAACAACGTCTGATTTCTCAATATTTTTCGCTTGATGCCCAATGTAAATTTTAGCTCCCATCTTCTGTAGTCGGTCCGTATTAGCCGAAGAAAGCACATCGGACCCTGTGATTTTATATCCTTGATTGAGCAACACTTCAGCAATGCCGCTCATCCCTGCCCCCCCTATTCCGATAAAATGAATCGTTTTAATACGTCGCATTTCTGGGACAAAGCTTTCTATTCTTTGCTCAAGCATTCGCTCTCTCCAGGCAATATTCAGCGATTATTTGATCAGCTGCCAAGAAGTTAGTTTCAATTTTTTGAGAATGCATTTTATTTAATTTACTATGATCAACTTCGAAAGATCGTAGCAATTCTTCAATCCTATTCGCCGTTAATTCTTGCTGAGGCACCAAGATTGCAGCTCTTTTTTCTACAAGGAATTGAGCATTATGAAATTGCTGCCTATCTGCATGAAATGGATAAGGAACAAAAATAGCAGGCAGGCCTAACGCAGCTATTTCGGAACAAGTGCTGGCGCCGGACCTACATAAAACCACATCAGCCCAAGCATACGCTTCAGCAATATCCTTAATAAATGGTGTGCACAAAACGTGACCATTGTCCAAATCCACACCGGCGCTAGAGTAAGCCGCGCATGTCTCGTTAAAATCAACCTGACCAGTTTGATGTCGCACTAAAAGATTTGTTTGTCCGTTAAATTGAGAGCATAAAGTGGGAAGGACATCGTTTATAGCCCGAGCACCCTGACTGCCCCCTAACACCAGAAGACGTATAGAATGATCCCATTGCCTTAACCCTACATCTTTAATTGCCAGGTCGATTATCGACCTTCGCAATGGATTTCCAACCGTCTGCAGATTAACTTTCGAATCATTAAACGTCCCGGGAAAAGATTCAAAAACCATATATGCATACTTTGCAAGAATTTTATTGGTAAATCCGGCAACAGCATTTTGTTCATGTAACACAAGTGGTTTTCTCAAAAACACTGAGACCATCCCACCAGGTCCAGAAACAAACCCACCCATTCCTAAAACACAATCTGGTTTAACTACCCAAAATATTTTAAGCGATTCATAAACAGCCTTGCATAACATAAGTGGCGCACTCATGATTTTAAAGATTCCCTTACCTCTAAGACCCTCTACTGTAACTTTATGCAGAACATAGCCCGAGTTAGCCAACAAATCAGCTTCCATTCCTCTCCGAGTAACCATCCAGTGAATTTCAGCTCCTTTCAACGCTAATTGCTCTGCAATTGCCAAAGCTGGAAAAACATGACCTCCAGTGCCAGCAGCCATTATTAGAACCCTGCGCTTTTTCACCATGATCAGAACCTATTGGTTGGCTTTGTTAACTAAAGCATGCCCTAATTCAAATTGAATTCGCATCAATAATGAAGACATTAAGCAGCTGACGATCAAGCTTGCACCACCGTAACTTAAAAATGGGAAGGTCAAACCCTTTGTGGGCATCAGCCCAATATTTACACCAATATTTATCAGAGCCTGACCGGTGAATAGCAATCCAATTCCATAGCTAACAAACGCCTCAAATAATCTATTCTGCGCCTGGGCTTTCTTCCCGATGAAAAATGCACTCAACACTAAGGCCCCTATCAAAGAGACAACAACTAAGACGCCAACCATACCAAGTTCTTCAGCAATTATAGCCAGCACAAAATCTGTGTGCGCATCTGGGAGAAAATAAAGCTTTTGGATACTATTTCCCAAACCCACTCCGAACACCTCGCCTCTACCAAACGCAATGAGTGACTGCGCAAGCTGATAACCTGACGTGTAAACATACTGTTGATCAAATGGATCCATAAATGAAACAAATCTCGCAAGCACATGCGGCTTTGTGCTAGCCACGAGCACTCCAACAACCCCGAATAAGAGAAGCAGACTTAGCACGCGAATAAGCTTCGCTCCTGCCAAAAAAACAAGACAGAAAACTGTGACTAATAAAATCACCATAGCACCATGATCTGGCTCCTGTTGGAGTAACGCAGCTGCAAAACCTGCGACACTTAGCGGCCACAAAAACTTACCCCAATTGTCTTTTATTTCATTTATATTCTTTTCCAAGTAAGACGCAACGTAAAAAACCATAAAAAGTTTTGCCAACTCTGATGGCTGCAAATTAAAAAACCCAAGCGAAATCCAACGCGCGCTTCCCCTTACCTCGTGACCCAGGCCGGGGACAAAAACTAAAATTAAAAGAATGTATGAAAAAATCAGCAAACTCGGCGATGCACCTTTCCAAAAAGACATTGGAGTAAGAATTGCAAAAATTGCCACTATAATTCCGACAGCCATAAACACAACCTGTCGTGCTAAAAAATAGAACGGTTCATTATAGTTACTACTAGCAGTTTCTATTGAGGCGGAAGTCATCATTAAGAGTCCGATCGCAAGTAACAAAACAGAAGCGACAGCAACAATATTTAATTCAGCGACCACACCCCGACTGTTTCGAATTCGACTTGGCCCCAGATTACCCCTGGGCGAGGATATCTTGACTGCGAAATTTTTCACAAAAACCTCCTGACTGGAACCTCATCATGCTTGAGAGCTAAAGTTGATCAACATATTTTTTATAGGTTTCACCGCGGTGCCGAAAATCAGAAAACATATCGAAGCTTGCACAGCCGGGTGAAAACAACACTACGCCAGATGGTTCAGCTGCCTTTGATGCAAGCAGAACCGCCTCCTCAAGATCGCCAGCCCGAGTTTGCTTTGTTTTTGCATCCAAGCAAAAACTAATCTCTTCGGCTGCCGATCCAATTAAAATAACTTCATCACACGTTTCAGAAACCGAACTGGTTAACTGACGAAAATCAGCTCTTTTTCCGTCGCCGCCTGCAATCAGAATTAACTTCTTTTTCCTTTGCACGAAACCTCGCAAACCAGCGAGAAGGGAACCAACATTGGTCGATTTTGAATCGTTGTAAAAGTCAACCCCCCTTACACATCTTATAAATTGACAGCGATGATCAAGCCCTTCAAATTCGCGCAAACCATTAGCGATCGAGCTCAACTTGCAGCCTAATGCTACTCCCAAAGTAGCTGCAGCAAGCGCATTGTTAAGGTTATGCTTTCCATTAATTTGCAAATCTTTCACTCGAATCACGTTTTTGTCACCCAGCTTCATCCAATGATCATTTTCATCACGACAGAGGCCAACACCGGATTTACAATGTTTCATCGAATCAAAATAAAAAACTGGAACGCCAAGCTTTTCAGCGTACCTACTTTCGTTGTCATTTCTGTCAACAACGACATTCAAACAACCGTTGAAAATTTTTCTCTTTGCGGAGCGATATGAATCCAGATCTCGGTAACGATCCATATGATCATCAGCCAGATTGAGAATCATAGCGATGTAGGCGTTTAACGACTGAGTAGTCTCCAGTTGAAAACTCGAAAGCTCTAGGATATAAAATTCAACCGATTCATCGCCCAAAAGATCCAGAGCGGGCCTGCACTGCTCACCGTCTAAATTTCCACCCAGTCCAAATTCCTTGTTATCTGCCTGGAGAATCTTTGCAAGCATTGAAACGACGGTGCTTTTCCCATTTGACCCAGTCACCGCCACTATCGGAGCATCGGCGTCTTTTGAAAAAATATCGATGTCGCCTGTAATCTCAACACCTGCAGCGCAGGCCGCCGCAATTGCTTCTTGTTTTAAGTTTAATCCCGGACTCACAATTAACCGATCAGCGCCAATTAATTCTTGAGCAGAAAAATTTCCAAGCCTAATTTGAATATCCGGAAAATTGGCCCGGAACTTTTCCATCAAAGGAGGTGCTTGCCTCGAATCCGCGACACTAAATGCCTCCCCTTTTTTTGATAAATGACGAGCAACAGAGTAGCCAGTCTGTCCCATACCAAGAATTATTGTATTCTTCGTCATCAAAAAACCTTCATACAAGCCCGCTCAACGCAGTTTTAAGGTAGCAAGACCAACTAAAACCAAGACAAATGTGATAATCCAAAATCGAACAATTACCCTAGGCTCTGGCCATCCAGATAACTCAAAATGATGATGCAACGGAGCCATTTTGAAAATTCTTTTCCCACGAAATTTAAAGGAAATGACCTGCAATATTACAGACAAGGTCTCGGCCACAAACACTCCACCCATAATCACTAAAACAATCTCATGTCTTGCAATAATCGCCATAATACCTAGAGAGGCACCAAGTGCCAGCGACCCTACATCGCCCATGAAAATTTGAGCCGGATAGGTGTTAAACCACAAAAACCCTAAGCCGGCTCCAACCAAAGCTCCAGAAAACACCGCTATCTCCCCAGCACCCTCTATGTAAGGAATATTCAAATAATTGGAAAACTCAACATTGCCCGCTAAATAAGCAATTGCTCCCAACGCGCCACCTACTAAAACCGAAGGCAATATAGCCAAGCCATCAAGCCCATCAGTAAGATTTACAGCATTACTAAAACCAACAACAAAAAAATAACTGATGACAACATAGACCACACCAATATTTATGGCGATAGTTTTAAAAAATGGCACCGCATAGCTTATTTCCGAGGGCCCTGAGGCACTGTAGTAAAGAACAAGGGACGCGGCCAATCCAACCAGCGACTGCCAAAAGTATTTCCACCTCGCTGAGAGACCTGCTGAATTATTTTCAAAAACCTTTCGATAATCGTCTACCCATCCGATGAGACCGAAAAGCAAAGTAGTCAAAAGCAAAATCCAAACGTAATGATTATTCAAATCTGACCACAAAAGAGTACTTATAGTAATGCTTATCAATATCAGTGCCCCACCCATGGTCGGAGTCCCGGCTTTTGAGTAATGAGTCTGCGGTCCATCACCGCGGACAACCTGCCCTATATCGCGTTGACCCAAATGTCGAATAAGGATTGGTCCAATAGCAAGCGAAACGCCAAGAGCTGTTATCGAACTAAAAATACCTCTCACAGAAAGATACTGAACAACTCCAAAGTCATTATTAAATTGCATTAAGCTGTTGAATAGCCAGACTAGCATCGAATACCTCAATCAGATTTAAACTCTTTACAAATCAGTGGCAGTTATTACCCTAGTTATCGGTCACCATCAGAACATCTACAACCCTCTCCATCCTAGAGCCTCTGGAACCTTTTGCTAAAAATATGACTCCTGGTTGCGCCGCCTTCACGCATTCGGCAGACACATCTTCGATTTGATCATAAGAAACGCCACCAGCCCCAAACGATTTAACAATTGAGTCTGCAAAAACCCCGATTGCCCACAAATCTGTAATACCAGCTGACCTCGCTTCAGCCCCCAACCTTTTGTGAAACATTTCTGCTTTACCGCCAAGCTCCAGCATGTCACCAACAACTAAAATAGTTCGATCGGTCTCCTCGGAACCTTGAGAAGCGAGCACATTTATTGCAGCATGAAAGGAGCTTGGGCTAGCGTTATACGTATCATCAATAACAGTGCACGAGTTGATACCTTTATTTGAATATAAGCGCCCCGGAATTGGCCGCATTCTCATGAGACCTTCTTTAACGTGCTCTAAACTGACACCGCTCTCAAGAGCACATGCAGCCGCAGCAAGAGCATTTTCTACGTTGTGCTCACCCAAGAGCGGCCAAGTAATCGATAATTCCCCTTGAGGGCAAAAAAGATCAAAACTTATATCCCCCGCCGGGTTGAATCTGGCCAGAGAGCATTGGTAATCAGCGCTTTTATTACGCATCCCATAACTGAACAATCTGACAGTTTTCGAACCAGCTCGCTCAACCCATTTATCACAACTTTTTTGATTTGCATTTAAAACCGCAACACCATCCCGACCAAGACCGTCTATAATTTCGCCCTTAGCTTGCACAATACCCTCATAAGATCCAAAACCATCCAAATGGGCCGAATTAGCATTTGTTATTAGAGCAATATTAGGTTTTGTGACATCGACACTTCTAGCTATTTCTCCTTTAGCATTTGCTCCCATCTCAACTACTGCAAACTTTTCTTCTCCTGTGAGCTCAATTAATGTCAACGGAACTCCAATCGTATTATTGAGATTTGCTTTAGTTGTAAGGGTTTTTCCATTTCGGCTTAAAATCAAACCCAACATTTCTTTAACGGAAGTTTTTCCTTGGCTACCAGTCAAAGCAATTAAAGTGGCCCCGCTCCTCACACGATTTTCCTTAGCAATCGCAGACAAAGTCAGTTGAGTATTCTCTACCACTAGCGAAGGGATTTTAATATCAACAGCTCTGCTGCAAATAACGGCCACTGCGCCCGATGCTGCTGCTACCTCTAGGAAATCATTGCCATCAAAACGATCTCCAATCAACGCAATATAGCAATCACCTTTTTTCAAGGATCGAGTATCAGTGGAGATACTTGAGAATTCGATGAGCGCTTCTTTAACAGTAGGATTAAGATTTTGAGCAAGCGAATTGAGCGATTGTGAACCAATCATTTTATTTTTCCTTGCGTTTTAAAAGCTCATGTCGTGCGCAATCCAAATCGTTAAACATCTTTCTGATCCCATTTTTTTCTTGATAATTTTCGTGCCCTTTCCCAGCGATAAGAATCAAAGCCTTGGGCTTCGCAGAATTTATGGCATAGGAAATCGCCTTGGCCCGATCTCTTATAATCTTTACATTTTGGGGGTCTTTAAACCCCTTAAGAATATCCTTAATGATTTTGTCCCCATCTTCGGCTCTAGGATTGTCGTCTGTGACGACCGCCGTACAAGAATAATCTTCGACAATCCTCCCCATACGGGAGCGTTTCCCAACATCACGCTCGCCTCCGCAGCCAAAAACACACCATATTTCCGCAGAGGCATGTGGCTGAACACCATTCAGTGCTGCTCGAAGCCCATCTGGAGTATGAGCATAATCAACCAAAACCGTAACGTCCGTCTCTACATCTATGAGCTGCATCCGCCCATCAACAGGTCGAAGATTTTGTACGCAAGTACAGAAATCCGTCAATTGAGTCGCGTTGGAAAGTCCCGTTGAAAAAACCGTTGCGATAGAAGCCAGGACATTTGATATATTGAAGGAACCAAGCAAGGCCCCTTCGATCTCCATCGAACCGATAGGGGTATGAAGTTGCATATAATAGCCCTCCTCACGCAGTATAATTTCGTCAGCATATACCGATGCCTTAGGATTTTTTTTGCTATATGTCCAAAGCTTAATATCTTGATTGAGCTCCTCAATTATCTCTCTACTGAACGGATCATCGAGATTTACCACCGCAGATTCCAAGCTATCTATTAAGAAGAGCGATTTCTTACATTTAGCATAATCTTGAATATTTTTATGATAATCCAAGTGATCCCTTGTCAAATTGGTGAAAACCGCTGAATTGAAATTTAGTGCCGCACCCCTGTGCTGATCTAAACCAATAGATGACATTTCTATAACTACAACTCGAGCACCAGAGTTTCGAAGTATTCGCAGCCCCTTTTGAATATGCACTGAATCGGGAGTCGTCAAATTTCCAGGAACTGGAAAGCATTGATCCCCAGAACCCATTGAGAATCCTAAGGTGCCGATTGTTCCAGCGCTTAGACCCAGACCCTCAAAAATTTGAGCAACAAACTGACAACATGAGGTTTTGCCATTTGTTCCAGTAATACCAATCAAACAGAGGTCATCACTTGGGTGATCATAAAACCGACCAGCGATTAGACTTACATTTTCTGATAAATTGTTAATTGCAACGACAGGAACCTCGCCGACAATTTGTACATCGTGCCAGTCATCGTCTGCATCGACACAAACAGCCCTGGCACCTGCATCAATTGCTTTCGCGACGAAATCCCTTGCGTCCCAGTTTCGACCACGACAAGCAATAAAAAGATCACCTTTTGAAATTATTCGACTGTCAATCTGTATTCCATTAACTTCAACATCATGTCGATCAAAGTCAGGAATATTGTGAAGCCCCTTTAACAATTCTCTGAGCCGCGATGCGTTCTTTGCAGGTAAGGAGAGATTCACTATTCTTATTGCTCCCCAGCAGATAACAACAACGGCACATCGTCTGGAACAATATTTAAGACCCTCATAGCCCCAGATGCTACTCGAGAAAATACCGGCGCAGCGACTTGCCCTCCATAATGCTCACTTCCTTTTGGCTCATTAATAACGACCACTATCACAAGTTTTGGTTTTGAAACTGGTATTAATCCAACAAATAAAGAGTTGTGAAGATTCTCTTCATATCCACTGTCTCCAACCACGTGAGCTGTCCCTGTTTTGCCGGCGACCTTGTAAAAAGGAACTTTGGCTCCAACCGCAGAACCGCCTCTACTAACATCGACCACCGAACTCAACATATCGAGAACCTGCAAACTCAGCTCAGAACTTAGAACTTTTTGGCGCGGCAAACTATTGATCTCCTCATCACTGAGCTTTATTAGACTTACAGGTTTAAGGATGCCTCGATCAGCGATAACTGAATATGCTTGAGCCAATTGCAATGCTGTAGCAGAAAGGCCATAACCATATGACAGTGTTGCTGTCTCGATTTTACTCCACCTAACTGGGCTAGGAAGAACTCCTGAGCGCTCTCCCGGAAACCCAGTTCCAGTGGCTCGCCCAAACCCAACTCGCTCTAAAAGATCGCGTATCGGCTCGGGCCCGATATCAAAGGCAATTTTGCTAGTTCCGATGTTGCTCGACTTTGTAATTACCTGACTCAACTTTAAAGTACCGTAATCATGAATGTCCTTAACTTCATTGCCATTAACCATCATCCACCCAGGGCTAGTCTCTATAATTGTACTTGGGTGATACATGCCAGATTCTAACGCCGCGGCGATCGTGAACGCTTTCACCGTTGACCCTGGCTCAAAAACATCTGTTAAAGCGCGATTGCGCATTAAACTAAAATCGGTCAGATTGCTTTTGTTGTGGGGGTTGTAGGAGGGCTGATTGGCCATCGCAAGAACTTCTCCACTCGAAACATCTAAAACAACTATTGTTGCCGATCTGGCTCGCCTTTTAACAAACTCGGCCTTGAGCTCCTTGTAGGCGAGATTTTGCAACCTAAAGTCTATACTTAACTCTAAATTATTTCCTGGCTCCGCATTCTTAAGCGTAGTTATTTCCTCCAAGATGTTTCCTCTACCATCCTCAACAACCTGCCTTTTACCCGGACTTCCCTTTAGATATTCGTCGTACACTAACTCGAGGCCTTCCTGGCCCACATCATCGACATTACTAAAGCCGACAATATGTGCAGCGACCTCCCCTTGAGGATAAAATCTTTGGTACTCTGTTCGAGACTCCACTCCCGGAACGCCAAGATTCAAGACTTGATCTGCCTCAGTCGGGGGTAGGTGTCTCTTTATATAGATAAAATTTCTACCCATACCTAAATTGTTCTGAATCCGGCTAGCCAAAACATCACCGTTAAGACTCAATGTATTAGCGAGGGCCAAAATTTCACTGCGGTCAAGATCGGTGTTCTTTAAATTTATTCCAATTGAAGTTAAGGGAGTGCTTACTGCCAACGGCTCCCCATTACGATCAAGAATCAATCCTCTGCTAGCCTCAAGGGGGACCGTTCGGATTGTTCGGTTTTTTCCTTCATTTTGGAAAAATGAACGATTCAGTATTTGCACCGAACTTAATCTCCAGCTAACAATTCCGACACAAACGAACATCAAAAATAATAGAAAATTAAGACGCCAAAATTTTTGCCAATTTCCTCTCCCTAAAGAACGCCCGCGCACTTGTCGATAAGGCTCTCTCAAACGTTCTCCTTTATTTTTGTCCATTGTCAGACACTCCTTCTCTGGCACGGAGACATTAAAACTTTGCCATAACAATTTCTTCCACCGCAGGCACGCGCATTTCCAAAAGCTCAACCGCTTTTTGTTCGATTCGTCCATCTACGCCAAATGTGCTTTGCTCAATTAACAATTGCCCCCATATCACACCCAACTGATTTGAGTGTTCCCGAGACTCCTGTAGACTAATAAAAAGATGACGGTAGTCATGGGTGGCACGTATTACAGATATCCCAGAAGCCGAAGCAAAAAACACAAGAAGAAGAAACGCAAAAGTAGTTGTGTTAAATAGGCCTATTTGCTCAATCAGTTTGGGTGAGCGAGATGTCCGAGAATAAGAGAGATCTTTTTCTATACGGCGATTTGCCCTCATATCAAAACTCCTGCCAAACAAAATCAAATACTCATGGAATATTTACTTAATTTTTTGAGCAACCCGCATAATCGCACTCCGAGACCTGAGGTTATCAGCCAGCTCCAACGACGAAACCCTCCGCGGCTTGCCTATCAACTTCAAACGTGGACGGAGCTCGGATTCGGTTATTGGAAGCCCTCGCGGAAAATCATCCCCTCTCGTGTGCCGACTCATGAAGCGCTTAACTATGCGATCTTCAAGAGAATGAAAACTGATAACAACTATCCGCCCTCCAACGCAGAGACGGTCTAAGGCAATATCTAAACCTTGAGACAACTCATCTAGTTCGTTGTTGACATGGATGCGTATAGCTTGAAAGGCTTTTGTAGCTGGGTGCCGATCTCGTTGCCAAGAGGGATGGGCCGCCTTAAACAGCTCTGCCAATTCCAACGTTGTTGATATAGGCTTCAAGCGGCGAGCTTCAACAACACGCTTGGCCATACGGCGCGAATGCCGCTCTTCCCCATACCGATAAATAACGTCTGAAATTTCCTCCTCAGAGGCCGAACTAATCCACTCGGCAGCCGAAAACCCTCTGCTCGAGTCCATGCGCATATCAAGTGGCCCATCTCGTAGAAAACTAAACCCTCTTCGTGGGTCATCCAATTGTGGAGAAGAAACCCCAAGGTCAAACAAAACTCCATGCAAACTCTCACTTTCAATTACTAACTCACCAAGATTGCCAAATCTTTCATGAGCCCAGGTAACTCGATCATCTTTTTCTGCCAATTCTTTTGCTACTTGAATCGCTTCTGGATCTCTATCTAAAACCAACAATCGAGCGGTATCATCTAGACTATGGAGCATTCTCTGAGCATGCCCCCCGCGACCGAAGGTCATATCAACATAGTTACCAGAGGTATCGTATACCATGGCCTGGATTGCCTCCTCGATTAATATCCCCTGATGCTCATCGTATTCCATATCGCACTCTAATCGCTCCTCAGTAGAGATATAGATTGCCAATGCCCATTCAGAGCGCCAAAGCTTTCAATTTATCAGGCAACTCCTGCGCCGTTAGAGGATCACTAAACCAAAGCTCCCTTTGTGCCACCCAAGCAGCCTGATCCCAGATCTCTAATTTCTTTCCCTGACCAACAAGAGATACATGTTTTTCTAAATCAGCATAGAGCCTTAGCTCTCGTGGAATTAATATCCGACCATTGTTGTCTATATCTAAATCTGTAGCGTGACCAATCAGAAGATGTTTGACGCGGCGAGACATATGCTCAAAACTAGACAATGATTCGATCTCTCTCTCAATACGATCCCACTCCCTAAGCGGATAAAGAAGCAAACACTTATGATTTGTATCGATAGTGATAACCAGCTGCTCAACATTACTCTCAGTTAATTGCTCACGATATCTTAGAGGCAGACCAAGCCTGCCTTTAGCATCCAAATTTACGTTGTTGATTCCTCGAAACATTCTCTAAAGTCTTTTGAGTTAAGCGAGGCATAACGCCACAATTCACCATATTATCCCACTTTAAACCACTGGATACCACTTATTTAACTAAAAAGCAATGTTAATCAAACCTAAACCAAAAGGGAGGGAGCAAAAGAAATATATAAGACTCTGTATTTAAAGCCAGGCAGCATCGAGTCAAAGCGTCTGAATCGGGAATTTCTCAAAGCATAGGACGGAAAGTCTGACAACAATTCTGCAACTTTCGAGTAAGCAAAATACAGATAAGGGCCTAGGAGGAATTGATATTGAATTGAGCCAGCCTATAAGCCGGGTTCTGTCTAGGACAATTATTCATCTAAGATTTGAGTCACCACAAATCTTTAGCGGCCTACCCGAATCAAATGCGAGCAGCATTAAATGATTCCTATTTGGCCTTGCTCCGAGTGGGGTTTACCTTGCCGCGAACTGTTACCAGTCGCGCGGTGCGCTCTTACCGCACCATTTCACCCTTACCTCCGCACCGAGGTGCCGTGGCGGTTTGTTTTCTGTTGCACTAGCCGTAGGCTCGCGCCTCCCAGGAGTTACCTGGCACTCTGCTCTTCGGAGCCCGGACTTTCCTCTCTCCTCACTTACGGAAAAATGAGAACAGCAATTGCCCGGCTGACTCATAAAGGATCCTATTGCAGATTGAAGAAAAGAACAAGAAGCCTGTGCAGCATATGTTACGTAATCGAACTATTTTTTTTTGCAAGGTACAGTTGATAGAGAGAATTTTTCCTAACTCCATTTATACGAGCCGCAGCAGCTATTGCACGTTTCACAGGTAAGTCTTCTTGAAGGATAGAAACGATCTCTAAGGCCCTCTCCTCTGATAACGTCAGACTAACTTCTTGCTTGCGTCCCTCGACGATTATGACAAACTCGCCTCGATCATTGTTTTCATCAATCCACGCTAGCGCAGAAGCAACGTCACCATAAAAGTGATTTTCAAACCGCTTCGTAAGCTCGCGAGCAAGAAAAACTCCTCTTGATTGACCAAATACATCAACCATAGCTCGCAAACTAACCCGAAGTCGATGAGGCGACTCGTAAAACACAATAGTGCGCGATTCATTTTTTAACGCCTCCAACCTGCGGCGACGAGCAGCCTCCTTGGCCGGTAAAAACCCCTCAAATACAAAGCGGTCTGTCGGCAACCCAGCCACGCTCAAGCCGGCCGCAAGCGCTGTCACCCCAGGAATGGGGTACACAAGAATTCCTTTTTTTCTAGCCAGGGCCACAATTCTATAGCCTGGATCTGAAATCAATGGCGTCCCCGCATCCGAGATCAATGAAATTTTAGCACCATCCTCCAGCAGCGCTAGCAATCCCTCTACATCACGAGAAGCTGTATAGTCATGATAGGAAGTCAACCTTGTTTTGATCTGATAATGATTGAGCAATTTCCGACTGCGCCTCGTATCCTCCGCTGCGATAAGATCGCAGTTTTTGAGAGTTTCGATTGCTCGCAGAGTGATGTCTTCCAAATTACCTATTGGGGTGGCCACAACATATAATTTACCTGTCATACAATTTATCCGTCATGGTTGCGATTCCAACTTGAACCACCTATTGTAAGAAATTAATCGACGCAACAATTGCGCCTGCCTGCCTCTTAACATAGCATATTGAAGTCTTTCAAAACGATTCGACAGGTTTTGTTTTAAAAACGATCCGAATATTATCTACCACGGTTAATAAATGACACATCCTTCAACGTTAAAAAAAATAATATTAACCTTACTAAGCTATTTGAGCATCGGGTTGCTCATAACTGGATGCGGAACTCAAAAACTTCAAACAGAGAAGGTAGCCAGCGGAATCGATATTGAATCACTAATGTCGCAAGCGCATGAGCTCGAAAATCTCGGTTCCTTCAACCAAGCGCTGATCAATTGGAATACAGCTTTAACTTTGACCTCTGAGCAGAACAATAGTTCGCTTGCGCCAAAGGTCGCGAGCAGAATGGAAAGCCTGTTAAAAAACAACGGCGATAAAGTAACAGACCCCTCTATCCGCATGCAGTCTATTGTTTTACTTGCTCGTCTATCCTATGAATTTACAGAGCCCGCCACAGCCCTAGAGCAACTCAGCTTGATAAAAACATCTGATATCGAAAAAGTTAGTGCTGATTTATTAGCAGAATGGCTCTTTCAGAAAAGCCGCGGTCTTCTAATGCTAAACAAATTTGCGGCTGCGACCGATTTATTGGAATCATATGAGCATTTAACACCTCAATCACAAAAAACCTCGGACTTGGTTTGGGCAGCTCTCAGCCGCCTGAATGAAACACAGCTTGATTTTGTCGCAAGCACATCTGATACATACGACTCTCGGGGTTGGCTTGAGCTCGCAAGACGATTGAGGTCAGAGAATTACAGCCTTCGTCGGCAACTGGATGCCGTCGCAAGATGGCGTCGAACTTGGGCACAGCACCCCGCTGCCTCAATCTTGCCCTCAGAAATAGCCAGACTTGAATTAGCTTGGGACAATCGTCCAAAATTTGTTGGCGTGATTTTGCCTCTGAAAACTCCGGTTGGAAACGCCATTAAACAGGGCTTTTTAAGTGCCTACTACGACGAGTTACGCATATCACGCGACGTCCCTAAAATTAAGTTTTATAACATAGAAACATCTTCAGAGATCTCTTCCATTTACCGTGAAGCAGTGGAACAGGGTGTCGATCTAGTTATAGGACCTCTTGACAAGGCCCAAGTCATCGATCTTTACAGACTCAAAAACCTTCCAATACCGACCCTTGCGCTAAATTATGTAAGCGAAAAAGAATTTATTGCAGAGGGCGGTAGTTCAGCAATGACAAGCCGAGCCAAATTTTATCAATTCGGCCTCTCTCCGGAGGACGAAGTGAAAGAAATAGTTTCCTTAGCATCAAAAGCCGGCCATCAAACAGCCGCAATAATTACGCCAAACGGACCAGATTATAAACGCTTAGAAGAACTATTCGAAAAATCTTGGCTTGACTTAGGTGGTCAGGTAGCAGCAAAAATTAGCTATCAACAAGAAACGGACTACAGCTCTCTTGTGAAAGACTTTTTGAAAATTCAAGAAAGCGAATCTCGCGCAAGAGCCTTAATCCAAACAATTCCTCGGAACAATGTGTTTCAAATTCCAAGAGGAAGAAAAGATATAGATTTCATATTTTTAATTTCTAACCCCGCACAAGCGAGACAGATAAAACCGACATTAGCCTTCTATTATGCTCAAAACATTCCGGTCTACTCACTGCCGTCAGTATACAACGGTTATGACAATCCAGAGGCCAACTTAGACCTCAATGGCATTATATTTGTTGACGCACCTTGGATGATTCATAGCCAACTGCGCAACAGAAAAACGCTAGATCAGTCGTTACCTGAAGACCAAGGAATCTTGCAAAGGCTCCGTGCACTTGGTGCTGATGCATTTTCTCTTTATCCTCAATTGGAGCTGCTTGATCCGAAAAGTCTTAATGTTATCAAAGGTGCTACAGGTGGGCTGACAATCGATCGATCGAATCAAATTCACCGAACCCTTACTCCTGCTGTGTTCAAAAAAGGCCTTGCGGCTATTCTTTTAGAAAATTAAAACCGCTCTCTCCTCAGTAAAAGCCCATGAAAATGATAAAAGTTAGCCGTCTATTCCATCCGGCTAAAGAGTCACGAAATCGCACACTAGGCAACCACACACCTTTAAAAAGAAGTATTCAAACATCTTGGAATAATGTGTCAACATATATATTAATCTCAAGAAAACCTGAAAAAAAAACATCGTTTGCCGATATAGAAATAATACCGGAGCCTTATTAATGTCCTTTGAGAACCTAATAACTAAACATTTTGAAGACAGTATCGAAGTAAAGCGAATTTCTGCTGCAAAGCTAGCCGCACCAATTTTAAATGCTGCAGAGGTTATGCTTAAAAGCTTGCTCGATAATGGTAAAATCTTAAGCTGCGGAAATGGTGGCTCGGCAGGAGACGCTCAGCACTTTTCTGCTGAATTACTGAACCGATTTGAAAAAGAAAGGCCCGGGCTTCCAGCTATAGCAATTAGTACCGATACCTCGACTATTACAGCTATAGCTAATGATTATAGCTATGAAGAGATATTTTCAAAGCAAGTTCTAGCTTTAGGAATGGCAAACGATACACTCCTCGCTATCTCTACAAGCGGAAACTCAACAAATATTGTTCAAGCCATAGGTGCAGCACATGAGCGGGAAATGAGCGTTATTGCGCTAACGGGAAATGATGGAGGGAAAATCGCTTCCCAACTTCGTAAAAACGATATCGAAATTCGAGTTCCATCAGATAGAACAGCTAGAATACAAGAGGTTCACCTGGTCATAATACATTGCTTATGTGACCTAATAGATAACAAGCTCTTTGGAGGTGAAAATATATGACACGATATTACAAACAATTTTTCCCGTTTTTTGTTCTCCTTTCTTCATGCACTACAGTCCTTGTGCAAACTACAGGGCCAGATGGGCTAACTGAAGACCCAACCGAGAGGACAACTGGAGCTCTGGTTGAAGATAAGGCGATAGAGACTAAAATAGGAGTAAATGTCCGTGCGCAAGAACCTGAGCTGAAAAAATCGAATATCGACGTTACGAGTCACAATGGGTTCGTGCTTATCACAGGCCAAGTGCAATCGGAACAACTCAAAAACCGAGTCACAGAAATAGCACGTGAAGCCAGTTTAAAAATTAAGACTATACAAAACGAGCTTGAAGTCGCGGGAAAAACAAGCTTAATCGCTCGCGGAAACGACGCATGGATCGCTACAAAGGTTAGAACTCTGATGTTTGCAGACAAAACCGTACCCTCCGACCAGATAAGAGTAGTTACAGAGAACGGGGCAGTTTTTTTAATGGGTTTAGTACATCGAGAGGAAGGCAATCTAGCGGGTAATTTAGCTCGAAATGTTGCTGGAGTGACAAAGGTGGTAGAAGTTTTTGAATACCTCGATTAAACAGAGAATTTGGGGGGGGATTATTTCACTATTT
>PAEL01000077.1 GCA_002700775.1 Gammaproteobacteria bacterium | reverse complement strand
CTCACCTTGATAACGAATTTCAAAATAAAGTCCGGGTAACAGAGTCCCTGGAAGAAATCCGCTGGTTGCAATGACTTCCCCGGTAAGAACCATATCACCGACCTGTTTTGCGAGCGCTTCATTGCCACTGTAGAGGCTAAGATATTCGTTACCATGGTCTACAATTACCAGCAGTCCTTGGCCGCGTAACCAGTCCGCAAAAACAACCTGCCCGTCATAAACAGCGGTGACTGGAGTGCCAGCTTCAGCTTTGATTGATATTCCGACTTTCGCAATAGTGGAGCCTCCATTCTGTTTTCTAGATGGATTATAAATCTGTCCGGGCAATGGAGCCGCAAGCCGGCCTTGCAAGCTAGAGAAATTAACTAGAGGAGTCTGTATATCCGATTTTTTTGTTATTGCCTGAATTTGTTTTAATAAGTCCTCCAGTTCTTGTTGGTTATTTTCTAAAACTTCCAGCTGAGTGTTTTGCGACGAAATCGATGCTATGAGCTCACTTAATACTTGATTTTTTTCAAGGCGGTTCTCTCTAAATCTAGTTTCCTGCTCCTGTAATGAGATTCTTTGACTAGTTATCTTCAGCTTTTCCTTCTCTAAGGAGACCTCCAGCAAATCAAGCTCTTTCTTCACCTCAATGTATTCGCCTTGAATTTTTTTTTGCATTTGAGCGATTAAATTCGCTGAATGTAGAAACCTTTTATTACTAAGTGCTTTCGAAGATTGAAATAGAGTTTCGAAAAAATTGGTATTTCTTCTAAGATAGGAACTTAGCACGATTTTTTCTAAGTTATCTTCAATAAGCGTTTGTCGTTTTTCAATCGTGTTTTTTTCACTTTGAAGCATGCTTAGCTGATTAATGGTGTTCTCTATTTTGGATTCGGTTATAGAGATTGCTAGGCTAGTTTCAGTCAATGATTTTTCAGTTTCCCGCAAAGTGAGTTGTTCTTCGCTCAGCTTAGTATTTGCATCGATGAGCCAGGTCTCGATTTGTTTTATTCCGGCTTGAATTTGAGACAGTTCTAACTCTAGGCTCTGTTCTTTTGAACCCGCCACTTGGCTTTGTGCTAACTCCGAAATCAGCGAAAATCCTAAGCTTATTGCGAGAAAAAAAAACAGGTTTCTTTGACGGGTGAGGCAAAACCAAGATACGCTCTTTAACAGAGTCATATTTTACGCGATTTATCGAGTAAGTTTACTCCGCTCATTTCTTGTGGTTGATTTAAATCCAGAATCGCTAAAAGAGTTGGTGCAATGTCGCAAAGACTTCCCTCAGATGAGAAATCTTTCTTGCTTTTTCCAACATAAACCAAAGGCACCGGTCCTGATGTATGTGACGTGAGAGGTTGATTTGAATCCGTGTCGCGCATTTTTTCAACGTTCCCATGATCTGCTGTGATAAGCATTTCTCCATCCGTGCGTGTTATTACCTCTAATACCCTGCTCATGCAGTGGTCGAGAACTTCTACAGCTTCAATCGCTGCTTCAAAATTTCCTGTGTGGCCAACCATATCGCCGTTAGCATAATTGCAAATGATAGCGTCGTATTTTCTTGACTCTATTGCTTTAATCAGCTGATCGGTTACTTCAATTGCTGACATGTCTGGTTTTAAATCATAGGTTTTGACATTCGGCGATGGAACGAGGATACGATCCTCATTTTTAAATTTTTCTTCGATGCCTCCATTAAAAAAAAATGTTACGTGTGCATATTTTTCGGTTTCAGCAATTCTCAGTTGATTTTTCCCTGCATTTGCAAGGATTTCTCCCAAGCAATTTGTTATTTTCTCTGGAGGATAAGCAATCGATGAATCTATCGTTGACGCATATTGTGTAAGTGTTGTGAATGAAGCTAGTTGGGGACATACTTTGCGGTCAAATTCCAAAAAGTCATTGTCTGTAAATGCTCTTGTAATCTGACGAGCCCGATCAGAGCGGAAGTTCATAAATATTACGCTATCGTTGTCTTGAATGGACGTCGCCGGACTTCTTTCATTGCCAATTATTGTCGGCTGAACAAATTCGTCATCCTCGCCCCGCGCATAAGCTTCTTCCAAGGCGATCTCTGGTGTTTCAAATTGGAAAACAGCTTCTCCGCTGGTCAGCATATTGTAAACCGGTTGGATTCTCTCCCATCGATTGTCTCGGTCCATAGCGAAGAACCTTCCCGAAATCGATGCAATACCTCCCGCGTTTGTAGAGTTTAGTTTTTCGGTGATCGAGGTGAGTGACTTTAAAGCGCTACGCGGTGGGGTGTCTCGGCCGTCCAGGAACGCGTGAACACGAATGTTGGGGGCTTTCTTCTCAAGCGCTAGATCTATTAGCGCCGAAATTTGGCTTTCATGGCTGTGGATTCCACCGGGTGACAATAGTCCCAAGATATGCAGCGTCGAATTGTTATTGACGGTTTCTTCTATGGCCGCAAGTAGGGCTTGATTTTCAAAAAAACTACCGCTGTTTATGTCGCGGTCGATTTTAGATAGATTCTGGTAAACGACGCGACCAGCTCCGAGATTCATATGTCCTACTTCAGAATTACCCATCTGGCCCTCAGGAAGGCCGACCGATTCTCCCGAGGTTTTTATCAATGTGTGCGGTCGGGTTTTGACCAACATGTCCCACGTTGGAGTATTTGCTACTCGTATAGCGTTATTTTCCGCACTCTCTCGGTGTCCCCACCCATCTAAAATCATGAGTAGAGCCGTCGTTTTTGGGAGCTTATTCTCCTTCATTTTTTTGGAATTGTCCTTTTTGTATGGAAAGTTTCTAGGAACATGGAGCTAATAAGTTTCAACTAACCCTAAATCTCACCTACATTATCCTTCAAAGTTGACTGCAAGGCGAACTCAATTATTGGCCAGTTTGCTTCTAACATGCAAAGGGCGCGTGTATAATGCAAATTGGCTTTCTAGTCCTAAGATCAAATTAGTTGGTTTTATTATTGCATTCTCGGATTCTGATACTTATATATGGCTGAGTTTCTATTTTTTTTGAGCAATCACCCCATCTTAACGGGACTTTGGATTTTGTTTTTTTGTGGGATACTTCTGTATCACCGCAGCACCTCAGCCGCTTCCGTAAGTGTTCAAGAAGCGATCCTGCTTGTGAACAGAAGCGAAGCCGTTTTTATAGACATACGTGATAAGAAAGAGTTTGACGCGGGTCATATCGTTGATGCGATTAACATCCCAGCATCGAAACTTGAGCAAAGAATGGTTGAGCTTTCAAAGTATAAGAAGACTCCACTGATCGTTGTTTGTAAGCTTGGTCAGCAGTCAGGGGACGTTGCTAAAAAGTTAACCGGTGCTGGTTATGAAGACGTGGTGCGATTGGGGGGCGGTATTAGTGAGTGGCAAGCTCAATCATTGCCTTTGATCACATAATACAGGAGCCAATTTAATAACGAACGCAAGTGCCGCGTTAAAATTTAATATTCGCTTTTGGCGAGTGAAAGGAACTGGATATGGCAGATAATGATACGAATGGTTCAGGAGCAGACCAAGGTAAAGAGGTCCAGGGACCGCAGTTTGTGCTGCAACGCATATACTTAAAAGATTGTTCGTTTGAATCGCCGCGCAGCCCGCAATCATTTAAAAATGAGTGGCAACCGAAAATTAATTTTGACGTAAAGACTCGCAGCACTGAGGTGGATGAGAGTGTTTTTGAAGTTGTTCTTTCACTCACTGTAGAGGCAAAACTCGAGGATCAAGTTGCTTTTGTAGTTGAAGTGCAGCAGGGCGGTGTTTTTACTTGTAAGGATTTTGAGGCGCCAGCCTTGGAGCAAGTTCTGCACACGATGTGTCCGAATATTTTGTATCCTTACGCGCGCGAAGCGGTAGATAGTCTCGTTGTAAAAGGAAGTTTTCCGGCGCTGATGTTGGCTCCAATCAATTTCGAGCTGCTTTACGCGCAGCAAAAAGAGCAACAACAAAAGCAAGCTTCTGATACGCCAGAAGCCGAACAAATAAATTAGGGAATTTGGCGGAGTCGAAGAAAATAGTGTGGTAGAACGGGCTTTCAGTCTGTTGAAATTCGTCTTTAGATGCCGCCCTCGAAGTCAATCTGTCGCCATGCTTCATAGGCAACTATTGCGGCTGCGTTCGATAAATTTAGGCTTCGGCTGGTTTTTGCCATAGGTATTCTCAAGAGGCGCTCATTGGACAACTCGTTTCGCACGCTGTCTGGCAACCCTCTTGATTCAGGTCCAAAAATAATAAAGTCTCCTTTCAAAAATTTTGTCTGATGATAATAGCGGTTTCCTTTTGTGCTAATACCGTAAGCTTGATCCAGGCTGTATTTTTTAACGAAGGCTCTCCAATTATTGTGCACTTCTAGTGCCGCGTAGTCATGATAGTCAAGGCCTGCACGACGCATTCGTTTATCATCGAGATCGAATCCTAGCGGTTTTATCAAGTGTAGGTACAATCCTGCATTGGCAGCTAATCGAATGAGATTGCCTGTGTTGGGTGGAATTTCAGGCTCGTAAAGTACAATATTTATCATTTTTCATTAGCCTTAATTCGTGCGAGCGCTCAATGTCTTGGAGCCAAACCAATGATTGTATTAATACTGGATTAGCATCAATCGCTAAATTGTTTGAGTTTTCGTGTCAAAGTATTCCGTCCCCATCCGAGCAAAATAGCGGCTTCTCTCTTGCCACCAGCTGAGTGTTTTAAAGCGCTGTCTATCATGGTCTTTTCAAATATAGGCGTGATTTCATTGAGGATAGACTTGTTGCCTAGCATTAATTGTTTGTCTGCCCAAAGACGGAGGCCGTTCGTCCAATCTAATGCGTTCACATTCTGCTCTTCATGTTCTTTGAGCTCTGGTGGGAGGTCATCGATATGGACCTCTCGACCTGAAGCCATGACAGTTATCCAACGGCAGAAATTCTCTAATTGACGAACATTTCCGGGCCATTCTAATCTCGTTAAGTATTGTTCTGTTTCTGCGTTTAGTATTTTTGATTCTGTGTTGAGTTCTTTGGCAGCCGAATTTAGAAAGTGAGTAGCTAATTTGGGTATATCTTCCCGTCGATCGGCAAGTTTGGGAATATGGATTCTAATTACATTTAAGCGATGAAAGAGGTCTTCACGAAACAAATGCTGCTCAACAAGCTTTTCTAGATTTTGGTGGGTTGCTGCAATAATACGCACGTCCACTTTGATCGAGGTATGCCCTCCCACACGGTAAAACTCGCCGTCAGAGAGAACGCGCAAAAGTCTTGTTTGTGTTTCAGCTGGCATATCACCAATTTCGTCCAAGAACAAAGTGCCACCATGCGCTTGTTCAAACCTACCTGTCCGTTGGGAGGTCGCGCCAGTAAACGCACCTTTCTCGTGACCAAATAATTCCGACTCTATTAATTCCTTTGGAATGGCCGCTACGTTAAGCGGAACAAATGACTCTTCCTTGCGCGGGCTATGCTGATGTAAGGCTTGAGCGACAAGTTCTTTACCTGTCCCTGATTCTCCGTTAATGAGAACAGAAATATTAGATTGAGACAGACGGCCGATAGCGCGAAACACCTCTTGCATTGCTGGAGCTTCTCCAATAATTTCTTGTGACTCGGGTAGAACTTCTGTTTTTTTTTCGTTGGCTTTTTGTTCTCTCGAATGTGCAAGGGCCCTGTTAGCCATTGCGATGGCCTCACTTATATCAAAAGGTTTCGGGAGGTACTCAAAGGCTCCTCTACTGTAAGAAGAAACCGCGCTATCTAGATCAGAATGAGCGGTCATTATAATTACTGGCAGTTCGGGGTGCGTTTCATGCACCTTTGATAAAAGGTCAAGCCCGCTGATTCCTGGCATCCTGATATCGCTGATGATCGCTTCCGGTGACACTTGAGTTAGTCTTTGCAAAAGCTCATTACCATTTTCAAAAGATTCTGTTTTCAGGCCTGTTTTTTCAAGGGATTTCTCTAACACCCATCGAATTGATCGATCGTCATCGAGTATCCAGACAGAGTTGTTTTGTCGCATGTTGCAGTCCTCTTTTTGACTTTTGCTTCTGATATTTTTGGTTGGTCGCAGTTTCGTTTCTTTTTACTTAATTGGTAATAGCATAGAGAATGTTGTCTCTCCTTCAACGCTATTGCATTCAATCTGTCCGTTATGTCGGGTTACGATATCGTGCGCGATCGAAAGGCCTAGCCCGGTGCCATTTGCCCGTCTGCTTACCATTGGGAAAAATAAGGAATGTTGAATGTCTTTGGGAATTCCGGGCCCGTTGTCAAAAAATTTTATTACAGCTGCCAAACGATGGAACTTTCCGTCGAGTGTAGCGTTACGAATTATCCTCGTTTGTAATACGATCTCTTTCTTGCTCTTAACGTTTTCAAAGTTAGAGAGCGCTTGCACGGCATTACGTACGATGTTCAACGCCGCTTGAATAAGTTGCTCTGGATCTGCGGGTAAATCCGGTATGCTAGGGTCATAATCACGAACTAATTTCGTCGGGTTATCTGAAAACTCGGCTTCAACTAGGCTATGAACTCGTTCTAAAACTTCATGAATGTTTGTGGGTTTTAGATCAGGGATTGATCTTAATCCGACTAGGCGATCGACTAAATTTCGTAAACGATCTGCCTCCTCGATGACAATGTTTGTGTAGTCTAGAAGTTCTGGATTAGCCAATTCTTCTGCTAGAAGCTGAGCCGCACCTCGGATGCCGCCAAGGGGGTTTTTTATCTCATGTGCCAATCCTCTGACCAGTTCCCGCGTCGTCGCATGGGCCGCAGTTATAGACTCTTCGCGATTAATCCGGTGTGAGTGTTCGAGCGAACGGAATTCTAAGAGGAGTTGGTCTTCTGTGCCTTCTCCCAAAATATTTACCGAGTAATCAACTGTTAAACCCTTGCCATTTAATAATGTTAATTTTGCATCTCGTTTTGTAAAGTTACCTCGGTCCGATAAAGCTCCTTCGATTTCGAGGAGATCACCATCTGGATTTATAAATAGCTCTTTAAGTGAAAGCCCGTGAGCTTTTTGAGAACTGATATCAAGTAGGTGCTCTGCAGCGATGTTTAAATAACGAACCTGCTGATTATTATCTAGCAGGCACACTGCCGTATTTAGACTATCGAGAAGTCGTTTGTGGATTGCGTCGTTGGTCACACTATTCCTCTCGCACAGGTTGGTTTTTAACGTTGATTAACGATCTAATTCATATGCAATAACTGGTCCAAGTGAGAATTACCGTGGCGATCACTCTCTCGCTTTGTGCTTTTGTATGGATGATGAAGAGCGAGTGCAGAATGGGAGCACAATATTGCACTAATTTGGTGCATAGTCAACTTATATAGACTTTCTGGAGGTGCACGCCTCAGGAAGTGCAGCCTTAAAAACAAAAAACCCAGGGTTTGCCTGGGTTTTTTGACAGTTTGCTGGCCCGTTTTTCTAGGCAAAATTTTACTTGTCGAGCCTATGAAGATAGACCTTCCTTTGAGCTTTTTATTATTACAGCAGCTACTTTGTATGGGTCTGCGTTAGAAGCTGTTCGCCGGTCCTCCAGGCGACCTTTCCAACCGTCTTGCACTGTCCCGATCGGGATGCGTATTGATGCTCCTCTGTCTGACACTCCGTAGCTAAACATGTCGATTGACTGAGTCTCATGTAGGCCAGTTAATCGCTGATCGTTATTTGCGCCATAAACGCTGATATGACGTTCTATATTTTTTCCAAATGATTCACAGATTTTTGTGAATACTGATTCTTCGCCGGCATCTCTCATCAAGCCATTTGAAAAATTTGCATGCATCCCTGATCCGTTCCAATCAAGGTCCTTACCTAAAGGTTTTGGCTCCCAGTTAATGGCCAGCTCATAACGCTCTGCAGTTCTCTCTAACAAATAACGCGCGATCCAGATTTCATCGCCTGCCTTTTTTGCTCCTTTGGCGAAGATTTGGAACTCCCATTGGCCTGGGGCGACTTCGGCGTTTATGCCTTCTAAATTAAGCCCAGCTTCTAAACAAATGTCCATATGCTCTTCGACTATATCCCGCCCAAAGGCATTTTTAGCACCTACAGAACAATAATAGGGCCCCTGTGGTGCTGCATAACCATTTTTTGGGAATCCGGGAGGTAAGTTAGTCTTTGTATCCCACAAAAAATATTCCTGCTCAAATCCGAACCAGAAGTCATCGTCATCATCATCGATAGTCGCGCGTCCATTTGTGATGTGGGGAGTCTCATCAGCATTCAAGACTTCAGTCATCACAAGGAATGCACTGGCTCGGTCTGGGTCTGGGTATATAGCGACAGGCTTTAGTAAGCAGTCGGAGTCGTTACCATCAGCTTGTTGCGTAGAGCTTCCGTCAAAGGACCAAACAGGGCAACCCTCCAGGGTGCCGTCAAAGTTGTCTCTCACCATAGTCTTACTTCGTAGTGTTTGAGTGGGAGCGTTGCCGTCCAACCAGATGTACTCCAGCTTCGTCTTTGATTCCATTTTTACATCTTCTCCTTTATCAGAATTAAAAATACAAATTTCGCAGTGTTGATCAAATTGTGGGGGTTAAAATCTACTAATTCCGCAGAATTCACCCGGTAGCTATAATTAGTTGATTGGTGGTTTCTAAGATTTTAATAATCTATCAGAAACTTGAGCAAATAATGTGCCAAGTTTTTTTTCGAAATAATCTGATTATTGGTAACCGGAAGCCCCTTAGAAACATTGGCTGTTGCTTGTGAGCCTTGTTAGTCAGAAGTTGAACATATAAATAAAGGGGCATGAAGCGCACTATTTAAGTGCGTTCTTCCAATTATTGCACCATAATAGATCAATATTCAGAGTGCCTGTTTTCTTCACAAACTGGAAAGTCTCATTGAGTTTTAAATAGGGGCTCGAATTTGGAAAATCAAACTGATTTTGCAACGGATTCTCGTGTATACTCGCCGCCGACACGCTTAGGGGCTTGTCTGAAACAGAGCGTATTTCTCAGTTTGAGTTTTGATGGGTATCGCTAATCCTATTCTCTTACTGACAATAGATCTGCCTATATAGATGTCTGTCTAAACGCCCGTTGTTGGAGTTTTCTATTTTTAAAAAGGGAAAAGGAAATCGTGGTTGAGGAAATACGCAATATAGCAATAATCGCACACGTCGATCACGGCAAGACTACTTTG